>JAYTCW010000415.1:0-23970 GCA_043736295.1 Planctomycetota bacterium | reverse complement strand
GTTGCGTCCCACGCCTGACGCAACCCCGTGGGGGTTGGAACTCGCGTCATCGATCGCCAACCCAGGGTTTCCCGCTGCGCGGGCAACCCTGGGCTACGGTGCGTGACCCCTTTGGGTCGGGGCACCGACGTTGGAGATGCACCCACGTCCCACCGGACCAGCTCAGAAGTGTCATTGAACCGATCGGCACGGACGGTAGACTGGGGCTTGGAAGCTCGTGGGGGCGGCACGGAAGTCACCGTGCTGCCGGACACGAGACAGGTAACTGGCACCTCGACCTTCCACCACGAGTCATACTCATGTCCACTGCACAACCTCCCGCGTCCGAGTCGAAAGCCCTGCTGTGGGTCGGGCGCGTACTGAGTACACTGCCCGCACTGATGATCGCCATTGGCGGAGTGATGGGGGCGACCAAACAGCCGGAGGCGCTGGCGGGGTTCGCCAAGTTCGGCTACGACCCCCAAGTGGCTCCGATCATCGGCATGGTCGCCTTGGTCAGTGTCGTGTTGTATGCCATTCCCCAAACAGCTGTGCTGGGTGCGATTCTGCTCACGGGATATCTCGGAGGTGCGGTGGCGACGCATGTGCGAGTCGGCGAGGGATTCGCACCTGCAGTGGTGGTCGGCGTGCTATTGTGGAGCGGTCTGGTGTTGCGAGATTCCAGGTTGCGATCCGTTCTGCCGTGGCGAAGATGAAGAGGCTGTCGCGTATCCGTCACGTTCCAAGTTGAGCCCCTCCGAGGATTTCACATGGACTATCTGTTGTACGCGGGCATCGCCTTGGCTGTCCTGATCGCTGCTGTGTTGGCTTACGCGGCGACCCAGCCGAACATCTTTCGGATTGAGCGCTCGATTTCCATCAATTCTCCCCCCGAGCCGATCTTTGCGATCCTCAGCGACTTCCACCAATCCGAGTCGTGGTCGCCGTGGGAGACGATGGATCTCACCATGCAGAAATCCCACAGTGGGTCGGCACGCGGGGTCGGTGCCATCTACGAATGGGACGGCAACAACAAGGTGGGCAAGGGCCGCCAGGAAATCCTCGAAGCAAACGCCCCGTCGAAAGTCCTCATCCAGCTCGACTTCTTCCGCCCCTTTACAGCCCGCAACACCGCCGAGTTCACCCTGACCTCTCGAGACAATTCCACGCAGGTCACTTGGGCCATGTTCGGTCCCCATCCATTCATGGGCAAGGTCATGTGTCTGTTCATGAACATGGACAAAATGGTCGGCAAGGACTTCGAGACCGGTTTGGCGAACCTCAAAGCTCACATCGAGAGATCCCCTTAGATCGACTCAAGTCCTGGCATTCCGCCAGCTGGCCGCGAATCGCTTCTCTCCCGGAATTTTATCATGAGGGAGGAGTCTCGCTTTATTTCGGCGAATTGCAGAATGCCCGAGCGGCCATCCCCCGCTCGCCACAGCAAGCTCATAGCGAGTTGCCAAGTACCAGCATCATTTTTTCTGCGGCAGGACTCGTCTTCAATGGACCTTTCGTTGCCAAGCTCCGGCTTGGAAACTCCTGCCCTGGAATTGCTGCTGCCTTGAGCCATACAAGACATGCCAGGACTCGCTTCACAACAGCCGGCCTGCGAGTGGGCGAGTTCTGGACAGCGTCCCACCAGGGCTTGGAGGAAATGCAATCAATAGCGGTTTGGGACCGAGGCGATCTAGGCGTTGGTATGGTTCGAGTGTTGCGGGCTTCGGTGTCACTCGGCTTTCTGGACGGGAAGCTTCCCCTTCTTCGGTTTTTCGGGCTTCTCCACAGCCGCTCGAATGCGGAGCGACCGGATCTTCACGGGGCGGGGGCCGTACTTGGTGTCATAGGTTCCAAGATAGATCTGCCCGGCGGTGTAGTTGTCCAGCGGGTACTCTTTAATGACAGCAGTCTCTCCGACCGTGACCGACAGGAGTTTGTCTTTGACGATCATGTGAAACGGCTGGTCACCCTTCCACTGAAATTGCTTGACCTCGTTATTAGTCACCGCGATGGCCTCCGCAGCCCGGTACTCACACACGAACCACGGAGACCCGCTGTCTTTGAGTGCGACATTCGACAGCGAGAAACCGTGACCCTGATTCCAGCCCAGTAGCATCAGCCAGCCGCCGATCCCCTCCTGATTGATCACCCCTTCCAGTTCGAACTGGTCAGCTGTGGCGAGAGAGAGGAGGGCGTTCTTTCCTTCGGTGACTTGTACTGCTCCTTGGACCGTGGCCCACTTCCCATCGACGATGAAATCTCCGAGACAGAAAGGATGTCCGACCGAGGGACCGAGGAGTTTGAACTCCGGGACATTCTGGATGAGAGACTTCTCCGTGAACTCGATGATGCCGGGACGAGGGCGGGCGGGATTGACGAGGACAGTCCACTTGTCGGTGATGTTGACCACCGGAACCAGCGGGACTTGCGGAGCCGGGTCGGGTGTATCTTCCGGGTCTTCAGCGATGGCAGAGGATACGCACCCCGACACGAAAAACAGTATGGAGAGGATGCCGAGACGGACAGGCTGCCTCGCAACAGATCGCTTCAGAAACAGATCGCACGTTCCCATCATGTCTGGCCCGCAACTGAAGAGGGTAAAGGGTTGGCCACAACGGGAGTAACCGGAGTAGCCGGTGGTGGCGATTCGCGATCCATCGCCGCTAATCCAGACCCCAAGATTGAACCATCACCCAGTGCCATGCCGAATCGCTCCCGAGACAGAGCGAACAGCTCCGTATTGAAAATCCGCACCAGGGCGTACAAGCACGACGCCACGATCGGCCCGATGAACACGCCCCACAACCCCAGTGTCTGGATCCCTCCCAACACGCTCACGAGCGCTAGCAGCGGATGCAGTTTGGTATCGGTGTTGAGGACATACGCCCGCACGAGATTGTCGAGCATTCCGACCACCACAATCCCGTACGAAGTCAGCACCAGCCCCTGAATCCAGTGCCCACTCGCGAACAAACTGATCGCAAACGGTGCCCAAACTATCCACGCCCCAGCCAGCGGAATCAACGAGAAAATGGTCGAGAGAATCAGAATCGCAAAGACATGCCCGAAGCCAAACATTTCGAGTGCGACGGTCGTGGCAATCCCCTGGGCAATCGCCGCCATAAACGTGGCTAGGACCACACTGCGGACAGCTGTGGCGAATTCTCGGAGTAGCTCTCTCTGGTAGTCGACATGGACGGGGATCAGAGTTTCGGCGGCGGCGAGTAACGCGGGGCCGTCTGCCAGAAAGTAGTACAGCGCGATCACGTAGATCGTCAGTCCAATCAACAGCATGACGGTCGTCGAGAGCAGCAGTCCGACGATGTCGACTGTCTTGGAAACTGTCGGTCCCAGGATTCCCAGCGAACGATCTCCGAGCCCGGTGAGGGAGTCCCGGAGTTTCTCGCGAATCATCTCTTTGGCGGCGGCGTGGTTGGCTTGGCGATCTTGGGGCAGGAAGCCGTTGGCGAAGTCGACCGCCTGACCGATGAGTTGGTCGGCCTTGGCATTCAGATCGCCCGCCTTGAGGCTGACCTTGGCCCCGGCCTGCTTCAAGAATTCCTCATCCGTCACGGTGTTGGCGATCGTATACAGTTCGAGTGAAGCCAGTAATGTCGCGACCGTGACTGGGATCAAAATCGCCATCAACACCCCGACCGAGAGGAATGCCGCTGCGACCCGGACCCGCCCCTTCATGCGCACGATCAGCTTCTGGAACCACGGCTGAACCAGCAGCGTCGTCACTCCGGCCAGAAACAGCGGCATCACAAACGGGGCCAGGACGCGAAAGAACGTCAGCCCCAAAATGACGATCAGCGTCGACAAGATCGACAGTGAGACAATTCGAGCCATCGTCGACCTCTCCTTACGCTACCCCGCCCCTGAAACCGAAAGGTCCAATGGACAGGGGATGACCAACCGCTCGCGATTGCAAGTCCGCATTCTGACAGCGAGCTGTCCGAGTTCCAATTCCGACGCTCAAGATTCCGTGACCGAAGTGGCAACAGCGACGGGGATCGAATAACCTCACCGAGTGAAAAGTGGGAGGCTCTCCAGCGGATCGGACGGCCTCCCATCGTGCAGGCGCAGGAAAGGCATGTGATGGCGGACTCTCTGACAGTGACCGACAACCGGACCGGGAAAACGTACACGCTTCCCATTACGGACGGGACCATCCGCGCCGCTGACCTGCGGCAGATCAAGGTCACCGATGCCGAATTCGGGATGATGAGCTACGACCCCGGGTTCCTCAACACGGCCTCGACCCGCAGCAGCATCACCGACATTGATGGCGATGCCGGTATCCTCCGCTACCGGGGCTATCCCATCGAGCAGCTGGCCGAGCACAGCAACTTCCTGGAGACGGCTTACCTGTTGCTGAATGGAGAGCTGCCAAACTGCGACCAGTTGCAGCAGTGGGAACAATCGATTCAGCGGCACACTGTCGTTCACGAGAACGTCAAGCAGCTGATGGAGGGGTTCCGCTACGACGCCCACCCGATGGGGATGTTCATCAGTACGGTTGCGGGTCTGTCGACTTTCTATCCCGAGGCCAAGAACGTGCGCGACCCCGCTTCGCGCAACAAGCAGATTTGCCGCCTGATCGCCAAGGCCCCGACGATCGCCGCCTTCTCGTACCGCCATTGCCAGGGGTATCCGTATAACTACCCGAACAACAAGCTGAGCTATACGGGGAACTTCCTCAGCATGATGTTCAAGATGATGGAGTCGACGCACGAGCCGCACCCCGTGCTGGCCAAGGCACTCGACATCCTGTTCATCCTGCACGCCGATCACGAGCAGAATTGCTCGACCAACGCGATGCGAGCGATTGGCTCCTCCGAGGCCGACCCGTACAGCGCTCTCGCCGGTGCAGCTGCGGCGCTCTATGGTCCGCTGCACGGCGGGGCGAATGAGGCGGTCCTCAAGATGCTGGCGGAGATCGGCGATGTGAAGAACGTCTCGTCGTTCATCGATCAAGTGAAGGGGGGCAAGTGCAAGCTGATGGGGTTCGGCCATCGGGTCTACAAAAACTACGACCCCCGGGCCAAGATCATCAAGCAAACTGCCGACGAGGTGTTCGAAGTCACGGGCCGGAATCCGCTGCTTGAGATTGCCCTCGAACTCGAGAAGATCGCCCTCAACGATGAATACTTCATCAAGCGCAAGCTCTATCCCAACGTCGACTTCTACTCGGGTCTGATCTACCAGGCGATGGGCCTGCCGGTGACCATGTTCCCCGTCATGTTCGCGATTCCTCGCACCGTGGGTTGGCTGGCTCAGTGGGCCGAACTGCTGCAAGATAGCGAGCAAAAGATCGCCCGCCCCCGCCAGATCTACACCGGCCACGGAGCCCGCGACTTCGTCCCGATCAACCGCCGCTCGTAGGCGATGTCGCTCCGCGACTCGCATTTCGCCTGACGGGAAGACTGATTCACTGGGCTTGCCTGCAATATCGGAACGCTGAGTTACAGAGGGAATCTCAGTCGCGGAGCGACATGAGCTACGTAGACGACGTCGCTCCGCGACTCGCATTCCGCACACTCCAAGACTTCTCGCTTGGTAATCTGCAATGTCCAATCATGACTCACTCCAAGGAATCCCCTCGGGATTGCAGTTCTTCGATCCGAAGCAGGAACACACGATTGCGTGGAAGCAGCTTCCACACTGGGCACAAACGGGCACGCTTGTCTTTATCACGTGGCGAACCGCCGATTCGCTCCCCAGAGAATCCATTGTCTGCTTGAGTCGACAGCGTCAAGAGCTTCTCAGAGAACATCGAATTGATCCCGAAGGGGACTGGAAACGCTCACTCTCTCAACTGCCGACGGTGGCACGTGGCAACCTCCAGTGGTTGTTGTTTACTGCTTGGGATGAGCGACTCGATGCAGCTGCTGGAGCCTGCGTTCTTCGCGAGTCAGCGATCTCGAAGATCGTCATGGACAGCTTGCTGCACTTTGACATGGACCGATACGTTCTAACAGATGCGGTGGTCATGCCGAATCATGTTCATCTCTTGGTCGCGTTTCGAGAGGAAGGTTCATTGATCACCCAATGTACTTCCTGGAAGCACTACACCGCGACGATGATCAACAAGTGGTTGCGAGAGAATCCGGCAAGCGAAGTCAGTCAACGACATCAACTCGTGCATACCGGTTCCTTCTGGCAAGTCGAACAGTTCGACCATCTGATTCGCAGTATCGAGGAGTACGACAAATACCGTCGATACATTGCGGAGAATCCCGAGAAGGCACACTTGGTTTCGGGGAGCTTTCGGCACTACAGAAAGCCGATTCACGGGGAAGGGGGGATTGCCCGGTAGAGAGTTGATCGACGTACGGAATGCGAGTCGCGGAGCGACATCGCCTACGTAGCTCACGTCGCTCCGCGACTGAGATTTCTCCCGTCGAACACCACATGCATTTCGAGGGATGCCCTGAGGGATGAGTCTTCCCGCGTACGGAATGCGAGTCGCGGAGCGACATCGCCTACATTTCGATACCATGAGCTGCCCCGAGCTACCACATCATCCAGGAACTCCCTCATGCCCCGGCGATCCCGAACACGCGGCGGTCTGCCCGAGTGGCTGAGCCTGACGGAGCAGCCGGTCTTCGTCGTCGATTCACGTCGGGTCGTGCTGTTCTTCAATCGCGGTTTTGAGCGGCTCACCGGCTGGGCCGCTGGGGATCTGATCGGCAAGGTGTGCGAGGTCCACTCCGATGGTGTGCCGGGCGAGATCACGACGCTGCTCTCTTCGCTCTGTCCGCCGAGCGGCGTTGTCCCCGCTTCGCATCGCGTCCACCTCCTGACGCGCGCGGGGCAGAGCCTCGACCGTGTGGCCCATTTCTTTCCGCTGCCGCCCTTGGATGCCGATCCCGAGAAGCCCGAGTCACTTCGCTGGCTGGGGATGATCGGACTGCCGCAGTCGCCGCTGAGACTCTCTCCCATTCCGGCCGAGTCAGAGCTGCACGCGGAGCTGTCGGCCCTGAAGACCGAGCTGCGACAGCGGTATGCCTTGACGCAGGTGGTCGCCCGCTGCTCCGCAATGCGTCGCGTGCTGGCCCAGTTACAGCTTGCTGTCGCGTCACCCACGACCATCGCTTTCAGCGGCGCAGCGGGGACGGGCAAGGAGCATCTCGCCCGCGCGGTCCACTATGCCGGGGAGACTCGAATTCGAGCCTTCGTGCCGGTTGATTGCCGACTCCCCTCGAAACAGCTCAGCGAGATTCTCGGGCGGTTGCTGAATCCCGACCGCGAGGAACTGCCGATCCCGGTGTTACGTGTGGGCGCGGTACTGCTGCAATTTGTCGAGAGCCTGCCCCGCGAGTGGCAGCTAAAACTCACCGAGCAGGTCGATCTGTCGCCGGGTCCAGAAGCGGTGCGCTGGATGTTGTCTTCGGACTCGGCGCTGGACGCTCTCGTGGAAGGAGAACGACTCCTCCCGGCCTTTCGAGATCGCTTCGGAGTGCTGGAGGTCACACTCCCCACCTTGCGAAATCGTCCGGAGGATCTCCCGCTTCTGACTCAGCAATCACTGGAGGAATGCAACTCGGTCAACCAGCCCCGGAAGCAACTCACCGGCTTCAGTCCCGATGTGTGGGAGCAGCTGCAAGCCTACAACTGGCCGGGCCAATTGGACGAACTGTTTGCCGTCGTTCGCGAGGCCCATCTGGCCAGTGCGGGTCCACTCATAAGTGTCCGCGATCTCCCGTTCCGCTTTCGGGCAGGACAAGACGCTCAGTCGGTGAGTCCGCCGCCGACCATGGAACAGGTGCCGTTGGAGGAGTTGCTGCTGCGTATGGAGAAGGAACAGATCGAGGCGGCTCTCGCTCGGGCGGGGGGCAGTAAACAACTCGCCGCCGATCTACTCGCGATTCCGAGGGCCAAGCTCTACCGAAGGTTAGAGGCTCACGGGTTGTGGAAGGCTGGCGAGCAGTAGCTCGGCCCATTTCGTGTGTGCGTCAGAAAAGTCGGCTGCCAGTATCCCTTTGGGCGAGCGGCCAGACTTCGCGTCCCCAAAGACTTCCGAAGTCTTCAGAGACTTCGGAAGTCTGACGGGTAGGTTCTCACTGGCCACTCGCCTTTTCCCCCTCCCCCGCAGTGATGCCGTCCCTGTCCATCCAGCTGCTCGCGGGGAGAGAGAGCAGAAATGGGCGGTTAACTACCTTTCAGAGGCACACACGAGACGGAAGCCCGACCCCTCTTCGTAGTGGTCGTACCGATCAATCCGCCATTCCCAATCAAACCGATCGTAAGGCGTGCGGCTCTCACACATCGCGTCGTTGCTGCCGTTCCAACCCGCTGGCCGGTCCAGAATGCCTCATGCTTCTTTCCGGCATCATCGCGATTGTTGAGCTAGGCTTGTCGATCAGTCGTGTTCTTCAACAACGGAGAGGTTCTCGTGGCTCGTTTTCTCGTCACTGGCGGTGCGGGGTTCATCGGTTCGCACATCGTGTCTCGCTTGGTTTCCGAGGGGAACCGCGTGCGGGTACTCGACAACCTGTGTGCAGGCTCGCTGGCTAATCTCGCTCACTTGGGAGACTCGGTCGACTTCCACGAGGGAGACCTGCGCGACCCGGTCGCTGTCGCCAAGGCGGTCGAAGGGGTCGAGGTTGTCTTCCATCAAGCCGCCCTCGCTTCGGTCCCACTCAGCATCGAACGACCACTCGACACCCATGCCGTGTGCGTGACCGGCACCGTCAATCTGCTCGATGCCAGCCGCAAGGCGGGTGTCCGTCGCATCGTCTACGCCGGGTCGAGCAGTGCTTACGGTGACTCGCCCGAAATGCCCAAGCGAGAGTCGCACACCCCCGAAGTCCTCTCTCCCTATGCAGCTGCCAAGCTCGCGGGCGAGTACTACTGCCAAGCGTTTGCGGCCTGCTACAAGATGGAGATCGTGCGTCTCCGCTACTTCAACGTGTTCGGGCCTCGGCAAGATCCACAGAGCCCTTACTCGGCGGTGATTCCGTTGTTTGCAAGCGCATTGGTGGCGGGGCGTACTCCTCGTATCTACGGAAGTGGGGAGCAATCTCGCGACTTTGTGTTCGTCGAGAACGTGGTCGATGCGAACATCCTAGCCTCACGAGCCGAAGGGGTCTCCGGCAAGGTCTTCAACGTGGCCAGTGGCGAGACGATCAGTGTGCTGGAACTCCTGAAGCTGATCTGTGACGAACTCGAACTGCCATTCTGTCCAGAGTTCATGCCACCTCGGGTGGGGGATGTCCTGCACTCGTGGGCGGACATTTCCGCCACACAGCGTGACCTCGGGTTTTCCGTGCGAGTGAGCTTGCACGAGGGACTGAAGCAGACACTGGCGTATTACAAGAACGCGAGCCGCCGTCCCCAGTCCTGCGGCGCGAACTAACCCCGGACATTCCCAGTCATCTGGAATTTCAACCTGCATGAACAGATGTGGGATTGCCTGATGGAGACCGAGACGTGAGTGACCGATCCAAGCTACCCACTGGCGAACCCGAAGTCGATTTCGCCCCGCTGGGATTCCGCAAGTCGCAAGAAGGCCGCTCGATCGATATCGTGCGGTTCGCGATCTCAATGTGGAAATTCTTGGCGCTGGGCCTGATCGCGGGATGCGCTCTGGGAGTGCTGGCCTATCTGTATCTGGGGCCCGTTTACGTGGCCCACACACAGGTCATGGTCTCCAAGAAGGCCAGTGTCAGCGACCAGGAAGCTCGCCGCTACGGCGACCGTGGCGAACAGATCTCCGTCATCAAGGGAGATGAAGTCGCCCGGATCGCCCTGGAAAAGCATGGACTCCACGCGTTGTTTGGCCAGGCCAAAGATCCCACGAAAGAAGTCTGGGAGAACCTCGAAGTGAAACGAACTGCCGGGCAGGACTCCTCCTTCGACAACATCTTCTCCATCGCTTGCACAAATGCGGACAAGGAAGTCGCCAAGAAAGTCGTCTCCGCTGTCGTGTCGGCCTACGAAGACTGGTTGGCATCGAGAAAAGGCGTGGGAGCCCAGGAACTCCTGAAGAACCGACTGGAGCATCAGACCGAGATGGTCAAGGACCTCTCTGTGCTGGAGAACGAGTACGCGAAGTGGCGTGAGAAGGTGCCCGTCTTCATCAGCACTTCTCAAGTCGTCACGGTTCAAGGCGTCCCCACCGCCGTCCCCAGCCCCTATCAGGCCGCGATGCAGGACCTCGGTGTCCGCGTGCGGCTGAATGAAGACCAGCTGCGCAAGACCAAAATCAAAATCGAACTGCTGAAGACGATGATGGCGAATCCCGAGGAGCGGGAGTCTCTCCAGTCCTGGGTGTTGAACTCGATCGCTGCCGGAACTTCCGGGGGAGCGGGCGGAGAAGGGGGCGGCACTGGCGGCCTGCTCAGTACTCCGATGGGCAAGGCAGAGCTCGATCAGCAGCTGCTGACCGCCCAGCTGTTGGAACGGCGTCTGTTGCAGGTTCTGGGCGAGAACCATGCGGATATCCGCAACGTTCGTCGTCAGATCGACACGATCCTCGACTTCTATCAGCGACAGGGACTCACGCCGCCTCCTCTCGGGATCGATCGCCAGGATGGTTCCCCAGCGAACAAGAGCAACACCAATATCGCACAGACGTATCTGACGATTCTGGAAAGCCGGGTGGATGAGTTGCAGGAAGAGAAGCTCAGTCTGGCCACTGCTTATGGGGTTGCCGTGAAGGAGGCCAAGGACGCGAGTACCTACGAAGTGATGGACCAGCGATACAAGGATGACATCTCGCGCATGAAGCGAGACCTCGATTCCGTCGTCAAGCAGATCACCGACCTCGATCTCAACCGCGATCAGGAAGGCTACACACTCAGCCGGACGAATGAGGTTCGCGTCGATCGATCGATGAAGCGGGTGCTCAAGATCGTCGGAGCCTGCGGCATTCTGGGCCTAATGTCGGTCTTCTGCCTCGCCTACTTCCGCGAGTGGTACGATACGACCCTCAAGACTGCCGAAGAGACCCGGAACGTCATCGGAGCCGCCGTGATGGGGGCGATCCCCCACTTCAAGGGCGGAGCTGCTGCCGAACGCCTGGCGAGTCAAAACGGCCTCAGCCCGGCACTGGTCTACTATCACCGACCGGGTTCGCGTGAGGCGGAAGCCTATCGCTCGTTCCGCACGACGATCTACCACAGCACCAAGGACACCAAAGACAAGATCATTCAGATCACCAGCGCGGAACCGGGGGACGGCAAGTCGACCACCTCGGCCAATTTGGCGATTGCCATCGCCCAGTCGGGCAAGAAGGTGCTGCTGATTGACGCCGACTTGCGGCGTCCCACGATGCACACGCTGTTCGCCCTACCCCAGGATATCGGGCTGACCGATGTGCTGCTGAACGAGATCGAATGGCAAACAGCTGTGCGGACCACTCGCCTAGAGAACCTGTCCGTGCTGACCGCTGGACTCTGTCCCCAGAACCCCGCAGAGCTGCTCTCGTCGCCGCGTCTGCCCGAGATGCTGAACCATGCCCGGCCGATGTACGATGTGATCATCATCGATACGCCTCCGATCCTTGCTGTCAGTGACCCGGCCATCGTTTCGCCGTTCATCGATGGGCTGTTGCTGGTCGTGCGAATGGGCAAGAACAAGCGGGCCTCTGCCGAACGGGCCCGCGAGCTGATCGACTCGCACGGCATTCGGTTGTATGGAGTCATCATCAACGATGTGAACTACGCGAGCGACGACAGCGTGGCTTACTCCCAGTACGACAAGTACTACAATGCCGACGCCCCCGCGTTACCGACGATGTCTGCCAGAGCGCCGGTGGCGAAGTAGCAGCAACGATCAGTGGAAAGCCCAGTGGTTGCAACCACTGGGCTTTTTCTATGAGCAAGTGATGCGCAACTCGCCACTGAGTTGATCGAGTACCGGGACCACGGAGAACAGATCGATCAGGCTGGCGCGTTCAATGTCTCGATCGAACCCGAGTTCTACGAGATTCCGCCCGCCCGCGCTGTCTCGCATGGTGGTGAGCCGCTCGCCCGAGTCGCCCCCGTGCTGTCGACAGAACTCGGCGAAGATCTGCGACTCGCGGTGGATCGTGAAGAACTGAGTGAGTCCCTCGGCAATCGCCCCCGCGACCAGCAAGTCCTCCCCGGTGATGCGGTTGTCCGTTCCCGCACACAGCAGATGCACCGGGCGAGTTTCCTCGCGTAGGCTCTCGACGACAGCGGTGAGATTGGCGAAAGCGGCGATCCGAATCTCTGCGGCTTGCTCGGCCCAGCGCAGCGCTCGTGTGCCGTTGGTGGTCGTGAAGATGATCGTCTTCCCGGCGACGACTTCGGGGGAGTAACTGAACGGCGAGTTGTCGAGGTCGAACCCCGCGATCTTCACTCCCTGTCGCTCGCCGCCGAGCAACCGGTCCGGCGTGGGCCAGCGACTGGCGACCTGATGTGCCTCTTCAATCGAAGCTGACGCGACCACCGCTCGCGCCCCGTGAGCCAGCGCCTGGACGATGACCGTCGTCGCCCGCAGGACATCAATCACTACCACGACTCCCCCGGCCAAATCAGCGGGGGCCACGGTCTCGGGCAGCGGGTGAATGACAAGTTCGGGCATGGTGTGGGTGTGTCGTGTGACGCAGTTGTGGATACATCGGGCGAGTTTGCGATACTATCGGAACACGCGGAATCCAACGAGTGTTACTTGTCGAGGCCGAATATGAATGACCTCCTCTCCGAACTGTTTGTGGAGCTGTTGCGTCTGGTCGAAATCTCCGTGGGTGGGGAGAACCAGCGGACTCAGGCACTGGCGTTATTTGCCTTCTGCGGGCTGTTTGGCGTGATCGTGGGAAGCCTTTCCTCGGGGCTGACTGCGACCGTATGGTTCGTAGTCGCAGGAGTTTGTGCTGTGGTTTTTCTCCTCGTGATGTGCTGGCCCACCGAATGACCGACCGGGGATCTCGATCTCATTCGCGCATTCGCGAGATATTCTACGGTCGACACGTTTCTGCAGAACGTGAGCGAATGGGTGTGCGAGCCCGCCCTTTGGCAAGGGGCAGCTACAACTGGCTCGGGACCGCGTGAAGTTCCGCTCAAACGGCCTGCGGAGTTCGTGCCGGGCGCGACTGGATAAACGGCCGCTCGATGAGGCTGTACGTGACAGCTGAGCAGAGTACCGTCAGCAGTCCGGCTCCCGCGACCACAAACCAATATGCGGTGTCTGACAGACTTCCGATGGGTGTCAGCGTATGGACCCGACGCATCACGATGTACAGCACAATCCCGTGTAACAGATAGACGCTGTAGCTGATCGTTCCCAGCCAGCGGGCCGCCTGCGAGGTCAGCAGCCCGAAGAAGTCTTGACCACAGGCCACGATCACGAACAGCACCCCCATCGCCATCGATGACCAGACGGTCTGTTTCCCGGCCCCCAGACCCAGCAGCCCCACGCAACAGACACACAGCAGCAGTCCAGGAACTCCCCGTACCCAGGCGGGCACCGTTCCACGCGACCGAATGACCGCTGTCAACATGCCGATGGAGAAGTTGAAACAGGCAATGCCCGCCTCGGTGTTTGTCGCGGCGAGCCCCGCACACACGACGGCCAAAGCGACGGTCGTCTTGGGAGTGGCCCGTAACGCCAGTACCGGGAGAGCCAGATAGAAGTACCACTCGTATTGCAACGTCCAGGTGACTCCGGCATTGAGTGGGACACTGTGGACCTGGTGACGCCACAGCGGAAAACCGACCAAGCCTCCCGAGGCCACACTGATCAGATCGTTCGCCCAATCCTCCAGCGGATCCCCAAGCCCGCTCTGCAGCACTGCGAACATCGACAGCGTGACCAGTCCCGCGAAGAAGTACATCGGGACAATTCTTCGTACCCGCCCGACCCACAACTTTACCGGATCGGCGGGGTGCCCCTGAATGGCCTTGGACCAGAAGAGGAACCCGGTCAGCATGAAGAACAGGGCGACGGGAGCTGGCCCTAACCAGGCGAACACCAGCGATGTGGGCTCCTTCCACTGGCCGGTCTGCCAGTATTGGCGGTGGATCGAGGCATGATGCACGATCACACACAGCGCCAGATAACCCCGCAGTCCGTCCAGCGTGGTCGCTCTCTGATCTCCGGTGAGATCGCGCGGGACGAGTTCGATGACCCGCGCCAGTCCCCGCGCCGCCTGCGTCCAGAGAGCGAGGAGTCCCAGGGTGATCGCCATTTCGATGACCAGACCGCTATCCATGACAGACCTTTGGGGAACAGAGGCACTCCAAAATCTAGGTCGCAATCGAGTCTCGGTCGGGGAGGACTCCTCAGTGAGGACAAGAACTCCGCACCGGTTGTACCGGTGGCAGGGAAGAAATGAGGGGGAGTGGAGCCGGGAAGAACTCAATGGAAATCTGGGACTGTCGTACCGCCCCCCCCTGAGCCGATTCTCCCTGTCATTGAGGAGCAACTGCGGCCTCACTGATACCACATCCCGCATGGCAACCGCACCACTTTCATGAGATGACTTTTTCGGCCAAACAGTTGACGTGTCGGACTTTCCCGACACAATCGGCCATTCTCGCGTCTTCTCAAGACACCACACACTTTGAAAGATCGCATGTCGCCCGAAACCGCCTTGATCACTGGGGCCTCCTCGGGAATTGGCGAGGAACTGGCCGAACTGTTCGCTCGCGACAAGATCTCCCTGATTCTGGTGGCCCGGAGTGAGGACAAGTTGCGAGCGCTCGCTGATCGGCTGTCAAAAACATACGGTGTCCAAATACTGGTATTGCCCGTCGATCTCTCTCAGCCCCAAGCGGCTCAGACACTCTTCGAGGCCATCACAGCAGCTGGCTGGACTATCGACTTCCTCGTCAACAATGCCGGATTCGGGGGCATGGGGTATTTCGAAGAGACGCCGATGGCCAAGTTGTCGGACATGATGCAGGTGAACATGGTGGCTCTGACGGAGCTGACTCGGTTGTTTCTGCCGAGCATGCTTGCCAGAAAGCAGGGCCGGATTCTCAACGTGGCGTCGACAGCCGCGTTCCAACCGGGGCCGAATGCGGCAGTCTACTATGCGTCGAAAGCGTATGTCCGTTATCTCAGCGAGGGTCTGCAAACAGAACTCGCCGGGACGGGCGTGACGGTGACCTGTCTGGCTCCTGGACCGACTCGAACCAACTTCAGCGTGACGGCCCAAATGGAGACGACCCCCATCTTCCGGTTCAATTCGATGGAGGTCAAACCTGTCGCCCTCGCCGGGTACAAGGCCCTGCGAGCGGGAAAAACTCTCGTGGTCCCGGGACTCGGCAATAAGCTACTCCAGTTCAGTGCAAAATTCAGCCACTGGGCGATTGTGAAGCAGGTCATGAAGCGGATCATGCAGCCACTCCCACCGAGGAAGTCATGAGGTCTGAAGTCGGTCAGGTTGGCGATCCAAGTGGACCTTGACGGCGACGACGCTCGTTTTCCTCGATACCGGCCTCATTTCCGTGACAATCGGACCAGTCCTGAATGTCAGCTGTCGATGTCTCTCATTGGGATGGACAGTTCTGGGCGCATTCGATCAGGATTGCACCCGTATCTCAGGAGGAGAGTGACCACCGATGAACCGAGTCCTCAGCTGCCTCTCAATCGCGGTTCTAGTGAGCCTCGTCTCTGGTTGTCAGTTCTACCAGGTGACGGACAAGTGGAATGACGGTGTTGATCGTGTGGCGAATCACAATGTGAATCTCGACGGCTGGTACAACCCGCGCTGGGATCTGACCCGCGAATACCGACCCGATGGCGGAGACCACTGGCTGTTTCGCCGGTGCCATTGCGAGGGCACGACTTGTCGGTAGGGGAGGTTTATGGTTTATGGTTTATGGTTTATGGTTGATCGAGGGAGGTTGGCTGGCATTCGCGAAGAGCGTACGAGGGGGCGAAGCCTGTTACTCCACGGCGGTGAATTGGCCCTGCAACTTCGTCATCGCATCATCGGCATTCATATTAAACAGGGCTTTCCCGCCGGTTCCCCATTGACCGTATTGATAGTGAAACATCGCACAGGCGTCGCGGACCGTGCCGACTGCGGCAACATCCTCCATATCCCCGCCTTCGATCGCTTCAAAATGCAGTTCGATAGAGACAAAGGCGGTGAGCAGTCCCGACTGGGTCTCGCGGGCATAAGTCACTCCCGGCTGCCAGTCGCACTTCACCCACCGCAGGCCGCGTGGCTTCCCGGACCGAGAGGCCAGTTCAAAGAACTTCGCCTCCAGCGTCTCCCGCTGACGCCGAAAAGCCCCCGCTGCGAGTTGAGCTTCACGCCGCTGCATCCAGCGAGCCAGCGGCACCGCTGACACGGCCACCAGCGCGACCGTTCCAGCGAGTCCACAAAAAGTCATCCACACCGGTGACATCAGATTCCACTTCCAGCAAGTCCAGATCCAAGGTGCGAGCCTGACAGGTAAGGCCCTTGCTGAACACTACTTGGCCCCGCTGGCCTGAATCCCTTCCAGGAAGCCCAGATAAATGGCTGCACGATCGGTCGAGGTGATTTGCCGATCCGCTTCCATCAGCTTCCACAGCTCGGGCCCCTTCCCCTGCGTGATCGTCCATCCGGCCAGCAACCGCAGCGCATCCTCCTTGGCAATCGGATCAGCCAAACCGAGTCGCTGAATCAATGAGTAGCTCGATTTCACCGACTTTTGGGCCAGTTCTGCCACATTCTCGAACACCTGATGATCGATGATATGGCGGTCGATCGTCGTCCCCACATACATCGGCTTCAGCCTGTCGGCAACCTTGCTCGCATCACCCGAGCGAACTTCCGAATTCACAGCTGCCAGTTTACCGATTGTGGACTCGGCCAGCTTCAACGCCTTCTGTTCCTCAGCGGTGTATCCGTTGTAGGTCTGTGTCGCGAACTCCTTCTGCCCCCCAAAGTAAGTGGAGTAGTACAAGTCGGTCAACAGTGTTGACTGGGATCGATACGGCTCCGACTGTGCCATCTCTGCCTGCTCCATCTCCTGGACGTACTGCCACACTTCCGCATGCAGACCGTACCGAATCGACCGGCGCAGCAAGGTCTGTTGAATGGCGAAACGATCATTCGCCAGCTTGAGAATCACTTCGCATTGGACCCGGTATTGGCTCAGTGCTCGCAGCTTCTTGGCCCCATCGTTCCCCAGGTTCAAAGCCGTGTTTAGTTGATTCTTGACGACCTCTGTGTTGTTGGCACACTGGTCAACCAGATGCTGTGCCATGGCGGGACTGGGCGTGACCGACCGCAGCATCTCCAGCGCCTTCGCTTGAGTGGCCCAGCCTCCCGCAGTGTCACCCAGCTTCATCTGCAAGTCGGCAATGTCGCCCCAACCGAGGGCCAGTGAAGTGCCCGGTGCCGGATCGGGCAGGCCCGCAAAGGGGATCCCCTTGCTGTCATAAATCGCTTTCGTGCCTGGTACGTTCGCAGCTGGCGGGATCGATGTTGTGGCCAGCAGTGCTTCGATCGCGGTGACCGTGGCCTGGGTGATGCCCTTGTCGCCGGTCATCAATCGGACTTCGGCAGCGGCGACCTGCATCCGGACCTTGGCGGCGAGCCCTGCGGACTCGATGGCCGCTTTCAGCTTCGACTCGATCGCGGGGTCCGGCTGGCGAACCAGCTTCCACGACATCATTCCGGCACACGCGGCCAAAGCAGCGTCTTGAGTCACTTGATCCGGGGCCGACTTCGCCCAGGCCAGTGCCTGATCCCACTGCCCATGGCGGCACAGTTGTATGGCTGTTGAAACCCAGAGCGGCTTCCCACACAACTCCAGATGGCTGAGCGACGACTCCTTCGCGAAATCGAATGACCCTCGGTCGAGGCTGGCACGCCAAAACAGTGACAGCATGGCCCGTTCTTCGCTGTCCTTTTGAGCATAACGGCCCAGCAGCTGAGAGGCTTCTGGAGTACGTTCCATTCGAACCAACAGCGCGGCCAAGACGGCGACAGAGTCGAGCGATGGTCGCCCTACATCCAGCAACTTGGTCGACAGAGTCACGGCCTCTTTCACCGAGGCTTCGGCACCCGCCTTGTCCCCGGCATCCAGTTGCTGTTGAGCCAATTTGGCCAACGGACCAACAGCATACGGACCACCGCTGGCTCCCACCTTGTTGATCTGCTCTTTCGCCCCGGCCAGATCACCAACAGCCAACAACCCCTCGGCGGCCAGTTGCCTGCCGTAGGGCTTACTGCGAATGTCACGCAGGACGGTGACTTTAAGGAGTTCCTCCTGCGAGAGCTTTTTGATCTCGGCCACAGTCGAGACTTGGTGCTTCTCTGGAACCTTGACCACATTGCCCGGCTGTTCGGGTTCGGGAACAACTGGGGTCGGATCAATCGGTACCACCGGGCTTGGATCGATGACGGACAGCTTCGGCTCCTCACGCAGTACGAAGTACCAGACCCCGCCTCCGATTGCCGAAACCAACACGATGCCAATGACCGACAGCATCAGCGTCGACAAACCCTTGGACTTCTCCGGCGCAGCCACCACCTCGGGCGGCAGCTTCGGGGACTTGAAAATCGGCAGCTTGCAGCTGGGGTTACAGCACTTCACATCCTTGCCCGCTTGCGACGGGGCGATGAAGCCGACCGTCTCGCACATCGGGCACTTGACCTCGATCGTGCGTCCCTTGGCTGCCTTGACGCTGACTTGGGCTGCCGACTTATGAGCGAGCGGGTCGACCTCGAAGGGGTCGCTCGTGTCCTCAGCCGGCTCTTCGGGTTCTGGGTCGCGAGTGGGTCGGGGGCGGGCAGCACCCGCAGCGGGGGACTTGTCGGCACTTGGTCCCTTGGTCGCGGGACTACCCAGCTTTGCACCTCCTGGAGCCGGTGACTTCGCCGGACCAGCTGCCGGTTTCGGAGCGGGCTTCACACTCGGCTTACCCGACATCGACGCCCCGCAGAAAGGGCAGTCCGCCACATCGTCCTCGAGGACCGACGCCTTGCAGGACGGGCAGTTGCGAAACTCCATGATCGATGCTTTCTCGAAGACGTCGTGTCGAGTGGAAGAATTTCCGGAGAAGAGGACTGCCGACTTCCTTGCCGACTTGCCAGACTGAAATATAACAGCCCTCAGACCGCCAGTGAACCACTGAACCGCTCGGTTGATCTCAGTTCGGCCGCTCTCCTCCAGATTTGACGTGTCTGTTGGGGAATCGTGCCCGCAATCCGCCACGGAATCCCCGTTTTCCAATCCGAGACGTTACAGTCGATACAATCACCGTTCACCGTTCACCGTTCACCGTTCACCGTTCACCGCTCGCAGCAACCAGCGTTCGTCAACCTCCACTCTTTCGATCAACCATAAACCCTCAACCATAAACCTCCCCATGCCTTCCCTCGAATCCTCCGTCCGCTCCCGCTACGCCGCCGCTGCTGAACAGCGCGAGGCCGCCCTCTGCTGCCCGGTGAGCTACGACCCGCAGTTCCTGAAGATCATCCCGCAAGAGATCCTGGAGAAGGACTACGGCTGCGGCGATCCGTCGCAGCATGTGCGGAATGGGGATACGGTCCTCGACCTCGGCTCTGGCGGCGGGAAGATTTGTTACATCGCCGCCCAGATTGTCGGCCCGACCGGGCGGGTCATCGGGATCGACTTCAACGAGCCGATGCTCGAACTCGCCCGCAAGCACCAACCGGCGATCTCCTCGAAGCTTGGTTACTCCAATGTCGAGTTCCGACGCGGGCGAATTCAGGACTTGCAGCTCGACCTCGACCGGCTCGACCAACTGCTGGCCGATGAGCCAATCCGCACCTCCCGCGATTGGCTCGCTATCGAACCCAAGCTCGAACAGCTGCGGGCGTTGTCCCCGTTGGTCGACTCGGAATCGGTCGATGTGGTCGTCTCGAACTGCGTCCTCAACCTCGTCCAGCAGTCCGACCGCGAGCAACTCTTCGACGAGGTGTTCCGCGTCCTCAAGCCCGGCGGACGAGCCGTCATCAGCGACATCGTATCGAGCGTCGACGTGCCGCTGGCCTTACAGCGCGACGCAAATCTGTGGAGCGGCTGTGTCAGCGGGGCGTTCCGCGAGGATCTCTTCGGCAGGGCCTTCGAGGAGGCCGGATTCGTCGGCATCGAACTCCTCGCCCGCCAACCTGAACCGTGGCAAGTGATCGAAGGCATCGAGTTCCGCAGCCTGACCCTCCGCGCCTGGAAGCCGCTCACCGTGGCCGCTGACGACGCCACGCACGAGGTGATCTACCGAGGCCCCTGGGCCGCCGTCATCGACGACTCCGGCACCGAACTGCTCCGCGGCGAACGCACCCACCTCACCGACACCCAGCGCGCCCAACTCGCCCTCCTGCCCTACCAGCCACAACTCGAGTGGCTCAGCGGTCCACCACCAACCGCCGGAAGCTGCTGCTCCTCGGCCCCCGTCCCATTGGACCTCCTGCCGGTCGCACCCACCGGGTGCTGCGGCGGCGGGAAGTGCGATTGAGGCCACCGTCGCTCATATCGCTCTACGACGGAGATTGTGATCTCGGTCCCCAGCCCCCGCCTAGGACGGCATCTCCTCGAAGCTCCGCTCGCGACCTCGCTGACGCAACTCCGTGACGGATATCCACGAAACGTTTTTCCCAGGTTCTGCCCCTCTCCCCCGCATTCGGTTGAGCCTTCGGAGTGAACTCCCCTGCGGGGGAGAAGGGGCCGGAAGCGTGTCGACAGCCTGGTGGCGTGGTCCCCGAGAAAACCTTCACAGCGTGGCACGGCCCGGCGAACTGACATCCGCCGCTCGCCAGTGTGGGGTCGACCCACAATGGGGAGATTGACACTCCACACTCCCAAACACCGGCGGACCAGAGCGACCGCCAGTGGCAGCTGGTGTCAGACGAACTTCGAACGATTCCCAGACGCGAGTGACCACATTTCCACTCTCGCATGTTGGTCGCAGCGGGCGTATCTTGTATTGGTCTGAGCCGCATCTTCCTTTCCGTTGGCCAACCAGTCTGGAACCCTGCATGCTAGGCAATGTTCAGCCGTCCGAGTTCGACCTGCGGTTTTCCCTGTTCGGAATTCCGGTGCGGGTGACGCCGATGTTCTGGCTGGGGTCGGTCATCTTTGGTTGGAAGGCAATGGAGTGGGGCGGCCCGCCGTTTCTGCTGATGTGGGTGCTGGTCTGTTTCGTGTCCATTCTGGTCCATGAGATGGGCCATGCCCTCGTGGCGCGTTGGCTGGGGTGTTACAACGTCGAGACCGCTCTCTACATGATGGGTGGAGTGGCCACTTACCGTCCGGGACGAGAGTACACGCAAGGGAAGTCGATCCTGATTTCGCTAGCGGGGCCGGGGGCGGGATTCATACTATGGGGGCTGATGGAGTACGTGTTCGCGACGCCGATCCTGCGGTTTGCGGACGCGAAACTCGATCCCAAAGCCACCGAGTTGATTGCCTTTGGGGTGATTCAATGGCTTTACGTCAATCTCTGGTGGGGGTTGGTGAATCTGCTGCCCGTATTGCCGCTGGATGGGGGGAACGTCTGCCGCGGGGTGTGCCTGTCAATCAGTCCATTTCGTGGAGAAGATGTCGCTCGGAAAATCAGCATCGGATTCGCAGGTCTTGCTGCGGCTTACTTCCTCATGAATGATCGGATGTATCCGGGCATTCTGTTTCTGTCGCTGGCCGTTTCCAATTTGCAAGCGAGGCGGTAACGGTTTCGGTCACCCATTGACCCAGCCAGAGCGGCACTCCTCGCTTCGTCCGGCCCTCGCTGACGCGTTTTAAAATTGCGATATTGGGACACGGAAGACGCGGATGACGCGGATGACACAGTGCGGCGGAGCCGCAACCAAAGGGGGGAGCCTTCAGCACTCTTCCATCCCGAAGGGATGCCAGACATTAGCCGGTGGTTGAGCACAGCGACACCACCGGAATCCAAGTCTGCCCTCTTTCCGCATCCCGGAGGGATGCCAGCAGGCGCCGCTCTCCAGAGGAATTTTCCTCGCGGGCCGAAGGCTTTCTGCCATCCCTCCGGGATGGAGGACCGAGAGGCGACTGGCGTCCGGTGGTGTCGCTGCGCTCAACCACCGGCGAATTTCTCAGACCCCTGCCGGGGTCGCTTGGTGTTCGACGCCACTTCCAGAAATGTGCGCAGCGTGCGCAAATACTTGGGGTGAGTCGTACGGAGGAAGAGGTGTCTCTCGCCGAAATCGTGAGATCTCAGACATTGATCGTGCGACGCCCAATATCTCCTCGTTTCAACTTCGAGATGTCCATTATCCGTGAACTCCATGCGGTCCGTGTCCCAAAATCGCAACTTCAAAACTGACGCGTCGGGTTAGTGTTGAGCAGGAGTGATCGTCAGGCCCTCGAGCTTCTCCAACATCCATTTGAACCGCCGAGGCACGCGGCAGCGGATGCGGTGCCGTTCTTCAACGTACTCTTCCGAGAGAATCTCGGCCCGGTCCTTCAGGAACATCAACAGCTTCCCATTGCCGGGGTGGGCGTCGATTTCGATCTCGTCATACCCGCCCGCCAGTCGGTCCGCTATCACCTTGGAGAGCGTCTCAAACCCGGTCCGCTCGACCGCACTGACCGCGATCGCGTTCGGGTAGCGGGCGAGCAACACGTCGAGCATCGAGCGGTCCTCGACCGCGTCGATTTTGTTCAACACCAGTAGCGGGCTCTCGCAGTCGACACCGATCTCGCCCAGCACCTCGATCACGGTGGTCAGCTGTTGTTGGGCCTCGGGGTGACTGGCGTCGACGACATGTAGCAGCAGGTCGGCGTGCCGGGCCTCTTCCAGCGTGGAGCGGAACGACGCGACCAGATGATGCGGCAGGTTCCGAATGAACCCGACCGTGTCGCTCAACAGCACCTCGCCGAAGTGCGGCAGGTTCCACTTTCGCGTTCGCGTATCGAGCGTCGCAAACAACTTGTCGGCCACATACACATCGGCCCCGGTGAGTGCCCGCATGAGCGTACTCTTGCCCGCGTTCGTGTACCCGACCAGCGAGACTGTCAGCACGTCTTTTCGCCCGGCGACCTCGCGCTCGCGGCGCTTCTCGACATCGCTGAGCTTGCGTTTGAGTTCCGAGATCCGCGTGTCGATCAACCGGCGGTCGGTTTCCAGCTGCTTCTCGCCGGGGCCCTTGCCGCTGCCGATGCCCCCCTCGATACGTTCGAGGTGGGTCCACATGCGGGTCAGTCGCGGCTTCATGTAGAGCAGTTGGGCCAGTTCAACTTGCAGCTTCGATTCGAAGGTGCGGGCATGCGTGGCGAAGATGTCGAGGATGACCTCGCTGCGGTCGACGACCTGCGTGCCTGTCTCCTGCTCGACCGTCTTCCCTTGTGAAGGAGTCAGGTGGTTATCGAAGACAATCAGGTCCGCGCCGCAATCGGCAACCGCCTGCGTCAGCTCGACGAGCTTGCCACTCCCCAGGCAGGTCGCCGGGTCGGGATGATCGCGCAGCTGGACCATTTCGCCAACGACCTCGGCCCCGGCGGTCTGGATGAGCCCCTTCATCTCGTCGAGCGCCCGCTCTTTGCCGCGCTGGTCGCGGGAGTCGAGGACCGAGACGAGAAACGCCCGCTGGGCTCCGACCTTCAGTTTTTCGCGTTTGAGATCAGACAAGAGTGGGGGTGACCTGGTGAGGAAGAGGAGGAACGACACTGTGGACTTGGCCGACACGTGAGCATCGACTCGGGTTCGCCTGTATGTCAGGAATGGAAATGCTTAGCTTACCATAGCTGGTTGCCTCGATTGGTATCGGCCTTCCACTAGGCCGTACAGCCGAACTGCGTCCTTTGACTTTTTCTCCCAATCGAAATTGGGTAGTGATTGGGGGGCTTTCATAGAAGCTTCGAATGCCTTTCGATTTCGGATAGCTGACTCGTTGGCGGAATCCCAGCGAACCGCTGCCTCAAACGCTGTGCGAACAACCTCTGGCGGAAAACTCAATGCCGCCTGTGAGATCGCTCGCCATTCCTCAAGTTGGCTTTTAGTGGTGTCAGAACCAGTCATCCGGAGACCTCGTTCACACATGATGCGGCAATCATCGAATCGATTCTCAATCAGGCAGTGGTGTGCCAA
>JAYTCW010000414.1:0-9284 GCA_043736295.1 Planctomycetota bacterium | reverse complement strand
AGCTGTGTGGTTGAACAGGCCGTTGGGGGTGTAGCTCATCGAGCGGATGAGGGTGGTCTTGTCGAGGATGTTGGCGATGTTCGGCAACACCTCGGTGACTTTGACACCGGGAAGCTTGGTGTCGATCGGTTTGAAGACCGACTTGACGTTATCGGGAACGTTTTCCTTGGGATCCCACAGGTCGAGATGGCTCGGGCCGCCCTGGAGGTAGACGAGGATAATGCTCTTCGCCTTGCCCCAGCCGGGTCCGCCGGAGGAGAGCGGGTTAGCTTGAGCTTGAGCCTGGAGCATGGCTCCGAGGCCGAGTCCGAGCATCGACGAGCCGCCGACGCGGAGAATGTCCCGCCGGGTATGTCCCAGGTGGCGGTCGCACAAATCTTTGCCGGGCACGCCGGGAATGCTGATCATCATGACATGCTGCTCCACGAATACGGTCAAATCTGTGACATGTCTGTCCGTCACGACTGGTTCATCGTAACAACATAGGTTGATTCGTGTCACCTGAAAAGATATCGGTTTGCGAGATGTGGCGACTTTCGCCAGAAATGGGTCGGAGGGACTTCTGGGTGTTCACGTGCCGCTTAACGGTTGCCAAACAGTCGGATTCCATGCGATGGAAGGATGCGCTTCGGCCTTAGGATTCCCCGAATAGGCGAAACTGACTGGGACGAGAACAGGTATTCATGCCGTCTCTTGTCCCTCTGGAAGCGAATTCTCGCATGGCACGTCTGTTCACACTCCTCGGCCTCTGTTTCCTAGTCTGCGCCTCTGCTTTATATGCGGAGGTTCCGGGCCGAATCGATCCGCTGCTGGTCAAACCGCTCCCTGAGGGGTTGGTGTTGCAGGCCCGGATTGTCGATCCCGAGCGAATCGAGGGGCACCCGCTGGTGCAGCGATTCATCAAGCTGATGGAGACCAGCCAGGAGTGGCAGCGGGTCTACGAAGACACCACCGGTCTCATTCAGTTCACCGATTCGCTTCGGTTCTTCGACAAGCAGCTCAAAACTGTCGGGGTCGAGGGCGGTCTCCGCTCAATCTGGAAACGCGGAGCATTGATCGCCATCGGGCAGGGAGAGAATCCTTCGGTAGGCGGCGTGTTCATCGCTCAGGACACCGCAGATGCGAAAGCCTTTGCGGATGTCCTTGAGCAGTGGGCCGCGGCAGAGTTGGGATTGAAGTACGAGCCAGTCGAGATCGAGGGTACGCCGGTGCTGGCGGCGGGTGACCTGCATGTGGCGATTCTGGACCATCGGGTCGTCTGGGCGAACAAGGCCGAGGCGATGAAGTTCGTTCTGGCCCATGTGAAGTCGGCTACGTTGGAAACGGTTGTGCCAGCCGACTCGACGCTGATGGCCGATGTGCATGTGTCTCTCGCAGCTGTCCGGAAGAACCCGGACTTCGCGAAGGGGCTAGAGAACCCGGCGAGCGATTTTGGTCTGCTGACGTTCTTTGGTGGGTGGACCGATCTGCTGCGGAGGCATGAGCGGCTCTCGATCGGGCTGCATGCGGGGGCGGGAGAAGCTGTAACTTTAAAGGTCGGGTTCCGAGAACCCAGCAGCACCCGTCCCGAGGGACTGGTGCCGTTTTGGGCTCACGGCGAGGAGAAGATCGCTCCGCTGCTCAGTCCGCCGGGGACGATCGAGTCGTTCTCCTGGTATCGCGACTATGCGGGCTTATGGAACAACCGCCGTCAGCTGGCCTCCGACGAGACCATCAATCGCGTCGAGCAGGGCGACGAAGACGCGGGCAAGCAACTCGCGGTCTTCGGGACGACCTTTCGCCCCAGTGAGTTGATCTCCTTACTCGGTCCGCATTTCCGCGTCGTCATCACCGAGCAAGAGAAGGTCCCCTACGACAAGATCGAGGTCGAGAACGTCCTCCCCGCAGCTGCGTTTCTGGTGGACTTGAGAGATGAAAACAAGTTCCGCCAGATGACGGAACCGTTCATCAATCTGCTGGGCCTGATCCAGGGGGGCGAGCAGCGCGTGCTGACCGTGCGCGAGGAGTATAAGGGGGCGCAGACGACCAGTTTTGTGTTCCAGGAGACCGATCAAGAGGTCCGGAAGCGGGCGAGAGACCAGTACAATTTCCGCATCACCGGTTCGATCACACGCGGGCACTTCATCCTCGGCACCACACCCACCATCGTGCGAAATCTGATCGATGAACTCGACAAACCGCGAGAGTCATTCGCCGAGCCTGGACCATTCACCGAGCGGCAACAACTCAGTTTCCCCCGCCTCGCCCGGCAGTTAAGTCGCATGCAATCGAGTGCGTTGCGAAAGATCGTGCTCGATACCGGTTGGACGGTTGAGAAGGCCGAACACGAGTACCATGTGGCCCTCGGTCTGCTGGCATCTCTCGGCGAGGCGCAGGTGCGTCTGGGGGACGATGCCGACGGGTTCGTGATTGAGATCGAGGTTGGAAAAAACACGGAAGCGGAGTAGCCACTCAAAGCCTAGGGGTTGCAACCCCTGGGCTTTCCCCTCTGTCGATCAACCATAAACCTTCAACCATAAACCTCCCCCATGCCTTCTGCCCAAGACCTGCTGAACACCATTCGCCCAGAACTGGCGTGGGAGCCATTCACCCCCACGAGGCGTCAGCGCTGGGATGTGGCGAAGGCGGCTCACCTGTATCGCCGCGCCGCCTTCGGGGCCACTTGGGACGTGATTGAAGCAGCTGTGGCCTCTATACCGACAGTCGTGGTCGAGCGACTGGTGCGCGGGCTGGATGGACTGACGCGATTCGAGAACGATGTCGAGCGCTTGACCCCCGGCACGCTGGAGAGCAACAACCGCCGCGAGTTGCAGGGGCTGTGGATGTACCGGCTGCTCAACTCGCCGCATCCGTTGCAGGAGAAGCTGACCCTCTTCTGGCACAATCACTTTGCGACCTCGCATGCGAAGGTGACATCCGGTCGCTTGATGCACCGCCAGAACGAGACGCTGCGGCGGTATTCACTCGGCAGTTTCGCGGGTCTGCTGCGCGAGATGACGTTCGACCCCGCGATGCTGATCTGGCTCGACTCGAATACCAATCGCAAGGGAGCAGCCAACGAGAACTACGCCCGCGAGGTCTTCGAACTCTTCTCGCTCAGTCCCGGCCACTACACCGAGAATGACATCAAAGAAGCTGCCCGCGCGCTCACCGGCTGGAGTACCAAGGATGAGGAGCCCTTCTTCAATCCGGCGGAGCACGACGCCTCCGCGAAGACGATCTTCGGCCAGACCGGGGCGTTTGCGGCGGGCGATGTGGTCCGTCTCGCGCTGGGGCAACCGGCCTGTGCCCGGTTCATCGTTCGCAAGCTGTTCCGGGAGTTCATCAACGACAGCGCGACCCCGCCTGAGTCGCTGATCGAACCGCTGGCCGCTGAGTACCGCCTGCGCGACTACCACACTGGCTGGCTGATCCAGCGCATGTTGTCGAGCTGGCTCTTCTTCTCGGACGCTTCAATTCACCAGCGGATCAAGTCCCCGATTGAGTACGTCGTCGGCACGATTCGTTCGCTCGGCGGCACGGTCAGCCCCCTGCAAGCCGCCGATGTCTGCGCCCAACTCGGACAGAGCCTGTACTTCCCCCCGAACGTCAAGGGGTGGGACGGCGGACGCGAGTGGATCAGCTCGACGACGCTCCTGCTGCGGCAGAACGTCGCCTTCGAGATCACCAAGGGGCGCGACGAAGCCGCCCGCTGCGACCCGGCGAAGTGGGCTGTGAAGTATCAAGCCCAGTCTCCCGAGCAAATCGCCGATCTGTTCCTCAACATGTTCATCCAGAAGACCGGCTCACCCGCTCGCGAACAGATCGTCGCCCAGCTGCGAGCCGAGATGGGAAACGGCAACGATCTGCCGTTTACCCGTCGCGAGACGCAGGCGAGACTGGCTCGTCTGGCGGCACATCTGGTGCTGGCGCTGCCGGAATCGCAACTGAGCTGAGGGGGGAGGGTTCATAGTTGATGGTTGATGGTTGATCGACCAGAGACCTTTTGATGCCACCGCCCCCTCGTCTCCCTCTCTTCTCTTTTCTTCTCCCCTCTTCTCGATCAACCATCAACCATAAACCATAAACCCTCATCGAGCCTCCCATGTCGACTCGCCGCAACTTTCTCGCCGCCACGGCTGCTGGTCTCACACTTCCCTCAGTCTTCCAGCGGATGGCGGCTGCCGCTCCGGGGCTCGATCAGCGCGGGGCCAAGGAGACGATCCTGGTCATTGTCCAGCTGTCAGGAGGCAACGACGGACTCAACACGGTCGTGCCCTATGGCGAGGCGGCTTATCAGAAGGCACGCCCGACCTTGAAGATCCCGGCGGCTTCAGTCCTCAAGCTGGAGCAGGGACTCGGCCTCGCTCCGTCGATGACCGGGTTCAGTCAGCTGTGGGAGGCGAGCCAGCTGGCCGTCATTCAAGGGGTCGGATACGCCCAGCCGAATCGCTCGCATTTTGAGTCGATGGACATCTGGCACAAGGCCACGACCAGCGCGACGGAGAAGTATGGCTGGTTGGGACGCGGTGCCCCGGAGATCGGCGGCGCGGGAGATGGCGTGCTGCACATCGGCGATGGGGAGCCACCGCTCGCAGTGTATGGAGCTACCGGGTATGCCCCCTCAATACGCTCGATTCAGGACTTTCAGCTCAAGACCGGAAATGGGGCCGAAGGGGACCGCCGCCGCGCTGCCGTCGAAGCACTGGCCGAGAAAGCCGAGGGGAGCGACGATCTGCTCAGCTTCGTCCAGTCCTCGGCCAAGCAGTCGTTCGCCTCCGCTGCTCGCATCCGTGAAGTGGCGGCTGAGTACAAGACTGGCGTCGAGTACCCGCAGACCCCGCTGGCTGAGCGGCTCAAACTGATCGCCCAGCTCATCGACGCCCAGCTGCCGCAGCGGGTCTATTACGTCAGTCACGACGGCTTCGACACGCATGCGGCTCAGGCGATCTCGCATGGGCAACTGCTGGGGACGCTGGCCTCGGCGATGCAGTCATTTCATGCGGACCTGAAAGAGCATGGGCATGCGGAGCGGGTCACGGGGTTTGTCTTCTCCGAGTTCGGTCGCCGCGTGGCAGAGAACGGCTCGCAAGGCACTGACCACGGAACCGCGGCCCCCGTGTTTCTGACCGGAGCGGGCGTCAAGGGCGGCTTGCATGGGGCCCATCCGTCGCTGGAGAACCTGGAAGAGGGGGACGTGAAGTTCCAGACCGACTTCCGCTCGGTGTATGCGACGCTGCTCCAGGACTGGCTCGGCGTGGCCCCGGGGAAGGTACTGACCGGCCAGTACCCGATCCTGCCGGTGATGGCGTAGAACGGAATTCATTCCGTTCTCGTCCAGAGGCGTGGAAGTCTTAGAGCATTTTTAGATATTGTGTTCAGTGAGAATTGGCCTTCAATCCGGAGTGGGGAACACTAATTACCACTAATCTTCGCTAATCCGAAAGAGCCTTTCGATAGATCAGCACCCCAAAACTCGGCTCCGGATTAGTGTTGATTCGCGTGGATTAGTGTTCCACATTTGCGACTGAAGACTAATTCCAAAACTGCTCTAGCCGCTCCGCGCCAGAGGGCGACTGCCCCGAGGCACGTTCTGGCAAACGTGGCTACGGGGGCAGAACGGAATAAATTCCGTTCTACGCTACGCGGTATGCACGTTGTACCAGCAGGAACAGTGGTCGCACTTCACATCGCCGTGCGGGGAGACCTCAGCTGTGCCAGGCGATGAGCCGCAGTTCGGGCATTTGAGCTTGCCGGGGGCCACGGGCGTGCCTGTTCCGAAAGGGGGAATCGTTCTTGTTTCGTCGACTTGCTTCTGAAGAGCGGCAAGCTGTTCAGAAGCAGAAGAAGCTTTGCCGAAGATGAGCGCGAGCCCCACGCCGATGAACGGGAGGCAAATAAAGACGCCGAAGAGCTTCATGAATATCGGCATCGAACCGTGTCCTGATGGACCAGACAACCAGGCCCCCATGAAACAGATACCGAGCCCCAGAGGAATGATCCCCGCCAGTCGTCTCAACGGCATTGTCAGTCTCCTGTACTACTCACGTCTGAGATTTGTGCACGCTGCGCAAACCGTCGGTGGCCTGAAAAACTCTCTGTACCCCGAAGGGGTTGCAGCGAATAGCCCAGGGTCGCGACCGCAGGGAGCGCACCCTGGGTATGCGACCAATCATCGAGCCCAACCCTGAAGGGGTTGTACACTCGCGTGACATGTAGAACCCCTTCAGGGTTCGATTCTCGACGGCACCTCAACCCAGGGTAGGCTCCCGCTGGTCGCCAACCCTGGGCTATTTGCTGCAACCCCTTCGGGGTACAGAATCGTCCCTGGCTGGCATCTGCCAGCTGAATACTGAAGACCTCCCCTTTGGTCCGGGATGCCGCAGTGGAATCATGAATTCGGTTTACGGAATCTCTTGCACCAACCCGTCTTCCGCCAGTTCCGTAGCCGGGAAAATACTTCGGGCCGTCTCGATGCCGAGGGGATCGTCCTCGGGGTGTTGAGGATCGACGTGTGTCAGGACCAAACGGATCACGGCGGAATCTTTCGCGAGCTGGGCCACCTGACTGGTGTGGCTGTGGCCGGTCTTCGGGCACCACGCGGCCATGTCATCGGCGAAGTTGCACTCGTGGATCAGGAGGTCGGTGCCCCGGATGAACTCGGTGTAGGTGCCGTCAACCGTGGTGTCTGTGACGTAGGCCAGCGATCGAGGCTGACTGGCTTGCTCCCAATCAACGCGGTAGGCTCGCGACCCGCCCGGATGGCTCGGCAGCGGATGGTGCGAGACCTCGACCTCTCCGATGCAGTACTGCCGACCCGGCTCCAGCTCCACCAGTTCAAACCCCGGCCAGACTGGGAACATGGCCTCATGGAACAGCTGTTGCTGGACCACTTGCAGCACCTTCGCCGAGGCGTAAAGGCGGCACGACTTGATCTCTCCTCGCAGGAGTGGCACCAGCAGATACGTCAGCCCGCAGATGTGGTCGAGGTGCGAGTGCGACAGAAACAGATGCAGGTCCGGCGTCTTCAACCGTGCGGGTAAGCGGAACAGGCTGGTCCCGGCATCGAACGCGATTCCGACCTCGGGCAGCAAGACACACGCTGTGTGCCGCCGCTCGTTGGGGTGAAAGCCGCCGGTGCCGAGGAGTTCGATCAGCATGATGCTGCTATTGGAACAGACGCGGCGTTGGCGGGGAAGGGGGGGGAGAGGGTTTATGGTTTATGGTTGATCGACTAAAGGTTCATCCTCGTAGATGAGACTTAGCTGCTAACTCTCTGTCGATCAACCATCAACCTTCCTCCTCAATACTCCCACGACAGCTGGCCGCCGGCCAGAAAGCGGTTGGAGCGGAAGTTGAGGTTCTTCGAGTGAAAGTCGTCGTACTGGGAAACGATCGCAGCGGAGAGGCCGTGATCGAAGTACTTTCGCAGTTCGGCCCCGACGCGGAAGACGTTCGTATTCCGGCTGGGTGTCAGAGTGAAGTCGTAATAGTCCCGGTACGCCCAGCCGCCGCGTGCGGTCAGATGCAGCTGAGGGACGATGACGATCATGGCTTGGGTATAGAGCGACACGCCGTTGTAGCGGAAGTTGCTCCCGTCGGCGTCGACGTGAGAGAGATCGGCCCCCACCCGGAAGGTGCGGAATCTGGAATCACGCCGCACATAGTCATGCAGAACACCGATGGTGTTCGAGACCCCATCTTGCGAGGTGATGCCGGGATTGGAACTGCGATTCGTGATGTCGTTCGTGTCAATCGACCAGTAAGCGGTTGTGATCTGTGCTGGTGTCCACACAAACCCGACTGATGATGCGAGAGTATGTCGTCGTCCATAGGTATTGCCGCCAAACAAGTCGTGTGTGAAGGAATACGCGACTCGAGGTTTGATCTTGAGGTCGTCGTACTCGAAGACAGCGTCTACAAACGCCCCAGTCCGGTAACTCTGCAAGTTGAGATTGCCAAACTGCCCCTCATTCAGGGTGTAGTCGACATCCAGCGTGGGGCCGAAGCGAAACCGTTCGGAGGCGATGGCGATATACCGGGCCGACAGTGAAGCATTTCCCTGGGCACTCGCCAAGTTGCCCGCCAGGAGTTCGCGACTCGATGGCGTCAGCGAGACGTTGTCGTTCCACTGCGTCCCGAAGTCGAGCCGCAGGTCGAGATCTTTCTTCAGCGACTTGAAGAAGCTCTCGGTCTCGTCTTCGTCGCGCGGATCACGAATGAGCGGAGCGTCGTTCGAGCCATCAAAGCTGCGAATCTCATAGCTGACTGGAACCACTCCACTGGCCGTCAATTGGGCGAGGGTCGTCCGCGCTGCTGCTGCGTATTCGCTGTCTGGAGCGAGGACGATTACCCGTTGCAGGGCCCCAGCGGCCAGCTCCTCTTCTCCCAGTTCTTGTGAGACAACGCCATAATCGTAGAAAGCGGCCGCTCCCAGAGGATCTATCATGACAGCTGTTTTCAGAGCGATCTGTGCTCCAGTCCAGTCCTCTCGTTGCATGCGGAGTCGCCCCAGCATGCGCCAAGCTGCGGAATCGGTTGGGTCGCGGCGGACGCGCTCTTCGAACTGATCCTCCATGGATGACAACGCTTCGACAGCCAGCTGATCGTAATCGTCTGCGCCCATGACCAATGGACCGCTGAGTGCCAGGCAGAGACCGATGATCCAAGCACCAAGACTGCGGGAGGCCGGATCGTGTGCCATCGTTCGAATCCAGGAAATCGGGCGGGAGAGAGAATTTGGCTGAATGAAACGGCACTTTTGGTCGATACATCCGCGTCAAGCAATACAGCTTGAATGAAACGTGCCAGTACCGCTCGCCAATCGGCAGAGAACGTACATTCGAGTGCTGGAACTCCCGGTTTCCGGCAAGAGCTGCGGACGATCCTCCGAAACTGAGTGACCGCTCTTCTCGCTTTTGGAGTGGCAGGGGTAACGTCCCGTTTAGTGCGGATTTCTGTGAGAGGGAGTGTCTGAAACTGACGAATCGATCATCGGCACAGATCCCAGAGGTCCACCTCCGACTGATGTTCGGAAGGACGAACCGTCCCCACCTCGTCTGCCTTGCCCTTGATAACACCAGTGCCAGCTCTCTGCTTAAGAATTTCGTGTCTCCAAGCGTTTCAGGGTTCGTTGCCATTCTCCGCATGATGCGGTAGGAGGTCTCGTATGAAGAAGTATGTGCTCAGCGCTGTCGTCGCTGGTCTGCTCGTTCCGATGGCTTACGCCATGGACGGTGGGGCGGCTCCGGCAGTCGACGTGGAAGTTCCCACTGTCGAGGTGGAAGTTGAAGTGGCCGTCGATC
>JAYTCW010000413.1:0-5169 GCA_043736295.1 Planctomycetota bacterium | reverse complement strand
CGTCGCCGAGCAGGCGGTTCAAAGATACCGCGTCGAGGATCTCGCGTTTTTGGTCCATCTTTGAACCGCGCCAAATTTGGGCGGCGTTTTGGGCGAATTGGAAGACGCCCAGGGCGGTTTGTACGTCCTCGGGGTTCACTTCCCCGGACGTGGCCAACGTGGCGGCGACGGTGGCGGCTTCGTCGCGGAGCTGGGTTTGTTTGGTCACCATTGCCTTTTCGTCGATCGTGCCTGCGAGGTAGGCGTTGAGGAGGCGCTCCTGCATCGCCTCGATTTCGGAGGCCCGCTTTTTGAGCGTGAGCCGCTGTTGCCGCTGGACCTCTCCGATGTCTTTGAAGGCTGTCTGGAGTGCGGTGCGGAACCATTCGGCCAGTTCGCAGTCGGGGATGCGGATCGTTTCCAGGTCCGCCACGATGGCGTCTTCGAGGTCGTCTCCGCGCCAGCGAACGCTGGGGTGATCGTCGGTCGGGTAGTTGTTCGCGCAGCGGTAGTAGTCGTGTAACCGCACGCCACCGCCCTTCAGTTTCCGCTTGATCCGTTCGCCGGTGATGAGCGCTCCGCAATGCTGGCAGGTGAAGAGGCCACCGGCGAGTGGCATGTTGATCTGCGTGGTCGTCCGTCGAATCTTGCCGTCGAGCAGATCCTGACACAGCGAGAACGTACGGCGATCGATCAGCGGGCGATGCTTGCCGCTGTAGACTCGGTCTCCCCAGCGGATCTCGCCCACATAGACGCGGTTGCGGAGCATGCGTGAGAGTGCCGTGCGATGGAACCGGGGATTGCCCTTCTGGTAGGCGTAGCCTTCCCCGGCGAGCTGGTCGGCCAGTGTTTCGAAGGTGTGCCGACCGCTGGCGTACAGCTCGAAGGCCCGCACGACCGCCTTCGAGTTCTGCGGATGAGGCTGGATCGGTTCTTCCCTTTCGTCCGAGCAGTTCATGTAGCCATACGACGCCAGCCCGTGCTGCCAACCTTGTCGGCAGCGTTCCTCGATCCCTTTCAGGACTTCGGTGCGGAGGTTGTCGCTGTAGTACTGAGCGACCGCCGCCATCACGTTGAACGACAATGCTCCCGCCGGACCGGGGCCGAACTGATTGTCGACGAAGGCCAGCGCGATGCCGTGCTGATCTTCGAGTTCCTGCATCCGCACCGCGTCCCGCATGTTGCGGCAGATGCGGTCGAGTTTGTGGCTGAGGATCACGCGCAAGTTCTGACGCTTGGCGTTCGCCTTGACCCAACTGACCATCTCGTTGAACACGACCCGTGTCGCCCCGCGCTTGGCCGATTCGGCCACCTCGAACTCGCGCACGACCGTCCAGCCGTTCTTGGCGGCCCGCTCTCTCGTCGCCCGCATCTGGGCGTCGATCGAGTAGCCTTCCTTCTGCTCGCGCGACGACACGCGAGCCCAGATCACTACGTTCATGGTTCGTCCTTTCTGATTCGGAGAAGTGCTTCTGAGAACCGTTTGACGTTCATCAGAATCTCGACGGCATCGTCCGCGTTGAGGGGCTGTTCGTACCGGGGCGACCAGGCTGCGAGCGTGGCTTGCAGCAGGTCGTCGGTGATCCATTCCATCGACAGCGGGCGTCGTCCGTCGGGACTCACTGATGGCTCAGACGGGGCCGGAAGTCCAGTGATGTGCGGAGGATGTTCCATGAGTGGAGTCCCCCTATTCCGCGTCAATCGGATTCAGCCCCGCCTCGTCCAGCCGCTCCCGGATGATGCCGACCAGACTCGCCACGCGCTGCCAGCCCATGCCCAGTTGTGCCAGTTGCTCGGCAATGGCAAGTACTTGATCCAATAGGTCAAGTTCTGATACGGTTTGGACCAGTATCCTGCGAACAAACCGTTCAACACCAAGGCGTTTGCGACTTGGCCCGCATTGAGAAAGGGAATCCCAATGGTGACAGTCTTCTACGACCCGACCTACGCTGCTGCGGGTTTCGCATTTCCCACAACTCGCAAGGCCCGATGGATTGCTGACTCCCTCATAACAAAGCCAATCCCGAACATCATCTTGGAACAGCCCCCGCCGCTCACAGAAGAAAATCTGCTGACGGCGCATGACATCGAGTACATTAAGGCCGTGCGGACGGGGGAGCCTCGGAGCCTTGCTCAATCCCAAGAACTGGATTGGGATCCTGGCCTGTGGCCGATGGTGCTGGCGTCGAACGGTGGAGTGGTTGCTGCGGCGCTGTGTGCGATGCGAGACGGGATCGCTGGCTCCCTTTCGAGTGGCCTGCATCACGCGCGACGGGACCAAGGCTGCGGCTACTGCACGTTCAACGGGCTCGTCATCGCAGCAGAGGCCGCATTGGCTGCCGGGGCGGGGGATGTTTTGATTCTGGACTTAGACGCCCATTGCGGCGGTGGCACCCACGGGATGATCAGCGACAACCCTCATATCTGGCAGGTGGATGTTTCGGTAGATCGTTTCGACCTCTACCAGCCTGGTGAGCGAACAACTCTTGACATCGTTGAGAACGCCGCAGACTACTTGCCAACGATCACGAGTCGAATTCGCGATGCACAGGTCCGTCGGTTGGGCCTGTGCCTGTACAACGCGGGCATGGACCCGCATGAAGACTGTCCTGACGGAGCTTTGGCTGGGATCACGGATCAGCATCTTCGGGCGCGAGAGAAACTGGTCTTTGATTGGTGCCGAGAGCAAGAGTTGCCGGTTGCGTTCGTGATGGCTGGCGGATATGTGAAGCCACCTCGAATGGATGAGGCGAAGTTGGTCGAGTTGCACCGACTCACGCTAGCTGCGGCCGCGCAATACGCCTGACCAGACGCTGCCTTTTCGATTTGATCGTCCAGGCACACGAAGCGCACCTTCGTGGCTCGCGCATGGCGACAACGAGTTGATCTGCTCGGAACCGTCGATGTCGAGTTGTTCGGTGTTGGCATAGGTGGGCAGGTCTGATCATCGAGAGAAAGACTGAGAACTTCCAAGAATCGCGAAATCGCGGTGATCCGAGTGATCGCCTCCTGCGTTCTTCAGGAAACAGAGGACTCCGAAGTCAACTCTTACCTTGGCAGCTTGCATCGGCACCGCCGCGTGAAGTTGTTAAGCTCCACTTAGAACATCATTCAACAGGTGGCGTATGAAGACAAACATGGCCTCAAAGAACCACAACGGACCGCGAAAGATTTGGAAAATTCCGCGAGAAGAGGTTGTCAATTTCTTCGTCGTGCTGGGCGTCTGTATGGGTTTGACTACTTGTGTTATCGTCGTGGTCTACTTTTTCCTCTATTCGATCGATGTCGCGCGTGCATCGAATGTGTCCTTAGAGGTCATCGGGCAGGTTGCGTCAATCGTCATTGGTACAGCCTCCTTGGTCATGGCTACCCGCCTTCAAGGTTTTCGAGAGATCGATGCCGAAGAGCGTCAATCTAACAGGGAAGTGAAAGTCGCACAGCGCGAGATTTACCAACGGCTGGAGCTGGCCTCGATCGAACTTTTTCGCTTCGAGGCCGACCACCCGGATTTGGTCAGACTGTTATACGATACAGACGCCAGCGGCAATCCACTACCCGTTCCGACCGATAAAGCAGACAAGCAGATCTACTTCAACTACGTCTGCCAGACCCTCAACCTCCACGAAATGGCGGTTCGCTTTCAAATAGATGGAGTTATGCCGAAAGGAGTGTTCAACAGTTGGATCGCTTGGTTCTGGAACCTCAGCAACGCGGCCGGGTTCCCAAATGCATGGGAGGATGAGGAGGACGGACTAAGGGATGACTACATGGAGGAATTGCAGCGCATCTACAACTTTGGCCTCGAAATAGTTAGAGGCCCCGGCACTGATGAAGAGAAGAAATCAAAAATTTTCAAGCAGGTTAGGGAATGGTTCCCGGACCAAGAAACAACCTGACCGAGCGAGTATAACCATGAGTTCCACACCCAACGAGCACTCTGAATGCGTCTGCGGTACTTCACCGGTGAGCAATGCAGGCTCACCAATGCACACTCCGGTGATCGAGTGGGGCCGCGATCCGGCTGTCGCACCGGAGCTTACGCAATTCTTCATTCGCGAAGTAAACCCGTCGTATATTTCCCACAGCGAGGTTCAAATTGGCCGCGCCGCGAACTTCCAAAGTTGGGCAGAAGGCTTGGATCAATCGTTGGAATCTGAATTCCGTGAGGCCCTTGGCGACGGCGCCGACTCAGACGCCGAAGTATGCATCGCCATCGCCCGATCGGGAACCGAATTGGTGGCGATTGCTATCGTCCGCTTTGTCATTCAACCAACTCGGTACGCGGTGTTCGAGGACTTGGTTGTGGCCTCTGCCCACCGCCGCCAAGGAATCGGCGAGGCACTCATTCGATTTGCTGAAGAGGAAGCTGTTCGGCGAGGAGCCGCATTTATGTTTTTGGAGAGCGGCAAGGGGAACGGCGGGGCACACACATTCTTCAAGCGGCTGGGCTTTCAAGAATGCTCGATCGTGATGGCAAAGCGGCTGCATACGCCCGATGAATCTAAATAGACTCGCACCGCGATTCTGCATACTGCCCCCGCCAAGTGATGGTGTATCGAGTTCACGGTATCGGTCGCCATTGGGGGATGGAGGGCACGGCATCGCTCTTACTGGTGCCCAACGTGAGTGGTCCCACAGCATTCCATCCGGCCGTGCCGGTCGACGTTCGGAGCGATGGCACCGAACCCGGTGTTCATTCAGACCGATGATGGCCTAGGGGACCTCGACTGCGCCCGGTTTCCGCTGGCGGAGGCGTTCGACGACGTGATGGCGGATTTCAAGTCCGTCGTCATCGACTCGCTCGATTGGCTGGAGCGTCTGGTCTGGGTGCAAGTCGTTCGCGATCACGGAACGCACGGCAAAGGCTCGGTCGACAACATCGAGGACTTCGGGTTTGCGAAGGGGTACACCTACGCTCTCGACTACTGGAAGGAAGTTCTCGATGGCCTGAACGGCCTGCGGAACGATCGGCAGATGATGGTGGTGCTGATCGCTCATGCCAAGATCGAGCGGTTCGAGAACCCGGAGACGGAAGCGTACGACCGGTACTCGCCCCGGCTGAACAAGCACGCGTCGGCTCTGGTGCAGGAGTGGTGCGATGAGGTGCTGTTCGCCAGCTACAAGGTCCACACCAAGCAGACCGATGAGGGGTTCGACAACACTCGTACTCGCGGGATTGGCACCGGGGAT
>JAYTCW010000412.1:0-3338 GCA_043736295.1 Planctomycetota bacterium | reverse complement strand
ATCCCCGGTGCCAATCCCGCGAGTACGAGTGTTGTCGAACCCCTCATCGGTCTGCTTGGTGTGGACCTTGTAGCTGGCGAACAGCACCTCATCGCACCATTCCTGCACCAGAGCCGACGCGTGCTTGTTCAGCCGGGGCGAGTACCGGTCGTACGCATCCGTCTCCGGGTTCTCAAACCGCTCGATCTTCGCATGAGCGATCAGCACCACCATCATCTGCCGATCATTCCGCAGCCCGTTCAGGCCATCCAAGACTTCCCGCCAGTAATCGATCGCATACATGTACCCGCGAGCGAACCCGAAGTCCTCGATGTTGTCGACCGGCACGGCCGGATGAACGCCGTGGGGTCGATCGCCGCATGACGCCCCACTCAAGGGCGACGCCGTGCCATTCATCTGCCCACGGCGGTCTTGTTCCCCGGTCCACGCTCTCGCACGACCTGCTTCCAGATCAGCTGTTCGAGCCAGTCGATCGAATCGATGACGACCGTGGCGTAGTCATGCAGCTCGGTGTAGAGAGCGGTGATAGACGCCATGACCTGCTCGAACGACTCCGCCAGCGGAAACCGGGCCGCCCCCAAGTTCGCCAGACCGTCCTCGGTCTGAATAAAGATCGGGTCCGGAGCCATCGCCCCGAAGGTACTCTTCCCGATCCCATGCACCCCATACACCATCACTCGCCGAGGCAACACCTGCACCCCTTGAGTGACTGACGACAACAAGCTCATGCGTTCTCCTTGGTTGAGGTTTCTGGTGAATCACCACCGTGGCCGTAACATTCGGCAGTGAAGCAGGTTCGAAGTTCGGCCATCCGTCGCCAGAGCGTTCCATGAGTCATTCCCATCTCGACGGCTGCATCGGAAGGAGTCATCTCTCGAAGAAGTGCGGCGATTTGCTTCAATTCATTCGGCAAGCGTGAGGTGATGGATTGCACATCTTCACGCAATTCGATCAACTCGTGATCGCTGATCTGCGGCTGTCCTCGAACACCATCCAAGAGGCCGAACTCAGCGGCGTATGACATCTGCGCTTCACGAGGTCGGAGTCAAATTCCAGAGCGGCCGACGTTCGGGATTCAATGGTATCGCTCGACCCTCCCGAACGAGAGATCTGTCAATTGCTCTCAGAGGGTCACTCGATCGCCGAGGTCGCTCAATCGCTGGGTTGCTCAAAGACCACGGTTCGCCTGCATCTCGCGAAGGTCCGGGAGCGGTTTCTGGAATTGGGAATCAATCTCTGGTTGCTCACCGAGAGTCGTGATGATGCAGCTGCGGAGGATGAATTGCTGTTGCTCCCCGCTCGCAGAGCGGCCGCCATGTGCGGGATGTCTCTCCGTACCTGGCGCACTTGGGATGCCGCTGGATTTGTCCCAGTCCCGGTCAGGATCGGTCGCTCAACATTCTGGCGCACCTCCGAGTTGCGGGAGTGGATCGCAGCGGAGTGCCCCAAACGAGATGTCTGGCTGGCATCAAGGTCTGGAACATGACTTGAGTTCCACCCGAAGGTTGGCATCCTGTCACACCCCGTTGACCGTTCCCTGAGATGAAAGGCACACCATGGCCAGCTTGTACCGTAAACCAATCTTCGTGGCCGATCCTGTGACTGGCGAGAAGATTCGGAAGACTGCCCCCAAGTGGTGGGACCGCTATCGCGATGCCACAGGACGCGAACGTCGCGTCCCATTGGCCAAGGACAAAGCCGCCTCCCAGGCACTGCTGAACCAATTGGTTCGTGAGTCGGAACGCGAAAAATCGGGTTTGTTCGACTCATTCGACAAGTGTCGGCTCGATCCGATTACGAAGCACATCGATGACTACGAGGCCTCGCTGCAAAATCGGGGAGCGACGTTGTCTCATACTCGGGCCACGATCCAGCGGGTCCGAGATATCTGCCAGGGGTGCCGGATTGGACGGCTGGCCGATGTGTCGGCCAGCCAGATTCAAACTTTTCTGGCCGACTTCCGTCGAACGGGTAAGAGCATCGCGAGCAGTAATCACTACCTGAGAGCCATGAAGATGTTCATCCGGTGGCTGGTGAAAGATCGCCGCATCCAGGATGACCCTCTGAGTCATCTCTCGGGGATGAATGTGGAATTGGATCGTCGGCGGATTCGCAGACCGCTCTCGCCAGCCGAGTTCGAAAGCCTCTTGGCTTCGACTCGAAAGAGCAAGAAGCGGTTGCGTATCACGGGGGGAGACCGCGAGATCCTGTACATCCTGGGAGCCTATACCGGCTTCCGAGTGGGCGAGATCGACTCCGTCTCTGCCCGGTCGTTTGACTTCGAATCCAAAACCCCGACGTTGACAGTCGCAGCGGGGTATTCCAAACGCCGGAAGACGGACGTGATTCCGTTGCGGCTGGATCTGGCAGAGCGAATCCAGAAGTGGCTACTGCAGAAAGGGGATCTCGACAGTCACTCACAGCTATTCAGAATTGCGGGAAAACGCACGGCCCTGATGCTGCAGCGTGAACTGGAACAGGCCCGAAAAGACTGGCTCCAAGAAGTGAAAGACAACCCCACTGAATTGGCGAAGCGAGAACGCACATCCTTTCTAAAATATATCGACGACCGGGGCCACTACGCCGACTTCCATGCCCTGCGAAAGACGTTCATCACCAATCTGGCCCGCGCGGGAGTGTCCCCGAAGACCACCCAGACGCTCGCGCGGCACTCGGACATCAACCTGACGATGAACACGTACACCATGCTGGAGGTTTACGACCAATCGGTCGCGGTCGCAGCTCTTCCGCCGCTGCCGATGTAACGGTTTTTTTTGGCAAAGAGCCAATGGATTTTCGACTAGTTTTTCGACGAAATGGTGCCGTCAGTGGTGCCATACAGCTCGCATCAAAACGGGTACGGATTGCATCACTTTGCACCGAAGTGACCATTTTCGAGTCTGACATGGGGCCGCCCAGAAACGCGAAAAAAAACGAGAAACTCGGAGTGCTTGGGGCTGGAACCCAGCGTTTTCCCATGCTCATTGCGGTGTGCTGCAACAGTGCCGAAGGTGGGACTCGTCCACCCCGGTTTTTTTTAATTCTTTGGAAGTATGAGGTTACTGCGCGAAGTTCTTTTCTACAAGGAACTTGCGGCGGCGAGAGGTTGCCATTGCAACGAAAAAGCCCAGTGGTTGCCACCACTGGGCATTGAGATCGTCACATCTCGTTACCCGAACCGATGCTTGGCAATGAGTTCGGCAATCTGCACGGCGTTGGTCGCTGCTCCCTTACGCAGATTGTCACTCACACACCAGAAGGCCAGGCCGTTCGGATGCGACAGGTCTTTGCGGATGCGACCGACGTAGACCAAGTCCGACCCGTCGCAGGTCGACGGA
>JAYTCW010000411.1:0-20391 GCA_043736295.1 Planctomycetota bacterium | reverse complement strand
AAGCATCACCGGAAAACGAAAGCAAGCCGGCTGGAGTAACGACCACCTGGAGACTCTGCTCCTGCAAATTGCCAAGTGATAAGATGCGGAGACCCTGGCTTCAGGACTAATCCAAACCGAGACTAATTCCATTTTCAACTGAGGCAGGACAATCGCAGCCGAGGGGTTTCTGCGTACAATGGCGACCACACGGCTTCCGAAGTCTGGTAGGTCGGCTTCCAGGGGCCAATCCTCGAAATGGAAACTGGTTGATGGCGAACGCTTCAAATCCGTGCCATGTGTCATTTCGTGACGCAGTTTCCGGTCTCGTCAAGATTCTCACTGCAAATCTCCCCAACCGCACCTATATTACAAATGGTCGGTCAGGAATCGCAGCTTCTCGAATCTGTGCGGCACCTCCGATCCGATGGAAGTTGTATGCCGATTTTGGAAGACTCTCTGTTCGTGGAGTCACTCCGACGCAGCGAATTGCTGCCCGAGGAGCGAATGGCGGAGATTCTCCGCAGAGCCAACCCGGCAGTGGGCGCGGAAGCATTTGCCCAGGCACTGGTCGATCGTCACCTCCTGACCTCGTTTCAGGCTGAAGAACTCCTGCGGGGGAATCACCGGCGGCTCAAGCTGGCCGGGTATGTGATCCAGGAGCCACTGGGCTGGGGCGGGATGGGGACCGTCTTTCGGGCCACGAAGCTGGAGACGGGGAAGAGCGTCGCGCTGAAAGTCCTGTCCGACCGGTTCCGGGACGATGCCGGAATGCGGGCCAGATTCCGGCTTGAGGGCAAGGCGGGCAAGCAGTTCCAGCATCCGAACTTGATCGAGACCTACGACTCGGGCATGTCGGAAGAAGTCTTTGGCCAGGCCGACTTCGTGGCCCTCGAAATGTTCGAAGGGATCACGCTCCAAGAACTTGTCGCACTGGCGAGGCGGCTGCCGTATGGAGCGGCGTGTGACATGATCTCGCAGGCCGCCCTCGGCGTTCATAAAATTCACCAACTGGGGATGGTCCACCGCGACATCAAGCCCGACAACATCCTGATCGACCGCGACGGGCAGATTAAAGTCGTCGACTTCGGATTAACACTCGCGGATCGACTCGATTACGACGAAGAATTCTCCCTGTCGATGATCTTCGGACATGAATGCCTCGGCACCATTGACTACATGGCCCCGGAGCAGGCCGCCGACAGCTTGCATGTCGACGCCCGGGCCGACATCTACAGCTTGGGATGTACGCTTTACGCGATTCTTGCAGCCCGCCGACCATACAATCTGCCCACAGCTGCCAAGGTCTTAGAAGCCCATAAGTCGGATCCTGTCCCCGTATTGGCCCAGTTGCTGCCTGATATTCCGAAAGCCCTAAGTGATCTAGTCGTCCGCATGATGGCCAAGTCACCCATCGATCGACCCGCCAGCATGCAGGAGGTCGTGGCGGCACTCGCTCCCTTCGCCAAGCGAAAGCCGATCCCCTTTGATTTCTCCGAGGTCGTTCACGACCGCCGGGAGAAGGCGAAGCTGCGCGGGATTCCGACCTCACTGGCGGGCTCGATGCCGACTCGCCGGTCTTCAGCGGCCCGCTTGTCGACGACTGTCAACAATGGTCCCACCACGGTGGACGCCCCTCGTCCAGACCGGAGGGCGGCACACTCCCACTCGTCCAAGGACAGCTCCTCGTCGCTCAGCATCCCTCATCCACGGTCCCCGCGCGGGACCAGTGTGCCCGAGGAACACCGGCTGCTGCTGGTGTTCGATCAGGGGGACAAGCTGTTGATTCGGCACACCGAAACGCTGATCGGCCGGGCCAGTGATTGCCCCTTGCAGTTCGATGACCCCGATCTGGCGCTGCATCATTGCCGCCTGGTCTTCGACGGCCAGAAATGGGTCCTGACCACTGTCGGCGGAGTCCCGCTGATCAGTAACGGCGAGAGCCGTAAAACCACGCTCCCCCATCTCGGCGACCGCATCGAGTTGTCGCCGCAGACGAAATTCACCGTCCGCCGCCCACCGCTTCAATGGCCGAGTTGGGTCTGGGCGGCATTGACACTGGCGGTCCTGGGACTGGCAGTTCTCACCGGCTGGCTGACATTGCCGTAGGCTGCTGCTTCCGAGGTCTGAAGACCTGAGAAACCCTTCAGGCCCAAATCGCCGGTCTTTGTCCCGTCAGGGACACCCGAAAATAGCCCACCGCTTCAGCGGTGGGACCAACGAACCTCTCCTCGCCACAGTCCCGGCAGGGGCGACAGACACCCGCGCTGCGGCCTCGCTTCCCTAATCACGCGACCCCGAATTTCACAGGCTTCCGCCGTCCCTGTCGGGACTTGTCGGCTGGTCGTGGCCGCAATCCCACCGTTGAAACGGTGGGCTATTGTCGGGTATCCCTAGCGGGACAAAATCAGGAGTGAGCGAAGGAAACATTCACCTTGGAAGCTCTCGGGCTAAACGACACCGCATTAACAACAACACTCCGGCTCCCTCAAAGGACGGAGCCGGAGTGCGATACATTTTAGCCAGCAGTGAGGCACTCTGGCGTCGACACGTTTCGCTAGAACGTGGGCGAACTGGCTAGCGTGCCCGCCCTCTGGCGAGGGGCAGCTACTCCGGAATCTCCACGGGATTGCCATCGTTGTGGAGGATCAGATTCCCGAGGGTGGCGGCGTCGATGGTCTTGGGCAAGCTGCGAACCGATCCGTCCATGAACCCGACATCGAACGTGTCGCCGATGTTCCCTAGGGCGGCGATGGGGTTCGCCTTATCAAAGGTCAACCCACCGGGCTTGGTCCAGATGCCGGCGGTGTCCTCACCGGCCCGCACGACCATCAAAGTGTTTGACAATCCGTCGGTGACCTCGCTCAGCGAGAACGGTTTTCCGCCAAACGGGGTGCCTTCACCGATAAACACATGCATGTTGGACTTCCCCTCGGCACTGGTCCCGTAGAGCTTCGGCATCCGGGGGATCAGGGCCTTGTTGTGCTCGCTGTCCCACGGCTCGTCCATGTGGAACTCGTTGTACAGTGGAGCCTCGTCGACAAACGGGAGGAGATGGACCCGCCAGCTCAGACCGACTGCCTCTGAACCTCCCCGATCATTCGATGGGAAGACTCTATAAACATCGTGAAAGTTGTGCATGCCGAGCCCGATCTGTTTCAGGTCGTTCCGCTTGGACACTTCTGCCTTTCTCTTGGCCGCCTCGACGAGCATGGGGCGGGCGAGGGTCGGCAGGACTTCCAGTCCCGCCGGACGGGCCACGACCAGAGACAGCAGATCCCCCGTTTGCGTCAGCTTGATGCCGTCGAGCATCTTCTCGCCCAGAGGCAAGAACGGGCTCGCCTCGGGGGGAAGCTGGCCCGGTGCGTCCTTGGCCGCCTTCGCCTTGGCAATCCCATCCGTCAGCAGTGGGTTCAACATCCCATGCAACTGCTTCGCCCCGGCTTCATCGGCGGCGACCAGATTCACCTGCAACAGATTACCGCCGTTGACGTCAGCGGCCAGTGATATGAAGCGGCACTTCAACAACGGTGCGGCGAAGAGCATCACCGGAAAGGGGAGTTCCAACTGGCCCGACTTCGACATCGTGTCCACGGGAGCCAAGTCGACTGCGACCGCGAAGTCGCGATCCTGGAGAGTCTGCAACTGAGCCGAAAGCGGTGAGGCCTCGGCGGTGCCTTTGCGGTCGATGGCCGCCTTGACGACTGCCTCGGGGCCAAACAGGACCGTCTGGGAATTGAGGAAGCAGAACCGATCCTTGGAATCGCCCTTCTGGTACAGGGTCACTCCGCCATGTTCGATGCGATGGATTTCGGAATTCTTCAGCATGCTCTGGCGAAATTCATCCTGCTGCTTGTTCATCACCGCGAGGGTTTCTTTGTCGAGGCCCTGAGAGCTCGATTCCCATTTTCCGAACATTTTCTCCACGTTCGCCTTGTTCTTGGCCTCCATCTTTGCAACCAGTGTTTCCCCATCCATCGGGGTCAGCAACCGCACCAAAACCGCCGGTGACGGTGGAAGCTCGAATCCCCCCAGATCCTCTGAAACCATCGGGGGGTCGTCTGAGGCGGGAGTCTGAGACGGAATCTCCACCGAAGTCGTCGACTCGTCCGCAACCTCAGCTGCGGGTTCATCGCCGCAGGGAGACTCTTTCTTCTCTTCCGGCGGCGGCGGTTCGATGCCGGGATCTGGCGAGACATCTGTGGCTTTCTCGACCGGTGGTGGCCCAAAGTTCGGCTCCGGCCGTGACCTTGGCACCACAGCCTCCAGTGTCTTCGAGGACACCGAAACGACCACATACTCGATCTGCTTCGGGTCGATCCCGAGTTCCTCTTCCATCTTCTTCAGTTCGCCCGCGACATTGACGGACGGGTCCGCAGCTTCGATCTCCTTGATCATGCCCGTCACAATCGGGTTGTTCATCGCCCGCGACGGACGCGCCATGACCAAGGCCACATCGCCCGGCGTATGGTGAATGAATGGGGAGATCTCGACGGCGGGGACGGGCTGCACCTCGGCACCGGTCGACGGGACCACCGCCTTGTTCGTATCAGCCCCCGTCGTCACCGCCGGAGCTGCGCCGCTCCCGGCCTCTTTCGTACCGCTACATCCCACAGCCCCCAGCAGTACGCTGGTCAGTAACATCCACGCAAATGGCCTGATCATGAAAAATCCTTTCGAATGCGTCCGATGGGGACGGGAGGGGGTTCAGTGGATTTGAGTCTACCCCTGAGAAGCAGGGCTTCCAAGGCGTGACGCACAAGAAAAGAAAACGACTTCCCCCAACAAGCTGGCACCGTCACCACTTTTTGTCCAGTCAGGGATACCCGACACTCGACCATCGCTGAGAATTGGGGTAGCAGAATTCGTAACGGCCTGTTGAATAACGTGGCATGGGCGTCTCGCCCATGCGTTTTCCAAGGGATTCACGGGCGGGACGCCCGTGCCACGGGACATTTTCAACAAGCCGGTAAGAATTCTGACGGCTGAAGTCTGCGACTTCAGCTACCCCGATAATAAGCCTTGACGAGGCACTCGTGCCAGCCGCCGCTGGCGGGACAGAGTGGGAGACACCCGACACCTACTCACGAGGAGCCGCTGGCGGATCGGCGGGCAGCGGGGGGCGACCGGATCCCGGTGGGCGAGCTCCCGGCGGCGGGCCGAAGGCGGTGTTCAGCCCCGCGACCAGCTCCCCATTGTCGAGCGATTCATCCGGCCCTTTGTCCCACGACTTGAACCACGTTTCAAAGAGTGAGGCCCACTCGGCCTTGGTCGTCTGGCCATTTTTGTCGGCGTCCGAGGCATTCAGGAAGGGGGTACTCAGGAACATCCCCGGACCGAATCCAGCCAGCGGTTTGGCCCCGCCGGTGGCTGGCCCCGCCGGAGCGCCGAGCGCGGCATTCAGCCCCGCCGTGAACTCCGCTTTGTCGAGCGAATCGCTCGCGTCCGTGTCCCACTCATCCAGCCACTTCACCTGGAGAGCTGTGAATTCCCCTCGCGAGAGTTTGCTATCTTTATCGGTATCACCTGCCGCGAGAAACTGGGGGCCATGAAAGTTGCCGGGACCGAAGCCGCCGCCGGGTCCACGACCCGGTCCACCGCCCGGCGGGCCGAAGCTCATCCCCGGTTCACGCCCCTTCGAGGTTCCGGCGAGTTGAGCCGTAATCGAGGCCCGCCGCTTGTCGAGGAACGTCTCGATCGACGGCTGTGGTCCGCCAAACATGCCAGGGCCTCCAAAGCCACCGGGGCCGCGCGCCGCTTGAGCTTGGGCAGCTCGCTGCTTCTCCTGTTCGACGAGATCTTTGATGGCGGCTTGCACGATCGGAAGGCTGGTGCGAGTGACCCCTTGCTCCCCAAATTGGCTCTCCGTCAGTGCCTTCAGATGCTGTCGATAGACCTGATCGAACTCCTTCCAAGCGAGCAACCGTTCAATCAACTTGTTCTGTCCGACATGGGGATGGCTGATGCTCAAGTCCTGCAACTGCTCCGCCGACCCGGCCATCGGAAACGCCCCCAGCGACAGATCCATGTCCCACGGCAGGAACTCGAACTTCTTCGTCTGCGGTGGCAGATACACATAGTAGTTGTGAACCTGAGTCAGAAAGCTGTCCATGTTGGCCAGCAGAGTATTCACAGCCAGGAACCTCGCGAACTGATCGGTGTCGAGCATCGATCCGATCTCTTGGCGGAACTGCTGATCGTCGGCCTTGTGGAGCAGTCGCGTAAAATCAATCAGTCGCTGGGCCTCTTCGGTGGTCGGCTTCGACTTCGGTTCGAACCAGGTGTAGTCCTTGAAGTCCTCGCCCTTATGCTCCATGCCCTGTGTCCCTTCGGGCTTCAGCAGCATGCCCTTGGACGTGTCGTAATGCCGCTTCAGGAATGCCTTGTCGATTTCCTCGACCAGGGTATACAGCCCGAGCGGCTCATGGTCGCACTCTCCATCGATCGTCAGTGAGACCTCGGCAAAGGCCGTCCGAGGCGACGGAATCCCCGCCGCCTGAAACACCGGATAAGACAACGCCTGCCGCACATGAGTCGGGTCCATCACGTTGTTGTGCAGGTTCAGCTGTTGTAGTCCGTGGAAGCGCTGGTCCTCGTCAAAGCGGTTAAAGTCGATCTTAAAGGGCCGTTTGCGGGTCGACTGCGACAGCATGTAGCTGCCGTTCCCCTTGAAGCGCAGGCCGACCTCGTGGAGGGCCTCGCCATCCAGCTCGATCTCGGCTTTCACATACTCGAAGTCGAACCCGAAACTCCCTGGACGAAATCCCGCTGGCCCCGGAGGAGCTGCGGGAGCGACCGGCGGCTTCACGGGCTGCGGCGGGGCGTCACCCGCCGGGCGAGGGGCGGGGCTCGCGGGAGGTGGCCCGAATCCCGGGAATCCGCTGCGTGCCGGGGGCTGCATCGCCTTCCAGTTCTCGGCGGTCACATGCAGATGAATCTTCCAGACGCGAGTCGGGCCAAAGACCGCATCGGCGTCCGCTGGTTTCTTCGCAACCGGTATCTCGTCCGCGAAGACCATCGACATGGTTAAACACAGAGCGAACACTGACAGTGAAATGACTCGTCGCATCAAGAATTAACCCGAACAAAGACAGGTCCGACTCATACGTCCGCGCGTGATGAATCAGGCAGGAGAGGATTCTCCACAGCGTACCCCTCGATCAAATACACCGCAATGAAGACACTCCGCGCTGAAGCCGACTGCCTCTCCCCGAACACCAGTCATACCGAGTGATATCCCTTCGCCTCTCTTCTTCAATGCCTCGTCCAAGGTAAACGGATTGTCCACAGATTTCGCAGATTCGCCCAGCGCGGCGTAGCCGCAACCAAAAGGGGAAAGCTGTCATCATTTTTCTATCCCGAAGGGATGTCAGAAAGTAGCCGGTGGTCGAGCGCAGCGACACCACCGGAACTCAGGACCACCCTGTTTTCGCATCCCGGAGGGATGCCAGCAGACCTCGCTCTCGGGAAGAACGCGCCTCGCGCGCCGTGGAGTTTCTGCCATCCCTTTGGGATGGAGGATCGGTGACTGACTGGTCTCCGGTGGTGTCGCTGCGCTCAACCACCGGCTAATTTCTCAGACCCCTGCCGGGGTCGCACATCGACTCGTCGATGAGTGGTTTCTGGCTGACAGCTTCTCCTTCAGTTGCGGCAGAGGCTACCTGCCCAGTCACGTCTTGAAATTCGGGTTTACCTCCCTCGGGAGGGCGAGGCTCCTGCCGAGCTGCGACTGCGGGTTGACGATTCCCCTGGCTCGCGGCTCAGCAGGAGCTTCGCCCTCCCGGCAGGCTTGGCTCAACCCAAATCCAAGCCTTGACGAGGCACTACCTACGTTCTTGCTCCTTCGATCGGCCAGACAGTTCTCTCGGCAGCTCGCGGGCCATCTCGATCAGGAATAGTCGGCGGATGGCGTCGTAGCCTTGGTCGTTGGGGTCTTCCAGATTGTCCCAGTACCAGTAATGCGGATCGTCTGAGTGATAGTGGCGGTGCCAGAAGTGTGTGCAATGGATGCCGTGGCCGAGGAAGGCGGCTCGCATGTCGATCAGGGTCACATCGTGGTGACTCTCGGCAAAGCGAGTGAGGACCGCGTTGTAGGCGGCCACCACTTGCAGCCAGTCGGGCCAAGGAGGCAGCCCAGCATGCTCGATGTCGCCATCGCCGTCGGTCGGGTCGTAGATGTTGGCGATGAAGATGCGGCAACCGCCCGGAAAGGTCTCGCGGACACGGTTGGCAATAGTGTCGAGTCGGTGGTCGAAGCGCTTGACCCATTCGCTAATCTCGCTGGCCCTCGCCCCGAACATGGCCCCTTCGCGAGGTGGGGTACGACCGTAGTTGTGGATCAGGTCGTTACCTCCCGTGGTGATGACCACGATGCCGAAGGTCTCCACTTCATAGGGCTTCAATTTGGGCAGCTGGTAGTCGACACATTCGATGGAAGTTGTGCCCGAGATGGCGAGGTTGATTGGCTCAAGCTGCGGGAGGACGCGTGACAGGCTGATCCCCTGCATGTCGTTGAATTCGTCAGCGGAGTTCTTAACCAGTCGACCGAAATAGGTATGGCCGGGGGAGGCACCCAAGCCCTGTGTCACGCTGTCGCCCAGGCCGAGCAGCACGACGGGGCGCTCGCTCCAGACAGAAGTGAACGCCTCTCGCGAGACAATCGGGCCAACTGGCCCGCTACCGAGCGGGCGGGCGTAGCGGTAGTAACGATAGGCAACTGTGGCCCCGATGATTAGCAGGCCGATGACCAGCAATGCGAACAGACGTGGCAACTTGCGGCGGGTTGGTGATTCGGTCGATGAGGTGTCGATCATGGGAGCTGCCTTTTCCGAAGCGAACTGTGGTGGAAATCAGAAGTCTCCCGGACGGCGACCCGGTGCCTGCGATGGCCGCTTTTCATTCGCCCGTCTTCGTAGGCGTGTGCTTGGCCAGAACCAACGCGAGTCGCTTTTGAGAGTGTTTCACTGGATTGCCCGAATCGCCGACCTTTGATTTGAGGCTACCGGTAGTGACGGACTCGTCGACAGCGAGTTCAATTTCTCTATTCACGTAAAATGTATTGCGTCCTGGTATTTTGATGCCCTCTTCGTTGGGCAGAATGATGCCGGTGTCGACGACGGTATGTTCATAGTGAATCTGAAGACTGAAACCGCCTTTGTCCTTGGGGCATAGTTTCCCGGACACAATCACAGTTTCCGCTCCGATGATGGTCTTCGTGTGGAATGTCGAGTCTGGACGGACAACGACCTCAACGCTCCTAAAAGTCGTTTCTGGCAGGTCTTTCTCGGAGGGGAGTCTGTCGACGAATCCGATCTCATCAATGCGAAGGAGATACTCTTCAGCGATCGCGGATGAAGCACACGAACAGCATACGACCATCGCGAGCAATAGGGGCTTAAACATGGTGGCATCCATTCTGGAGTGGGGGGGATTTGGCGGAGTGACAGGCCAGCGAGCGGCAGACGTGAGTCTGTCGAGGCGTGTGTGGTCGGACAGCGTTGTTTTTGCGGAAGAGGGACTCTACAGACTCACGTCTGCCGATCCCACGGATCAGTACCACTCGCGTTTATTGACGACGTTCATCAGCGGTTGATTGCGGGCGAATCGTGTGACGTTTTCGAGCAACACTTCAGTGTGGCGCTCGGGCACACGCACAGACGCAGCGGCCACGTGCGGGGTGATGAGGACGTTCGGCATCTGCCACAGCGGGTACGAGGCGGGGAGTGGTTCGACCTCACACACATCGAGGGCAGCTCCGGCGAGGTGGCCGGACTGGAGGGCGGCGGTCAGATCGGCGAGGTCGACGATGATGCCCCGACCGATGTTAATGAGGTAGCTGCCGAGACGCATGCGGGCGAGGGTTGCGGCTCGGAAGAGTTTCTCGGTGCGCGGGGTATGCGGGGCGGCGATGACGACGAAGTGACTCTCCGCCAGGAGGGATTCCAGTTGATCCAGAGGGCCGACCTTGCAGAGGTTCTCGATCACGCGCGGCACCGGGTCGACGCCGAGGACTCGCATGCCGAAGGCGGCGGCGCGACGGCAGACTTCTTCGCCAATTGCCCCCACCCCGACCACGCCCAGCGTGCAATCCGAGAGGTGCAAGTGAGCCCGATCGACGGGGCTGACCGCACCGGGCCCCACGGCAAAGTTCGGCAGCGCTGGCCCGCCGCCGACGGCCTCCCAGCGCCCGGCACGTTGCTGATCGCGATACAAATGCAGGTTCCGAGCGAACGTCAGCACATACCCCAGAACATGATCCGCAATGACATCCGAAAATATCCCCCGCATGTTGGTCAGCACGCACGGATGCTCGACGAGCGCCGGAAATAGATAGTGCTCTAAACTGGCGGTCGGAGACTGCACCCACCTCAATTGTCTGGCCACGGTAAGCAGCTCAGAGGTGAGTTTGCCGAAGAATGCATCGGCGGAGGGCATGGCCGCACGGGCCGTGGCCGGGTCTGGAGCGTTGACAACCGCACTGCCCTGCCCAGCGGCGTCGATAACGCGGGCCAGGCGGGCGTCGTCGATGGCTGGCCAGATGACGAGGTTCATGAGTGCCACCGCTCCGGGAACGCCCAGGGGTTGCAACCCCTGGGCTTCGCACTCATCACTCTTAATGCACAAACAGATCGAGACAGATCACCGTGACCATCAGGGTCAACACCATGGCTAGCCCGATATAGGTCAGGGTGGCGATGACCTGTTCGGTCGGCTTCTTGCCTGTGATGCCCTCATAGAGCAAAAACGCCATGTGACCCCCATCAAGGACCGGGATCGGCAGGAAGTTGATCACCGCCAGATTCATACTGATCGCCCCCAAAAAGATCAGAAACAGGGCCATTCCCTGGTCGGCCATGATGTACGCAAACTTGGCGATCCCCAGCGGACCGTGCAAATTCTTGTACGACATGTCACGCCGGATCAGGCTGCGAATGGTGAGGTACACCTCGGTGATGGAGTCCTTGGTTTTGCGAGTGCCAATCTTGCATGCCTCGGGGAAACTTTCCGCTTGATTGAATTTGGTCACGGGACCGAGCTCCAGTCCTCTGAGAGTGGGCTGAAACTGTTCCGGGATCGCTGCCGGAACGAGAGTCACATCGCGAGCAGCGGACATCGCGTCGTCTTTGATCGACAAGGCAATATCTCGCTGGTCGGTCATCTGTAACAACCACAGGGCATACGGCCAACTCCCCTCGGCGGGTTTGCTATTCTTGTTGTCCTTCTTGATTTCAATCGGGACGATGGTATCGGCGTCGCCCAGAATGTCCTTCGCTGTCCCACTCCGTTTCAGGAACTTGACGCCAGCCAGAATCGTATGCGGCTTGATGCCCGCCTTCGCGGCGGGGCCACCTTCCTCAACGGACAGGATGGTCGGCAAGAACTGGAAGGCCAGTCCCAGCCCGGGAATCGACATTGGGCTGCCTGCACCAAAAGCGGGTTCACTCCACGGCAGGGTGTCATCAGCTGTGACTGTGACCTCGATCGATTGCGGCTCACCCCCTTCGACATCGCGCTGCACAACCACCAGCAGTGGCTGTCCGCGATGTTCGTAGAAGTAGAGTGGCAACTGCTGAGGATCGAGCTTGAGCCCGACATCTTCGCCTTCGATCGTGACCAAGCGGTCGCCGATTTTCAGACCGGCTTTGGCAGCTGGGGAATCATTGCGGATCGCGGTGATCTTCCCCAGTTCCAGCCGCAACCCCAGCGTCTTCACCGGCGCGGGAGCCAACTTCAGCTGAACCACTTGAGGGGGAACAACCGGGTCAGAGTCCGGAGCCTTCCGCGATACAGTGACATCGAGAGTCTCCGCTTTCTTCTCATTGAGCAAGGGGACCACTTCGCCCCAGGCTTTGACGGGGGTGCCGTTGATCGCCGTGATCAGATCGCCCGCCTTGAAACCCGCAGCTTCGGCAGGCGAGCCGGGGGCACCGCAAGTCACCGCTCGCTTGTAGGTCTGCAAGGCCTGGCCCGGGCTGATTCCGAGTAAGCGCCGGTCTCCCGAGATGTCTGGATCAATCTCGACTTGATATTCGGTGCCATTCGGACGTATCGCCTCGATTTTCAAAGTGCCAGAGGAGAGAGCCACTCCGCGCAGAATGTCGTTGAACTCACGGACTTTGCGTCCGTTGATCTTCAAGAGGGTGTCGCCTGGACGAATTCCGTAGGTCCACGCAGGCTTGCCGATGACGACCTCGCCGACCTGAGCCTGCACCTCTTCCACACCCAGTCCATAGGCCACGCTGAAGAACATCCAGCCGGTGATCAGGTTCATAATCACGCCCGCCGAGATGATCGCCATCCGCTGCGGAACCGTTTTCGAGGTGTAAGACCGCGGGTCAGCCGCGACCTGTTCATCGGTCATCTGGCCGGGGTCGATGTCGTCCTGGCCTCGCATCTTGACGTAGCCGCCGAAGGGGATCGCAGAGAGGGCGTACTCCGTCTCGCCCCACTTGCGCATCCACAACATCGGGCCGAAGCCGATGCTGAACCGCTCGACATACACTCCGCACCACTTCGCGACGGCGAAGTGACCGAGTTCATGCACAAAGATCACCAGACCCAGCCCGATGGCCGCTGTCAGGATGTTGAGAATGGTCGCCAAGTATTCGGGGACGAGCCCGGCCGCTAAGAGTTCCAACGCAGTGCCTCCTGCCGCGCCCAGCGATCCATCTCCAACAGGAGATCGAGCGTGGGGTGAGCTTCAAATTGATGAGCGTCCAGCACCGACCGACAGAGCCGGGCGATGTCAGTGAACGCCAGTTCGTGTTTCAGGAATCGATCCACCGCGACCTCGTTGGCCGCGTTCAGGACCGCTCCACAAGTGCCTCCGCGACCCGCCACCTCGAACCCCAGCCGCAGGGCCGGAAATCGATCCAGATCGGGTGGAGCGAACGTCAAACTCCAAGTCTGACGAAAGTCCATCGTGCGGGCGACCCCAGCGGTTCGCTCGGGCCAGGTGAGAGCATACTGAATGGGGAGCCGCATGTCTGGCGGAGAGAGCTGGGCAATGACCGAACCGTCGACATATTCGACCATCGAGTGGACGATCGACTGCGGGTGAACCACGACTTCGATCTGCTCGACGGGGAGATCGAACAGCCAGCGGGCTTCGATGATCTCCAGCGATTTGTTCATCATCGTGGCCGAGTCGATGGTGATCTTCGGCCCCATGTTCCATGTGGGGTGGGCCAGTGCCTGCTCGGTGGTGACGTGGGCGATTTGCTCAGCGGTCCACTCGCGGAACGGGCCCCCGCTGGCGGTGAGGATGATCCGTTTCACCTCACTCTTTTTCCCGCTGGCCAAGGCTTGAAAGACCGCGCTGTGTTCGCTGTCGACTGGGAGCAGCGTCGCCCCGGTCTGGCGGGCGAACTCCATCATCAGCGGACCCGCAACGACCAATGTTTCTTTATTCGCGAAGGCGACGACCTTGCCCGCTTCAACTGCCGCCCACGTCCCCTTTAATCCGGCAGCCCCCACGATGCCCGACACCACGACGTCGACATCGGGATGACGGGCCACATCGGCGACGGCGTCCTCTCCGAAACGGAGGTCCGTCTGCGGAGGGAAGGCTTTACGGTCGACCTGCGACTCGATTGTCGAGTCGGCAATCACCGCGATTTCGGGCTGGCACTGATGGCACTGAGCGGCCAGGTCTTGCCAGCGGCGGTGCGTCGTCAGCGCGACGGGACGCATGGCTGTCGATTGTGCTTTGAGCACATCCAGACAGCTCGTGCCGATCGAACCGGTCGAACCCAGAACGGCAATCCGTTTCATGCGGCCCAATGCCCCGCCGGAGGTGACAACTCCCTCCGTGGTCCATCAACGGAAGTTCTGTACTCATCGGATTCTAGGACGATGAGATGGATCACGCAACGTGATCTGAAATCATCGTAGGCGATGTCGCTCCGCCACTCACATTCCGTCAGACAGACGACTCTCATCGTGGGAATCGGCTGAGTCGGGCCAGCTGTCGTAGGAAGCAGCCTTTCGACACCGTCTCGGAGCGTCGGGAAGTCCCCTGAATGACGCTGGCTCACTCATGAATTCGTCTAAATCAGCTTCACGAAATGAACAGTGGAGTTTGAGCAGTAGATCGCGAAGGCAGCGAAGGGCTCCTTCTGAAGTGCCGTTGCAGCCTTCTGTTCAACTGCTACTGGCAAACTGGGAAGTTGTTTTGAACCACATCCTGACGGACCCACTTGGCAGCGGCGATCCTCCCGCTACAATGAATGTCTCGGGGGTGGAAAGCTATCCCTCGCGCGGTGGGACCGCATGAACCGGGTCAGGCGGAAACGTGCAGCCCTAAGTGTCGTGTTACCAGGTGCGTGGGGGGTAGCTTTCCGCTCCCGTTTTGTTTTTCGTAGAGCGGAATTGATTCCGTTCTTTGATCATCGGAACGGAATTTATTCCGTTCTACGTGGCTGACGCATGAATTCTCCCGTCCCACTCTCGCCGTCCTCCCTGATGCTGGCGATTGAGTCCTCCTGTGACGAAACTGCAGCGGCTGTCGTGACTCGCGATCTGCGAGTCCTCTCCAGTGTGGTCGCCAGCCAGAATGAATTGCACGAGCGCTTCGGCGGCGTGGTGCCAGAGATTGCCTCGCGCGCCCATGTGCAGCGAATTCTCCCCGTCATGGATGAGGCCATCCGCAAGGCCGGTGTGACTCTCCGCGACCTGTCCGTCATCGCGGTCGTCACCCAGCCGGGACTCGTCGGCTCGCTACTCGTCGGGCTGACAGCTGCCAAGACGCTGGCCCTGGTGCTCGATAAGCCGCTCGTGGCGGTGAATCACATTGAAGGGCACATCTACGCTTGTCGGCTGGCCGCAGGACGCGATCTGTTCCCCTGTATCGGGCTGGTGGTGAGCGGGGGGCACACCAATCTCTACGATTGCCACGTAGCTACGAACTTCGAGCTAATTGGGGCAACGATCGACGACGCGGCGGGCGAAGCCTTCGACAAGATTGCCAGCGTCCTCGGACTCCCCTACCCCGGCGGGCCGATGATCGAGAAAGTCGCCAGCACCGGGAACCCGACAGCCTTCCGGTTCCCGCGGACCTTCCTCAAGGAGGAGCGACTCGACTTCAGCTTCAGCGGGGTCAAGACCTCGGTCCTCTACGAGGCCAAGGGCCAACCAGGGGCACACTCCCAGCCGCCCGCCCTCACCGAATCGCGAATTGCCGACATCGCCGCCAGTTTTCAGGCAGCTGTGATTGAGGTCTTGGTGTCCAAGTGTCGACTGGCCCTGCGGCGATCAGGGCGCAAGGTGCTATGTGTCGGCGGGGGAGTGGCGGCGAACTCGGTCTTTCGACAGGCTCTGGAAGAGATGGCCCAGCGCGAGAAGATCGAGTTGCATCTCAGCCCGCGCGAGTACTGCACCGATAACGCCGCGATGGCCGCTGTCGGGTGGGAGTTATTCGCCGCGGGTCAACTGGCACCGCTCGATTTGGACGTCGTGCCGGGGCTGGTGCGAAAGTGATCGCTCCGCTTCGGGGACTCCGCGTCGCGGCTAAATGATCGCGTCGGGAGCGGTGGGTCGCCCGGCTTCGGCAGAATCGGACGGGGACTTGAACCGATTCAGAACTCACCTTGAGTGATTTTCTAATTTCCGATATTTCTCCGCACTCTCGGGAGTTCGTCTCCCGTCCGCAGCCAGATTCCTGGCGACGGCAAGCCCCTCCTCCGCTCCCCCCGAAAGCCCTCCACATGCTCGGAGTCGTCTCGCAAACATGCGATCGCCTACTGCGCGTGCATTGGCTGTGGGCCAGCATGGCCATTTTACTACTGGCATGGTCAGGGGTTGCACTGGCAGAAGAGGACCAAGACTCCTCTGGCGGCGAATTCCGACGTCCACGCGAGTTTCTGGTCAATCCAGAAGCCCTCGAAGAATCGATCCCCGCAGCAGGGCCGGTCGAAGATGAGGAAGTGTCGGCGGATGAATTCCTGAACCAAGCCATCGTGGATGTGGTCATTGAGGGCCGAGAAACCATCCCCGAGTACGCGATCCTGCAGTCCGTGAAGGCCAAAAAAGGCCGAGTCATCACCCCGCAAGAGGTGCAGGAAGATGTCGCCGCACTCCGCAGAACTCACTGGTTTTCCAGCGTCAAGCCGATCTATCGGCGCACGTCTGCGGGTTTGGTATTGGTCTATGAAGTCCGCGAACGGCCCATCATTCGCAAAGTGCAGTTCATCGGCAACAAGAAGATCAAATCTGGGGAGCTAGAAGCTCATACCGGATTGCGGACGAATCAACCGTTTGATGTCGCTCTGAATCGCGAGGCGGTCGCTCGGATCAAATCGTTGTACCTGGAAAAAGGTTTCCGCAACGCCGTGGTCGAAATGACCAAGGGGAACAACCCCCAGGACCGCGAGGTCGTGATCTCCATCAGCGAAGGACCGAAGACCCGCGTCCACTGGAGAAACTTCGAAGGCAACACGTTTGCCTCCGATGCCGTCCTGCGTACGAAGCTGGCGTCCAAGACCGCGTTTCTCTGGACCTTTGGCGGGATTTATGACCCCCAGGTGGTCGAGAACGATGTCATCACGCTGACTCAGTATTACAACAATCTCGGCTTCTTCGATGTCAAAGTGACCCACCGCGATGAGATCGATGACGACCAGAAGGGCGTCAGCCTAGTCTTCACGATTGAAGAGGGACCACGCTATCGAGTTCGCAACGTGGAACTGATCGGGTACGAAGTTCTCAGCCGGGAAAAGCTGTACCGTAGCCCCAAACTCGAGGCCGGAGATTACTTCAACTACCTGCACATGCAGCAGGACGTCGGGAAGATGAAGGACCAGTATGACGTGTTAGGACGACTCTACGCAGAGGTCGCTCCCACGCCGATCTTTCTGGATGAACCCGGAGTGATCGATCTGGAGTACCGGATCAACGAAGACAAGCCCTATCTGGTGGGAGATATCAAAGTCAGCTTCCGAGGCGAGACTTCTCATACTCGCGAAGATGTGATCCTCAACACCGTCGCGCGGATGGTCAAGCCCGGACAACTGGCGAACGGTCGCAAGATCGATTTGGCCCGGCGTCGAGTCCTGTCGAGTCAGCTGTGGGATCAAACCGAACCGCCGACGTTCGAGATCACTCCGGTGGACGGCATTGATTACTCACTGGCTGCGGATGACCCCTTGAGTGACATCATGCGGGGTCAGAATCTGGAGGAGATGTTCTTTGCCCAGACCCGGCGTTCAGCGCCCGTGGCCGGATATGGTCACAGCGTGGCCTCATCGGGGAGGCCCCAGTCCCGAGTTCGTCCCGCGTTGAATCTGACACCCGTGATCGGGACCAGCACGGTGCCCGTTCGCCATCAAGCAGTGGCGAAACCCGTGCCCGCCTCTCGGCCCATGCCGGTGGGGGTCTCGCTGAAGTCTGATGCCCCACGTAGTCGGGTCTCACCGACACTGTCCCGCGCGAAAGCCAAGGCGGCTTATCAGCGTCCCCAGCTCTACAACGTCGATCCGGAATCACTCTTCGGGGAGGCCGTCGAGCCCGATATCGTCATTCGCGGCCAGTCCGACATGACCCCTCGGGGACAGAGCATCGACCGCAACGGCATGCCGATTCCCCAAGACTTCGGCTCGGGAACCTCGAACTCCGGAAACCCCTACGGCGGGACCACTTTTGGACGCACTCCCACTCAGCCACCTGGGTATGTGGACCTCGATATTGATGTCACCGAAGGCCGCACTGGTCGCTTGATGTTCGGGGCCGGAGTGAACAGCAACAACGGCATCGTCGGTTCAGCGGTACTGCAAGAAGACAACTTCGACATCATGCGTCCACCCCGCAGCTGGGCGGATATCACCAACGGATACGCCTTCCGTGGAGCTGGTCAGAGTTTCCGGTTGGAGGCTCAACCCGGCAACCAGGTGAGCCGCTATGTGGCCAGCTGGAATGACCCCTTCTTCATGCGGACCGACTACAACGTCGGCGTGAGCGGGTTCTACTTCAACCGGTTCTACGACGAGTGGACCGAAGACCGCCTCGGCGGGCGACTCAGCGTCGGCAGACTGATCAACGAGTACTGGTCGGGCAGCCTGGCTCTGCGGCTGGAAGACGTGAAGATTCGCGGCATTCAAGCGGGATCTCCGCCTGAACTGACGAGAGTCGATGGATCGAACTTCCTGTCGACGGTGTCTGCCACCCTCTCGAACGATACGCGGGACAACGCGTTCATCCCGTCCCAGGGACACATGCTGGAAGGCACCTACGAACAAGCCTTTGGTGAGTTCAATTACCCACGCGTCGAGGTCAGTGCGTCCCAGTATTTCACGGTGCGTGAACGGGCCGACGGCTTCGGGAAACACATCGTCCAGTTGTATGGTCAGCTGGCCTGGTCCGGGAGCGATACGCCGATCTTCGAACGGTATTATGCTGGGGGCTATTCTTCGTTCCGTGGATTTGCCTTCCGCGGGGTGTCGCCGATCAAGAGCGGCGTCCGTGTGGGTGGCAACTTCATGGCTCTGGGCACAGCTGAGTACATGCTGCCGCTGACGGCGAATGACCAGATCCGAGCGGTGGCCTTCACCGATTTTGGAACTGTGGAGCAGGATGTCGGGTTCGACGACTTCCGGGTGAGTGCCGGTGTCGGCTTCCGACTCGTCATCCCGGCGATGGGGCCCGCTCCCATCGCTTTCGACTTCGCTTGGCCCATCGTCGACCAGAAGACCGACAATCGCCGGATATTCAGCTTCTACGTCGGCTTTACGAGGTAGGCCAGCGAGCCGATGGGAGTCGTAGCTGCCCCTCGCCAGAGGGCGGGCACGCGAGCCAATTCGCCCACGTTCTGGCGAAACGTGGCTACGTCAGAATGTGCTGGGTGAGGCCGAGTGTTCATCCGTCGTCATAATCAGAATTCACCGGGGAGCTCGTGGCCCGCCACGGTGCAGAGACCTTTCCAGGTGGCGGGCTCTAAGGTGCCCCTCAAAAAATAAACGCTCCCATCGGCCAGAACTCCGTGCAGGCCGCCGGTATGGTGCCACTGGGTCTGCTCCCCGAAGCTGAGCAAGAGCTGCTCGTCGGCATCCTGCGGAGACATCCAGGGAAGGGCATTCGCCACCGGAACCTCGACCACCATCAGTGTATTGCTGGTGCCGTCCGTGATCTCAGAGATCGGTCGGGGGTGCGTTGTGGACAGGCATCCCTCCGGCCCCGCGATCGCCAAGTATGTCGCCTGGTCGCTCGGGCCAGTGGTACTTGGACAACGGTAAAAGTCCGGGCAGGTTTTGAATACCTCTGCATTCGCCGGATCATCCCACGGCTTGGAAAAGTCGATCTTGTCGTACAGTGCCTGCTGATCCAGATACGGCAGGATCAGCGTTCGCCAGCTGTGAAGGGGTTTGCCACTGGCATCAACCGTGTAGGCTGGCGGGAAGGCTTGGTACTTGTCGTGGTAGTTGTGTAGTGCCAGACCGATCTGCTTGAGGTTGTTCTTGCACTGGGATCGGCGAGAGGCTTCCGGGCTGTGTCCCCCCGCTGGCAACAATAGAAAAAACAGTATCGCAAGAATGACCAGAACCACGAGTAGCTCGACCCATGTGAATCCCGACCGCCGCTTCTGGTCCGAAGCGATCCGCAGACATGTCAATCGTGCCTCTGAATTCGCGTTCATCGCCATGACTCCCTTTTCACAGGACAGGATTTTCGGACTCTCAACGCTAAGGAATAGGGAGTGGCCAGCACATCGGGAAGGGCGAAGCCAGAGCTGTAAACACGATTGGAAGTTGAACGGGACCGAAACATTTGAGGTGTGAAGCTCCGGAAAATGGCACGACTCTCCAGAACGGTCTGGAACTCTAGCGACTCTTTGTCCCGGCAGAGACATCCGAATAGAGCCCACCGCGTCTCGGCCTGTTGATTTTATTGACCGTTTTGTGCGGATGCTGGGTTTTCCCCCTCCCCCGGCGCGGTTCGGCACCAATACCGTTCGGCACGGCGAGTGTTTGCGGCGGGCCAGTTCTACGATGGGGGGAATCGATCGGGGGGTGGGAAGTGGTTCGGCGAGAGGGGGGCGGGCGGGGGCTCCTTGGGGGTGGAGCGGCGCGGACCTTCGGCGGGGGCGAACGAATGGACGGTTCGCAGCCTGATTCCGTGGCTATATTTTCTTTGCAGGTCGGGCTTGTCGTTCGAGTTGGCGTTGGATGTGGCGTTCGACCCAGGGCCTACGCATCGAAATCTTTCCAGAACCTGAATGGAGGTGGTAGTTTCCGTCGCGAGCGACACGGCGAAGGGCTGCACAGATGCAGTTCGGTGTTGTGAACGAGGTGTACGGGAGCGGGCCATGGACGGCGAAGCGGCGGTGTTTTTGGCGGGGGTGCGGAGGTGTTTTGCGGAGTTGCGTGATCCGCGGGTGCAGGCGTCTTGTGCGCATTCGTTGTTCGATATTGTGTCGATCGCGAT
>JAYTCW010000410.1:0-5917 GCA_043736295.1 Planctomycetota bacterium | reverse complement strand
ATTGCCCGTCGTTCCGGCATCCAGCATGTGGATGCCGTTGAAGTCGTTGCCGGAGATCACATTGCGGGCCGCGACGGAAGTGCCACCGATCGTGTTATTGGCAGCCCCGGCATCGAGCTTGATCCCCGCGAGGGTGTTACCCAGATCGACGAGTCCGGCGGCGTCGGTGCCGATCCGGTTTCCCAGCACCGTATTGCCCGCAGCGTTGCTGCCGCTGAATTGGATGCCGGACATCGTATTCCCGGAGATCACATTGCGATCCGCAACTGTCAGCCCTCCGATCGTGTTGTTGGCGCTCAGGACGTTGAGTCCCATGCGGCTGTTGCCCAAGTCGGCGCTCCCAGCGACGCTGGTGCCGATGAAGTTGCCCGCGATGGTGTTTCCGTCCGCACCGACCTGAATCTCAATCCCGTCGCCGAGGAAGCGGTTGATAACCAGTCCGCGAATCGTGCTGCCGTCACTGCCGTTGGCGAGCCTGAGGCCATCGGTCAGCGCACCCGCCGATGCGCCGTTGAGTTCAATGATCGGCGTCCCGGCGAAGTCGCTGTCGGTCGTACCGTCGAGGATCACCGCACCAGTGATCGTCGGCAGAGCGGACAGCAGGTTGATCGTGTGCGCCCCACCGACCAGGGGGGCACTGATGTTGAACGAAATCGTGTCGGTCCCGGCGAGCGCGTTCGCGTCGGTGATCGCCTGCCGCAGAGAGCCCGCCCCACTGTCGTTCGTATTGGTGACCACAAACGCGGAGGGTTTAATGGAGACTCCGCCGATCGCCCAGCGCTCGGCGGTTCCGCCCCAGGTCCAGGAGATCGGCGTCGATGTCGAGCCAGCAATCGTACTCGCACCGCCGTTGGCACTGCTGACGAAGAGATCCCAGCGTTCGATCTGGCCCGCGCCAGGTATCAGGTCGAAGTCGGTGCTGCTGCCACGAACGGCGACAGCGCCAAAGACCGTCTCGTGGGCTGCCGAGGCAACGCTCGTCGCGGCTGTCGTCGAGTTTCCGCCGAGCGACCCGAACACCCCCAGCGATGTGGATTGATGGACGCCCGTGAATGTCATCACGCCAACCGTGGCCCCTTCACTGCCCGAACCGGATGGGAAATTGACGATCACGTCGTGCAATCCGGTGTCCGGTGCGACAAGCGACCAAATCTCGACCCGGGCTCGTCCGTCGAGGTCATTCTGTGCGCCGACAAATGTGAGCGCATCGCCGTTGTAGGTGATCGAGCCGACTGTATTCCCTTCGGCCCGTCCAAACGAGACCGACACGAGCATCAGCCGATTGGTTCCCGACGTCGTGTGGGAGATCGTGGCGATTGTCCCGGTCGTGGTGCCGACGCTCGTGGTGTCGACGGCAACATTCAGGATGTGCCCCCAGTCGCTCTGAATTTCCTCGCTAAAGGCGATGTCCGTCGCGACGGACCCCAATGTGAACTCCAAATCCCAGTCCGCACCGAACACCGCATGACCAGTGTCATCGACGCTCGCAGCCACGTCGGCACCCGTTGCGGCGGCGATCGACTGCAGCAGCGACCGGCCCGTCTCGATGGAGGCCAACTCGCAGCCGTAGAACAGCAGGTCCGCGTCCGGCTGGAGGGCAAAGCTCCAGCTCTCAATCAGGGTCTGGTTCTTGTCGAATGTCGTCGCATCCAGCCATGTGGCACCGAGCTTGATCGCCCGATCAGAGCCGTGGGTGACGAAGTGGACGGCGTCGAGTTTCTCGGTGGTGTACTGAGCCAGCGTCTCAGTGATCTGAGTGATCCCGTCCTCGCTGGCGGAGAGCAGCACCACATCGATCTGCCGAGCGGGGTCTTGATGGCTCCACAAGTCATCGAGCAATTGCTGGTAGTTCTCGGCTCCGGTATCGATGAACACCAGCTCGCGCGTGGTCGCGGTGAGAATTCCTTCGATGTCCGCCCCAAAGCCCAGGGGTTGCAACCCCTGGGCTTGTGATGTGATTTCTGCCATCTCTGGCTGGTCGCTCGAAAATATCTCCACTGGCGCATCCAGTGACGCCACCACCACCATCTCAATCTGCGGATCGGGAGCCGGCGCGACCGGCATCGGACCTGGCGCAGCACTAAACAGCAGCCGGTCCTCCATCGAGACCAGTTCCAGTTGCCTCACCCCCGACCGCTTGAGGCGTAGTATTCTGTTCAATCGCTCCATCGACTCCGACGCCCGCATTCCCGTGCGAACCAGCAGATCACGCAGAATCATGGCCACTCCTACCCCGGGTCGATCCGGACCGCGCGCAACGCGGCCCCGTCAACTCTACTTCACCCTTTCGGACTGGGTTGACCTGTCCGTGAGGAGCCACCAGTAACGATTGGAGAAACTCTGACGACTCCCGCCCAACTCAACGAATATGCAGAAACTGCCGGTTGAGGCGAATAAGTGTCCATCAGTACACCGTGTCAAAAAAATACACACATCGACACTGGCGTATCCGAATAGTGACGGCTACGCTTACGAATTAAGGAGGGGTTTCATGCCTCTGCCTCATGGCTTTCGTGCCTTCTCGTCTTCCACCTTTTCATTCGATCTTCATTCGAGCGGCGATTCTTTACCGACTTGTGATCCGATGTGGTGTTGGCTGGCAGTGACAGTAACGTGTCGCTGGGTACGTTTCATGGGGGAGCGACAGAAGAATCTCACCGAGGGCGTTTCATAAGTCTCTTGTGGGAAGGGCTGCCATGCAGCAGGGCACGATCAAAAAGTTGGTTTCGGATAAAGGGTTTGGCTTCATCGCCGGTAGCGAGCGGGGGAAGGACTTGTTCTTCCACGTCTCAGCTGTCAAAGATGTGGCGTTTGACTCCCTGTTCGAAGGACAGGCTGTGGAATACGAGATGGAGGCTGGCCCCAAGGGTGACCGCGCTTCCGTCGTTATCCCGACCTGATGAATTGAACACAGCTGTTTGCGTTCCATGAATGTGGAATCGAAATGCGACCAGGGCTGGAGGATTCCTCGTGTGTTCTCCAGCCCTGTTTTTTATATGGCTTCTAGTACGGCAATCACTCTGGAATAGTATGCCATTCGAAAGAGATCGATTTCGCGGTCGCATCCCGTGCGGAATCCGCAGACCATTTGGCGCTGTCTTTCATCTCCTCCCACCGGGCGACAACTCCTCTTTACGCCAGCCACATTCTGCCCCATGATCCCGCACTTCATGTTCGGATGCGTTGGGAGCGAATTGTCATGGATGGACGAGTGTTACGTCTTTGGGGCCTTTGGGCGTTGCTGATCGGGACGTGGGCGTGGGCCGCTGGCGATCCGCCAGCGATCAAGGCCATCTCCCAACTGCAGATCTCGGGGAACCATGACTTTCCGACGGAGCAGATCTTGGATCAGCTCCGGTCTCATCCCCGCGCCATTGAGGCGGCGAATCGCACCACGCAGGAGTGGCACACCACAGCGCGGTCGCTTCTCTTGAATGGCTACCACTCGCTCGGGTACGCGGATGCCACGGTCACCATTGCTGGCCGGGGGCAGCTGCTGATCTCGGAAGGCCCGCACTACAAGACGGGTGACATCCGCATTCACGGAGCATCCGATTCGCTCGCCTTGGCTATTCGCACTCAGCTGAGCGGTTCGCCCACGGAGAGCCACACAGACAGCCTCCCAGATCAGGCATTGAAGAAGCCCACCATCACCATCAAAACAAACACCCCCGCTGGCATGAAGCAGGAGAGCAACGAGAAGGCATGGCAAAGCGGCCGGTCGAGGGAATTCAACGAGGAGGCCAGACTGCATCTCCAGAAAGTGGCCACGGAGGCCATCGAGCTGGATGGTCGCAGTGGCGGAGAACTGACCGTTCACTTCGAGAGCGACCCCTCAGCCGCCCGAATGCATCTCGTGGTCGATGTCACCGACATGGGGCGCGCGGTTGAGGTGAATGATTTCGTGGTCGAGGGACTTATTAGAGACACCCCGGACGAACTGATCCAATATCTAGGCTTGAAGCCTGGTCCATGCTCGCTGGCTGATCGTCAGGCCATCGAAACACAGCTGCGAGATTCGGCTCGATACCTGAGTCATCGTCTGGAATTGTTGGAACCATTTCGCAGTGACGACCCGCATCGGCTGTTCATCCATGTGAAGGAGTGCCCCGGGGCTCCGAAGCTGACAGAGCCGTTGTCGCTGGAGCAGGTGGCTCTGTTGAAGGTCCGCGACTGGCTGGAGAACTTTGAGACTCACGGTCATCAATGGGTTATTTCGGCGTCCGGTGCCCCATCCCCTGGCTACACAGGCTCATGGCACGACGGCAAATTTGATGTGCAATTGATTCTGTCTCCGTCCCGCCAATATGGACTTCGCCTCGAAAACAAGCGGACCTCGGATGGCCTGTTACGGGGTTACCTCGTCGGCGTGACGGAGTCTTGGATCTCAATCGCGAGCCATCAGACCGGTCGTCAATTAACCATCCGTCGCCCCGATGGGCCGAAGCCATTCCTGACCCTGAACTTTCAAGGTCAGGATGTCCCCCACAAAAAAGAGAACGTCAGTCTGATGTTTGGGTATGGATTCAATTCCAAGACGAAGAATGCGCCGCTCCAAATACGAGTGGCCCCCGCTGCGCTGCTCTATGTTCCGACCGAGGAGACGCATGAAATGCACATCGCCGACAAGGTGCTGCATATCGAATCCTCCTTTGCCAGTACAAGGATTGATGCGGAAACCGGTCGACTCTTACTGAGTCAGTTCCATATCCCAGACGAAACCTCAAAAGCAACACTCAGCTTCTCCACGGAACCAGACAACTTCGACGCGAATTGGAAAAGTTGGACCGAGCCAAGACAGTTCGCAGCTGCCGGATCCCCCGAGAGGCCAGTCACATCGCTGGTAGAATTTGTCGTTGAGGAGTGGAACCTGCTGGATCCCTCGGGAGCCACTGCACGCCGGGCGGTCTTGAAACTGATCGGGCCAGATCTGCTGTCCGCAGCCGACACGCGATACCTCACCCACGGCCAAGACGACAAAGGAAAGTTTAACATCCCTTGGGAGAAGGCGGGCATCGCGGCCCAAATCGCCAGTGTGGTGCTGAAGCTGGAAGGCCAACTGCTGCGGCCTGACTCCACAGCTGCCGAAGTCGCACAGGGACTGACCCGCACGGTCTTAGAAGAGAAGCCCGAGAACCTCCAATTTCTGCTGCAAGCAGCAGCACGACCAGATTGCGGCCCGCTCAGTTGCGTGGTCTTCGGGACACTCGCGTCGTGGTCGACTCCCGAAGTGGGCCCCCTCTTCGGCAGGCTGGGGTTGGGACGAATGAGCGAGGAGAGTTTTCAGGACGACTTGAATCAGTGGTTAGATCATGAACAACTCATCGGGAAGGCGGCGATACGGGTCGTCCAACGAGTCCGAGAGTTGACCCCGGAAGAGTCGCTGGCTCTGGCCAGTCTGAGTCCGAGTCCGAAAGAGGTCAAGCTGTTGAACGAGGTCCTCGATGAAATGCGGAGACCGGAACAGATTCTCGATCCGAGTGAAGCCGATGCTCGCGATCTCCAACGGTTCTGTGCCGGACTCACTCGCCTGTGGACTCCTGTACTGCGACCGTTCGTCGAATTGCAGTTGAGACGTTTGGCCGCTGCTACGAAGCCAAAGGCTGCGTAAAAGTCAGACGATGCCCCCATCCTGCATAAATACCGGTTCACCCGACTCTTTGAGGGCAGTGCCAGGGCCTACGCATCGAAATCTTTCCAGAACCTGAATGGAGATGGTAGTTTCCGTCGCGAGCGACACGGCGAAGGGCTGCACAGATGCAGTTCGGTGTTGTGAACGAGGTGTACGGGAGCGGGTCATGGACGGTGAAGCGGCGGGGTTTTTGGCGGGGGTGCGGAGGTGTTTTGCGGAGTTGCGTGATCCGCGGGTGCAGGCGTCTTGTGCGCATTCGTTGTTCGATATTGTGTCGATCGCGAT
>JAYTCW010000409.1:0-1906 GCA_043736295.1 Planctomycetota bacterium | reverse complement strand
CGCCCAATACTCCCTCACCCTCTCCTCCCCCCCCGCCCCCACGAGCCATCCCTGCGATGCGAACATGTACGAAATTTCACCGAGAAAATCAACACGCCGTGACGGGACGGGTAAGTTTTAGGAGCGTCCCGCGAAGTCACAAGGCGAGTCTCGCACTCACGGCGGCGGCGTGTGCGCTGTGACTCCCCACTCCCTTGCTGGCGCTGCGGGCTGGCACTCGCGAGGGGGCGGGCGGGTGGTTAGACTCCGGTCGGTTCGTCCAGCGAGGCGATCAACCTCTGGCCCGATGCCTGTTCTTCTGGAGTGCCGTGATGACGAAACTTGGAATGACAGCTGCGCTCGTGGCGATGTCTTTGTCGTGGGCCGCTGGGGCGGCAGATGGCCCCGTGAAGCCAGCTCCGAAGAAGCCTGCAGCTGCCAAGAAAGCGGTCGGTCCGCAGATCGCGCCGACGGAGGCGAATGTCTCCTATGGCTCGGACCCGATGAATGTGATCGACTTCTGGAAGTCCCCCGGTGACGGGCCGCGTCCGTTGATGGTCTACATTCATGGCGGTGGCTGGCTCGGCGGCGACAAGCAGCAGGACACCTCGCACTATCAGCCGTTCCTCGACAAGGGGATTTCCTGCGTGGCGATTAACTACCGGTTGACGGGTGAGCATTCCCTGCCCGCGCCGGTCCTTGATGCCGCTCGCGCGATTCAGTTCATTCGCTCCAAGGCCACCGACTGGAACATCAACCCGGACCGCATCGCTCTGACCGGGGGGAGTGCGGGGGCGTGTACCTCAATGTGGTTGCTGCTGCACGATGATCTGGCTGATCCGAACGCCACTGATCCGATTCTCCGTCAGTCGACACGCGTCACGGCAGCCGCTGTGAATGCGGGACAGACCTCGATCGATCCGAAAGTGATTGAAGGGTGGCTGGGGCCGAATGTCCTCAAGCATCGCATGATCAACATGGCCGTGGGCGAGGCGACAATCGAAGGAGCGTTGGCGAATTACGCGAAGCACGAGGCTCTCTACAAAGAGTATTCGGCATACAACCATGTCGATCCGAAAGACCCGCCGCTGTTCATGACCTATGGCGGCGACATGACGCTGCCGTCGAAGGACGCCGGTCACGGGATTCATCACCCGGTCTACGGCGTGAAGCTGAAGGAGAAGTGCGACGCCAACAAGGTCGAATGCCACCTGCTGGTGCCGGGGACATCGAAGTCGGACAAGTACGCCACGGCGAATGAGTTCTTGTTCGCCAAGCTGCTGGCCCCGTAGGGGGATGCAGCTTGCCAAGAGGGGCAGGGCGGTGTGGGGTAGTTGGAGTGACGTAGGGTGTGACCAGCCGCTCTGGGCGCAGGCCCACCACAAACGTTGTTTGCTACCCGAATGGTGGGCCTGCGCTCCAAAGCGAGCTGGTCCCACCCTACGGCACTTTCAGAGATCCATTAACATGTTTGGCTATGGCAATCGCCTATCGAAGATCGCCTGGATCTCAACCATGGCTATCTTATGCTTTCTGGCACTGGGAGTCTGGTCGAAGTGGTATCGCCCGGAAATGCTGTCCGGCGATGGAAAGATCGTTGATCTCGGTTTCTGGACATACCCTCGGTACATCGTCACGTTTCCACGTTTCGAAGTGGCAAACTCGACTCGCACCGTATTTCGCGTCAAGGGCCTACCCCGCGATCCAATGACATTTAGTTTGGTAGCTGTCTTGCCCGACAGGTCGGAATCTTTCGCCACAGTCGGATTGAACGGGGACTGGACTTTCAAGGTGCGGATTCTGGACGACCACGGGCAAGAGGTTTATGGCTGAAGTTTTGCATTTCACCCCGCCGCTCTGCAATAATGCTCACAAAGGGATTGTGAAGTGATTGGCGCAAACGACCCAGGGAGGGCGCAGCCATGCC
>JAYTCW010000408.1:0-7906 GCA_043736295.1 Planctomycetota bacterium | reverse complement strand
CATGGCTGCGCCCTCCCTGGGTCGTTTGCGCCAATCACTTCACAATCCCTTTGTGAGCATTATTGCAGAGCGGCGGGGTGAAATGCAAAACTTCAGATACTACTCTGTAGGTAATTCTGACCCACTCAAAAAGTTCAGGACGCTCCTTATGGCTGTTCGCACTCACCGTCGCTCCTTCCTCAAACAGGCAGGTGTCCTCGCTGCCTCGGCATTCGCCGCTCCGCTGATCCTCCCCAGCCGGGTCTTCGGGGCCAATGACCGGGTCAGCATCGGAGCCATCGGCGTCAAGAATCAGGGGACGGGCAACCTCAACCGGTTCCTCGGGGCCGGATGCGACATCGCGGCCATCTGCGATGTCGACTCGAAAGTCGCCGCAGCTGCCGTGGAACTCGTCGAGAAGAAGGGACCGAAGCCAGCGGTCTTTGGCGACTACCGGGAACTGCTCGACCAGAAGGGGATCGATGCCATCATCGTGACGGTGCCCGATCAGTGGCACGCGCTGATGACGATCCACGGGTGTCAGGCGGGGAAGGATGTGTTCTGCGAGAAGCCGTTGTCCCTCACCATCGCCGAAGGCCGCCGCATGGTGAATGCCGCTCGCGAGCACAAGCGGATCGTGCAGACCGGCTCCATGCAGCGGTCGAGCAAGGAGTTCTGGCAAGCCTGCATGCTGGTGCGGAACGGCTTCATCGGGGACATCAGCGAGGTCCATGTCGGCATCCCTGGCCCGAACTATCCCAAGGACATCGGTCCCGACTCGGAAGCACCGCCAGAACTGAACTACGACCTGTGGCTCGGGCCAGCTCCGTTTCGCCCCTACAACGGCAAGCGGGTGCATTACAACTTCCGGTTCTGGTGGGACTACTCGGGTGGCCAGATTACGAACTTCGGGGCGCATCATCTCGACATCGCGCAGTGGGGACTCGGGATGGATGAGTCGGGCCCGGTGGCGGTCGATGGCACTGCGACGTTCAACGAAAAGAAACTCCACGAGGTCACGGAGACCTGCCGTATCGTTTACACCTATGCCAATGGGGTGAAGGTCACGCTGGGCCAAGGCCAGAAGGACATCCAGCAGGGGGCCCGGTTCATCGGTTCCAAGGGCGAGGTCTACGTCACCCGCGGCAAGATCACCTCCACCCCCGAGGAGATCCTCAAGCAACCCCTCGATGCCGCCGGCCTGACCCAGCTCTACCAGAGCAAGGACCACACGAAGGACTTCCTGGCCTGCATGGCCAGTCGGGCACTACCGGTGTGCGACATCGAGATCGGCCACCGCTCGGCCACGGTGTGCCACTTGGGGAACCTCGTCGCCCGACTGGGACGCGGCATTATGTGGAATCCGGAAACCGAGAAGATCATCGACGATGCTGAGGCCCAGGCCATGACCGACCGCGATTACCGGGCTCCGTATACCCACGACATGCGGCTGACGGCGAAGGGCTAACCGGCGAGCGGAAGCGGGCCCGACGATGGTCGCGTGTGCGTCACATTTGATTGTCCCGAATTTGGAGCCTCGTCATCAAGCTCCGGCTTGGTGACGAGGCTCCCCGACCCCGAAGCTCTGCTTCGGCTCCAGCGGATTGAACTCACGAATGAGAACTGCCCGGTGAGAATACAGCCGGGGCAGGGTGGCCCAGACACTGCTTTGAGTGTCTGGGTTACAGAGCAACAAGAGGTGACAGAGGCACGCTCGCCATTGAATCCGCTTGTTCCTGCATCACCCAGACATCCCAAGCGATGTCTGGGTCACCCAACACGATGAGCCAAAACGCCTCTTATGCGAGGCTTGGCCGTATGAAAGGTTCCCGTCCCCGAAGACTTCCGAAGTCTTCTGAGACTTCGGAAGTCTGGCGGAGCAGGTTCCGCTCGCCTAACTGAACAGCAGCTGCAGATCGTCCCAGCTGAGTTTTTGGAGGAGGCTGCCGTCGATTGAGAGGATCGCTTCGGCGAGGTTCTTCTTTTTCTTTTGCAGGTCGAGGACTTTCTCCTCGACGGTCCCGCGTGTGATCAGACGGCAGGCGTGGACCTTCCGCGTTTGGCCGATGCGGTGCGTACGGTCGATCGCCTGCGTCTCGACGGCGGGGTTCCACCACGGGTCAAGCAGGAAGACGTAATCGGCAGCTGTGAGGTTGAGACCCGAGCCACCGGCTTTGAGGCTGATGAGGAAGAGCGGGGTCTTCTGGCCATCGGACTGGAACTGCTCGACGCGGGCTTGGCGGTCCTTGAGCGAGGTCTTCCCATCGAGGTACAGGTACGGGATTTTCTCTTTCTTCAGGTGCAGTTCCAAGATGGCCAGGAACGACGTGAACTGCGAGAAGACGAGGGCCTTGTGTCCCTCCGCTGTGATTTCGCGGAGGCGTTCGAGGAGCTCTTCGAGCTTAGGTCCGAGTTCCTTTTTAGCAGTCACATCGAGCAGGCCGGGGTGACACGCAGCTTGTCTTAAACGCAAAAGGGCTTCGAGGACATGGATCTTCGAATTGGCCAGTCCCTTCTCGTTGACGGTCTGGGTGAGCGAGGCTCGGTAGTGGTCGCGGAGTTCGTTGTAGAGCTTCGTGTGCTTGGGCGACATCTCGCAGTACAAGACTTGTTCCGACTTCTCTGGGAGTTCGGTCAGCACCTGCCCCTTGGTCCGACGCAGCACGAACGGGGCGATCGCTTTAGAGAGCCACTGGAGCGATTCGGGTTCGGCTGCGGCTCCGCGCGCCACCCGATGGAACGCGGTGGAGTTGCCGAGCAGACCCGGATTGATGAACTCGAACAGGGACCAGAGTTCCCCGAGATGGTTCTCGATCGGCGTTCCCGACATCGCCAACCGGTGGCGGCCCTTAAGCAGTCGCGCGGCCTTGGCAGCTTGCGCATTCGAGTTCTTGATCGCCTGGGCTTCGTCGAGGATCAGGTACTCGAAATCGATCTCGCGCAGCTTCTCGATGTCGTTCCGCATGGTCCCGTAGGTTGTTACGACGAGGTCGATCTCAGCGAGGTCTTCCAACCCGACACGCTCTTTGCCCGTGAAGTTCAGCACGCGCAGCTTGGGCGTGAACTTCGTGGCCTCGGCGACCCAGTTGAAAACGAGACTCTTCGGGACCACGACCAGTGACGGACGTTTCTCCGTGCCCGCCTTTTCCTGTCGCTGCCGCAGTGTCTCTAACCACGACAAAACCTGGATGGTCTTGCCGAGACCCATGTCGTCGGCCAAGCATCCACCGAGGTTCAACTCATGCAGGCATGATAGCCACCCCTGCCCGTGCTTCTGGTAATCGCGCAAAGTGCCGCCGAACCCCTTGGGATGGGAGATGGCTTTGACTTTGTGCGTCTTGCGGAGTTTCTCGCGGAGAGTCTTAAACCCGAGGTCGAACGTCGCCTGCTCATCACTCGCCAAGAGGGCATCGAGCAGCAGTGCTTGCGACGACTGGAATCGAACTTGCCCATTCTCCGTACTGCCGAGATCGGCCATACGTCCGAATCGCTTGATCCAGTCCTCGGGCAACAAGCCGACGCTTCCATCGTCCAGGCGGATCGTCTTCTCCCCGCGCCGTACGGCATCGAGCAGCTTCGGCAGCGTCGTCGACCCGAACTCGAAGTCGACCTGCCCATCCAGGTCGAACCAGTCGATGTTCGTCGGCGAACTCGACGTCACGCTGAGCTTCAGGCTGCCCGACGTGCGCAGCCGCTCGTTGTTGGCTTCGACGATCCAGCCCGCGTCGGTGAGATTCCGTGCCAACTCCGGGAACTGGTTCAGTTCACAACGCAGCTCGGAGAACCCGTCCCAGTAGCTCCCATTGGCCACCTGAAGGGCCTGAGCCTTCCGGACCAGTTCCCTCTCGAAGATGCGGTTGCGGTTGTAAAGGATGCCGTTGGTCGAATCGAAGACCATCTCGATCGCTTCACCCGCTGCCACGCGGCCCTCGCCGTACTGGTATCTCAGTCGGGCACTGATGGTGGTTTTCTTTCCCGCAGGATTGAGGTCGACCATCAAGACCGCGACCGGATCAATCGTGGCGATCGCACAGAACTCGTCGGGGAACCGCGTGACCGGTGCGGGGGACACCGTGGCGAGGTACTGCAAAAACGTCCCGCGCTGGTCATTCGTGACGACCCACGGACGAGGAGCCAGCGTCCCAATCCAGGGGCTGTCCGATTCATCGGCCAGCATCCCGATCCGGTCTTTGAACAGGACCAGTTGCCCGACCGTCATGATGGCATCGGAGAGCGGGGCAGTCGTGGACCCCTCATACGTCGACAGCTCGCCACTGATGTTCCAGCCAGACTCATCGGGCAGTCGCTCGGCCGTCAGCTGGAACCGATACGGGATCGCATCCCACCGAATCGGCTGGACGTTGTCCCACGCTTGCTTGGCATCCAGGATCCAGGTCAGGCGACCGGTGGCAGCGAGTCGCGGAAAGACCCCTTCGGCGTCATCGGGTTCCAAGGACAGTTCGTACTCGCGTTTGCGAGTGGCGGTAAGTCGGCGACGCCAGTCCATGTCCTGATACGGGTTGCTGAGCTGTTGCGTCAGGAACTCTCGCTCGACCCGTGTCGTGGCAGCAGCGATGGCTTGGTACTTTGTCTCGACGAGCTTCGGCTTGGACAAGACGCCATCCGGTCCGAGCGTTCGGCTGAACAGCTCGATGGCGATCTGATTCTCCGAGACGGAACGAGTCGCATTGATGGCGTACCAGATCTGAGTGTCGAGCGAGTGGACGATCGGTCGCTGAGCCTGCCGCTCCGAGCGGATGCCTTGGAGGGCACTCATCCAGACATTGGCAGCGGGGATCGCTGGCACGCCTGCGGGAGAGGCGACGGTGGGGCTGCTGGCAATAAGGCCGCCGGACGAACTGCCCTGCTGGCCAATGTAGGCGACGGGAGCCACTCGGGACACCGTGGTCGCGGTCGTCGGAATGATGAACGAGGCGAGTTCCTCCAGATCCTCATTCTCGATGTCATCCATTTCGCCTTCGAAGTCGACATCGTCGAGAGAGACATGTGCGATGTCGAGGCTGCGGGTTCCTGGTGGTGCCCAGTTCACTAAACTATCGGCGGCCAGAAGTGCTGCGAACATGTGCTTGCAGGTGTCGCCATCTTCGGCGCGAGGGCAGCTGCACGTGGCTTCGATGAGAGAGTCCTCGTCCGCCCCTCCCGAGTTCAGATAGACATCGTAGGGCGACCGCTGGCTCCCCTTGACGGTGTAATGCAGTATGTCACCGGCTCGGCGGACCAGATTGACCTGCTTGGCATAGAAGTATAGCTTGCCCTCCCGCTGGGAGTGACCGTCGAACTCGAGCGCAAGTCGTTTGGAAATCATGGCGTCCCTGCCGCAATCGGAGGTGTCGTCGTGGGCTGGCGGCCAGACTCGGCCGCCAAGTTACCGCAAATCTATCACTGTGGCACCCCGCCTGCCACACTCCAAATGGTTGCGTTTTTAAAAAACACCAATTGTTGGGGCGTGGATTCAAGGCTCGTGAGGGCTGCATGATCGATGTGGGTCGTACCGTCGACGACAGCTGGGGAGGATGTTTGGTCATCGGGATCGATCAGCCCGAACGTGGCCCCGAACAGAGAAGCCCCGAAGAACTTCACTCCCCGTAAGTCCGCCCCGGGAAAGTCGGCCCCCTCCAGGTCAGCTGCGACTCCATTCGCATCGACACAAAACGTCGACCCCCGCAGATCGGCTCGCTCCAGATGGGCCCCGGAAAGATTGGCTCCGTCGAAGCAGCTGTCACGGACATCGGCCTCCTCGAAGTGGGCATCGCGGAGCTTGGCTCCCGTGGCTTTCAGTCCTCGCAGGTCCATCCCGGTGGCCACGACTCCCCGCAGGTCCCGACCGCTAAAATCCCGAGAGGCGAGCAACTGCCGCACGGTCTGAAGATCAATGTCCGCCGCAAGGAATCTTTCTTCTGTCCACGGGTCGGCCCCATTGTGATACCCGGCGTTTGCCTCCCAGTACCCGAGCCGATCCTCGGTCAGCAGTTCAATGCGGGCGAGCCACTTCAGGCTTTTGTAGAAGTACCTCCCCGGGGTCACGATGCGGACTGGTCCGCCGTGCTCGGTCGAGAGCGGTTGTCCGTCCGCCTCGAACGCGACGAGCAGATCGGCGTCTCGCGCGACCGACAGCGGCAGCGAGGTCGAGTGTCTCCGATCACTATGAGCGACGAATGACACGAACCGAGCGATGGGTAGCGGACGGCAATGGTCGAGTAATGTCGCGAGCCGCACCCCGCGGAACTCGACCCCCAGCCGCGACCAGCGGGTCACACAGTGCAGATCGATGGAGCGACTCGTCTGCGGCAGCCCGCGCAGCTCCTCCTGTGACCAAGTCTGCTCTTTCTCAATGGCCCCACGGCATTGCACCGTCCACGGTCCAACGGGGACCAATGGTGCCCGCTCTCCCACCACCGGCCATTTGCCAGGAGCGACGAGTTGTTGGCTCGGGGGGAGGGGCACAAAAGGCATGGGGCGGCAGCTCGAATTCATACGTGGGCAATGTCAACACAATGCGGCCATTCTCACCGGCGGGCCGGACAACCTCAAGCACACCGTCGAACGGTATTCATGGCTGAATCCAACGAAAAGCCCACCGGTGGGCTTTCACTGAAAGCTAACCACTGACGACTGAAAACTTCCCCTTACGGAAGCATCAGCGTTTTCAAATCGCTTCGACCATCTGCGGTCGTGGCCAACACGACGGCGTGCGTCTCGTTGAGTCGTTCCAGCTGCACGACGCCTGTCCAATCGGCGATCTTCTCGAACTTCTGCCCGGCGGTGCCGCCGCCGCCCACGGGAGCCTCAATGGCAGCGGCCTTGTCGAGATCCTCGGTGCTGATCTTCATGATCCCGTGCGCACTGTTGGCGAGCAGCAGGAAGTCCTGGCCGTCCTTCTTGTAGGCAATCATGTCCAGTGGCTGATTGCGGTTGCCGAGTTCTGCGACGGTGGTGCCCTTCACTGGGCTGCTCCCGGTGATGGCCGAGACCGGGAACTTCACCAGTGGGGTGCAAGTAAACCCGGCCAGCACATTCGCCTCACCATTGATGATGAACGGGACGAACGTGCGGATCGGAGCGTAGTTCTCCAGCTGTCCGTGGGCTCCGTGGTAGATCTCCAAGCCCGTGGAGGCGACCTTGTCGTTGAACGGGAAATCGAACGACCGCACCGTCGACGGCGTGTCCCCACTGGCGATGCCAGAGACGAGCAGCTTGCCGTCTACGAACGCGAGGTCAGTCACGGCGTTCATGCGATGGTTCTTCGCCCGCCGCCCTTCGCCGACGACCTTGTCTTCCGGAGGATTCGGGATGTCGAGCTTGGCAAAGGCGATCTTGTCGAGTGGCAGCGCGGTGATTCCCCCCTTCCCATCGAGAGCGACCAGACGCGGCCCGACCCCAGTCGTCACCGACACGAACAGATGTCCGCTCAGCGGATTGACCGCGATGTCGACGATCTCAGCTTTGTCGACGCTGAGAGTCTTCGCAATCGCCCCGGCCACGTTCTCCAGATTCTGCTCGACCTTTGTTGGGTCGCCGGGCTTGTCGCCGGTCTGGACGGCGTAGATCTTGGCCGCCTTGCTGTCGCCGACGAATAGAATGCCATCTGGGCCAAACGACAGCACGTTGGCCGATTGCAGCTCAAGCTTCCCTTCCGTCAAACCGTATTGGTCCGCACGCACCACTCCACTGACTGCCAGCAGCAGAGCTGCTCCCCAACCGAGTTTCCGTCCGAGTAAACGCATGATCTCTCCCTTTCATCGGGGTGATGGAACTCCGCACACATCACACTGTCCGGCGAGTGGGAAGGAATGTCAACCGAGAGTAATTCTACTGTCCGGTTTAGGTTCTGAACTGGTTCCTCAGTGGCGGCAAGAGGTTACGGGATTTGTAGCGGTAGGCCCTCGCGAGTTCATTGCGTTGGAGC
>JAYTCW010000407.1:0-2467 GCA_043736295.1 Planctomycetota bacterium | reverse complement strand
TGTCCCTGTCACTTGCGAAATCCACTGGAACGACAGAAACGCCGTCTCTCATTCATGTCGCGATCATATTCGACAGTGAACCTGGCGCTGTCCAGCTAGAGCATGTTCAGAATTGGTCTTCAGTCTAAGCCATCAGCCAGAAGCCGAAACAAAACCTTCTGGCTGACGGCTGATCGCTGACGGCTGATCGCTCGTGAGTTCACTGAAGAGAGATTGTGAATCTGCCCTAAGTGTTCACAATGCCGCCATGATTTTTCATTACGGTGTGTGGCCTGTCGTCTCCATGAGGCCCGCCATCGCGGGTGTCAGCGTCATCGATGTACCGCGACCTTGCAACGCAGGAGGCACGCCCGTGCTCAAGGCGTCTTGTCCCAGACGATGTGACTGACTCTCCACATTCAGCTGCCAGATCACGGGGGAAAGGGCACTGGTTGCTCACTCTGTGTTGACTTCATTGCTTTCCGCTTTAATCAAAATCGGGAAGTTGATTTGTGCCATCTCCTTTCGGACTTCGTGAAATCGATGGAGCCAGCGAAGCAGCGGGCGACTCGGCAAACGGGGACGATCCTGTCACAATCGTTGCGCGTCAGTCAGACTTCCGAAGTCTTCGAAGACTTCGGAAGTCTTCGCCCCCAGCAGGTCCGCAATGAGCGCCACTCCGTCCAAGCCCGTTCGATCCGTCACTGTCCCCGACTTCGTGAAGGCGAAGAGCGAAGGGCGGAAGCTCAGCGTCCTCACTGCTTACGACGCACTCTGGGCGAAGATCTTTGACGAGACAGATGTCGACGCCCTGCTGGTTGGCGACTCGCTCGGCATGGTCGTCCAGGGAAAAGACACCACCCTCCCCGTAACGCTCGACGAGATGATCTATCACGCCCAGATGGTCACGCGGGCCACCGAACGGGCGCTGGTGATTGTCGACCTGCCATTCATGACGTACCAAGTCAGCCCCCGTCAGGCGATCCGCAATGCGGGCCGCGTCCTCAAAGAGACCGGAGCCAGCGCCGTAAAACTCGAAGGCGGCGAAGCCCAGGCGGAGACGATCGCCGCTCTGCACCGCGTCGAGATCCCCGTCATGGCCCATGTCGGCATGCGGCCCCAATCGGTCCGCAAGTTCGGTCGTCACTCCGCAGTCCAGCGCGATGCCGACCAACTAATGATCGATGCCAAAGCCGCCGAGCAGGCCGGCGCCTTCGCCATCGTCCTCGAACTGATCCCCCGTCAGATCGCAGCTGCCATCACTCGCGAGCTGTCGATCCCGACCATCGGCATCGGAGCGGGTCCCGACTGCGATGGCCAGGTTCTGGTCACTCCCGACATGCTCGGCCTCAGCGGCTTCCGACCCAAGTTCGTCAAGCAATACGCCCAGCTGCGCGAGACCGTGCAAAACGCCGTGCGCGAGTACACCCGCGAGGTCCGCAGCGGGGCCTTTCCAGAGGATTCGCAGAGCCACCATTGAGGCCGTGAGAGGCAGAGAATCGGACTCATCCCGAAAGCTGCTTGAGTTGCTTCGGCATCCGACTGGCCCCGACCGAGGTTTGATCGCCAGAGGAGACTCTTGCAATCAGAGACGCCCTGCTGGCGTTGCGGGCTGTGGGAAAGCTTCGGGGCGGTCTACAATCATTCAACCGATTCCCCGAGGAGGTTCATAATGCGTGGTGCTGGTCTCAGGCTCGACAACGATGTACGGCGTGTCTGGCAATGCGCTGCGTGCGGGGCCGAGCGGAAGGTCGGGGCACAGGTCACGACGGTCCGCTGCCAGTGTGCGGGTCGCCCGGCGATGAAGCTGATCGAGGCGATGCGGCGCGAGCGACCGCTGAAGGAGCTGTCCTCGCCGTATCTGGAGTTCGTGTTCGAGCCGGGCGAGTTGGCCCCGCCGCGATCGCAGACCGAGGCAGCCCCACCTCCTCCCGTGGATGATCTCCCGCGCGATGCCGTGACCTCAGCTGCGATCGAGAGTGAAGTCAACGAGGGCGGCCCGCCTCCGCCCGAGGGAGCAGGGCCGGGGACCGCACCGCCACAACGTCCCCCGCGACGGGATGACCGACGCGGCGACCGTGGCCCGGCCCCCGCTCGTCCTCCGCAAGGTCGCAGTGATCACGGACCACGTCGCGATCCGCCGAAGCAGTCGCCCCCGCGCGATCAGCCGCCTCGTCAGAACCAGCGTGGCCCCGGAGATAGCCGCCCCGAGGCCCCGCGCGGCGGCCCACCCACCGGCCAGAACGCTCCCCGACAAGACAAGCAGCCGCGCCGACAGAACGACCGCCGCGATGATCGACCCGCACCGCCGCCGCCAGCTGCGGACAACAGCGGGTTCGGGGAGGGGATTCCGGGTGACCGACCGCCGGAGTAGAGGGCGACATCTCCTGTGAGCGGCACGGCGCTAGCCCAATGGCACTTACTTTAGAATCTTTACCGCCCCCGGAAAACTTGGCACGGGATTTGCGCCCGGGCAATGATGTCCTCA
>JAYTCW010000406.1:0-11153 GCA_043736295.1 Planctomycetota bacterium | reverse complement strand
CATGGCTGCGCCCTCCCTGGGTCGTTTGCGCCAATCACTTCACAATCCCTTTGTGAGCATTATTGCAGAGCGGCGGGGTGAAATGCAAAACTTCAGATATAAAGGCAACGGTCGATGTGCTTCACTCGTCCGTAGATATAGGTGCGGCAGAGGAGGTCGTGGTCATCGAGAACCGCTCGCACGGGATCGTGGCCTCCGATCTGGTGGTAGAACCCAGACCGCCAGGCCCGGACGTGGTTGGGGGCGAACCAGATTTTGGAGAACGATGAAGGGGACGGTTCGAAGGCGACGCATTCGAACTGGGGTTCGCTATCCCAAGTGAACGGGCGGTACCGCCAGCCGAATTGCTCATCATATTTCCACGGCTTGCCTTCGTGGATCTCGCAGCTGTTGGAGTAGGCGAAGTCGACTCGGGGATCGGAGAACGCGGAGGCGAGTTCGGCGAGGCAGTCGGGGGTGAGTTCGTCGTCGTGATCGACCTCGACGAGGACATCACCTCGGCAGGTTTGGCAGGCGAACTGTTTCAGTTCGCCGATGTTCTGGGTCTGGCCGGTGTAGGGGACGATTCGGGCCTGCGGGAGATCGGCATGGATCTCGCCCGCGTCGCCGTTGGGGACGATCACCCATTCGAAGTTGGTGAAGTCTGGCTGGCGATCGAGCGGGTCAGGCTTGGATTGCACCAAACGGGATCTGCGGCCGACACACAACTCAAGGCACAGGAGGCTCTGTAGTTTCGGGAGCATTCTTACATTGAGCACTGCTGAAATACGCGATAGATTCTCCGCTAAGTCTGTCTAGGATTTCCATTCCAACGCCATAGTCATGAGCGACCCAAATGGCTACCGTGTTGTGATTGATGACAACCTCTGTGAACGCGCCCCAACCTCCTCCAGAGCTTTGCCCCGGGGCGGTCGGACGAAGTTCTCTCTTCCATTTGAGCTGACCACCGTCCTGTAAGAAGACTCCGATATTCGAAGGACCGACTTCATCACAAGTCACGGCCATTGCGAAAAGCTCATCCCGGAAGGCTCCGGACACTGCCCCAATGTCTTGGCTGTTCCATCCAAGATCAGAGAAGTCGCTGGCCACAGCTCTTTTCAAAAGTAGATCATGTCCATCGAGTTTCACCCTTAAGTCGTCGCCTTCGTTCGTGACGCTATTGACTCCATAGAACTTCCAGCCATCGCTGGATGTCTTCCAAGACTTGATGAGCCGATGGATTGTTCGCTCGGATGCATCCGCGTCAATGGATGGATCCTTGCGAATGGCATCAACCCACCAGTCAGGAGGTGAAATGTTCAATCGACCGCGTAAGTACCCTACGAACTGATCAGCTCCTCTTTTTTGTTGGCGATGTTCACGGCCAACGATCAATTTCTTCCATTCTGCTGCAAGCACATCTTGTTCTGTTGTGACACTCTCGTTTCTGTCACTGCCCACATTTGAAGGAGGGGCCGCAGACATCGACGACAAAAGCGTCGCTATGACAAATGGCCAAGCGTAGAGGGCAATCACGGGTTTTCGAAAAATGGACATGACGTTCTCCTGTCAGGGTGAGTGAACCAGTTTTGCGGTTACGCTTCCATCACCGCAGCAAGGTTTATCGCTGGAACAGCAATTCCAATCGTGCTTTGCCCATCGGTAGGAGTATTCCGTCACTCCGCTTAACGAGCCCCAAAAACTTGGCTCAGCTTCCTTTGACCACAAGCCTCCTGCACTAGTAGTGCAATTGCTAGGGGTGCTTGGATATGAACGCCCCTTTTCCCATCCATTAATACCGTCGCCAGGAGCACCGCCAATATAATTCTCTCCCACGGGGATTGCCGAGTTACAGTAGAAGCGAATCTCGCCGGTTTGCTCGTATGTGCCTTTTTGGCAATCACTCGGGGATGATATGAATCGATCCACTCCTTTGAACGCATCCCCGGTTCGCTTACCTTTGCGAACTCGCCATGCTTCATAGTAGCTAAATGTCTCAGTCTTGATTTCGTCTCCACACTTCGATTTCCCACATTTCACAGTAACCTTCTGGACTATGAATCCATTGCACGGAGCATCGTTCTCAAGACTAAACAACCACCTTACTACGGCAGGCTTCGCGTTGCACTTTGGTTGCTGTGTTTCTACCACTGTAACTGCGAGCATTCCATCTGGATCGACATTGGCGGGCACATACCACGCTGCGTAAGCATTTGCCCCGTCCGGGTACATGATCGGGTCGCGGCTGAGGAAGCGGCCTGAACTGGGGTTGTAGTAGGCAGAGGCGGTACTGGCTCCTTGGAGGACCAGCAGGAATGCGAACACAAAACTGGTCCAAGCGACTTTTGAGGACATGTTATGGCCTTCAGTTGGGAATTGGGGAAGTCGAGTTGGGGAAAAGTGGCGATGGGTTTGTGTGCGCATTTGCAGGAGAGGAACCGTACAGGTTTCGATCATACATCTCATTTTGGCGACTCAGCTCTTGCTCCCACTGCAGCCGTCTCTCCATCTGTTCTTGATTGAGACGGTGTTGAAACACGGCATCGTCGGCCACTGAGGCAGACAGCTCTCGGCCCGTCTCTCCTTTCCGGAGGGCCAAGGCTGGGAGATCAACGGATTTAAGCAGACTCCGATGAAGAAATACCAAATTCTCCGGCTGCTTCGGGGACAGTTCGTAAGCATGGGCATACGCGACATAGGCTTCCGCCTCTTGGCCATTTTCATCCAAGCAATGGCCGCGTCCCGCCAAGAAGAGGGCTAGCTCTTCACGGGGTGTCAACGCACGCAAATACTCGCCACGTTCAATCTCTGGAGCAGTAATCGGATACGGCCATGTGACATAGTGTTTGTCGGGATGGCTGTTCATTCCAACCCCGGAGCCTTCGATGTTGAACCGCACAGCTCCATCGTCCCAGCGACACAGCACGTGGGCTTTTGCAAGAACCAACCGCACAGGATATCCCAACCGACGAGCCACAGCAGTGTAGAGAACTGGCATGGACGTACACGTGCCACCGTTCTGGTTGTTGATCATTCCATGAATGAACAAGTCCTGCGACCGTTTGAAGTCTACTTCTCGCACTCGGTCCATGTTGTAATGCACCCCGAGATCCTGTTGCAGCACGGTGACGAGCATCAACATCCGGAAGTAGCCCTCTTTGCCCTCGTACTCCTTGGGGTTCTGCTGAAACTTGTAGAGGTATTTCTCCGTTTGACGCTGCACCAGTGCCGCCCATTGATCGAGTGTCTGGCGACATTGCGGGATGTTCAGCGACTCAGAACCGGGCAATCCCGTCGCACACAACAAGTTGAGGTAAGCGATGTCGACCGCTGCGAGTTCCTCATCGGTCATCGCGGCCACACGCCAAAGTTCGGGCTCGGTGACAATCGGTTTGACTGCTGGTGCCGATTGACTCTTTGCGGCTTGTGGGGCTGGGACTCGTCTCGCCACTGCCTCATAAGGCCACAGTACGGCACTGACCAACGCTGCGACCGCAATCCCCAAAACAAATGCCGCAGCCGTGCTTCTATACTTCGCACGGCTCGGGACAACAATACCAGTAGCAGGAACCGGAGTGACCGTTTCTGGTTTGGAGGTACTCTGAGATTTGGTTCGACGCGACATGACGAATCCCACGGAATGCGTTCGGTTCGTGTCATTCATCTGCTTGAGGAAGATGCTTCAGTACTTCCTTGAGTTCGATTCTTCACTTGCCGAGATTGCTTTGTCAAGACAAGGCGATCCGAGCTAGTCGAGATTTCATATCATGGTGTTCAGTGTCGGGGAGCAGTCCAGCGAGATCCGCCACCTTCACCCGCAACTTGCCGTCATCCGGGTCGTTGGCGTCATCCACCTTCTCCAGACCGCAGCCGGGATCGACATCGCTGCCACTTTGAAACGGCCCGATGTCCCAGTGCAGACTAAACGTGTTCCAGCTGACGGAGACGAAGTCATTGGCGCTCGCATCGGCGTAGGGGCTGTAGGCGGGGACGGTGATCTCGCGGGCATCGGCACCGGCCCCGACGTTGAGCTTCACTTCGCCGCCCGCGCCTTCCGGAATGTCATCGACCACATCGCCGTGGAAGTACCAGCCGCCGACCACGCCGTACCAGTGTTTCGCCTCGTGGGAGAAGTAGACATCGATCTTGTCTCCGGCGTCGACGGTGGTGGTCTTGCCGAACGCCACGCCTCGGAAGCCCTGATCCCCGTACAGATCGATCTGCTGGTCGGTGCGTTCCCAGTCGTCGTTCTCGTACTTGAGGAGCCAGGCCTTGGCGGGTTCGGTGTCGCCTTGCTTCAAGGTGTCGATCATCTCGGCCTTGCGGATGATCGGCTGGGCGTCGCCGAGGCGAACGACGGCCCACTTGTCAGGTCCGGTGCCGGGTTCCTTCCAGAGGATCGTCGCCGACCCGCTGCCGCCGGACTTGAGGAACCCGGTCTCTTCGTGTTCGATCTCGGCGAACGCATCGCTCTCTTCTTCGATATCGAGCCGCACCGGGCAGACGCCGCTGATCACGGCCAGGCCGATGCTATCGACTGCGAGTGGCTCCAACAAAATGCAAAACCGGCCGGGATGGTCCTCCTTATCGGGGACCACACCGACCAGCAGAATGTCGTTCTGGAATGTGTCGAGGTTGTCAGTGGGGGTGAAGATCGGGCGATCGATCCCGAGAACGTCGAACCGACCACGCTCCTCACCGCTGGCGTTCTTGACCTTCACGATCCCGGACTGACGGAACGTCGGATGGGGTTCGCGGGACCGTGCCTGTTGGCGGTTGCGAAAATCCTGAGCTGCGTCGAGGAACGCGTTGAACGTCTCGGCAGGGATGCGCAGTGGTTGACCAGACTGGACTTTTTCCATGGGTGCGAGCTGTGAAGTGACCTAAGAACCAATCCCGAGCGAAGCAAAGCTGTTGGTGGGATAAACCTGCTCGACATACACCGCGATCGGTTTTTTCACTAACACCTTGGCGGTCGTGTCCTCGGCATCGGCGTACCGCACCCAGAGGTACTCCCACCCCTTCTTAATGATTCCGGTGATCGTGCCGATCACCAGTCCGGTCGCGTTCGGGCTGGCGGCGAACTTGAAGCTGATCTCCCAGTCCTCCTGCCCGCGCTGCGTGCCAGAGGCTCCCAGGAACAGCACCTCACCGGGCGAGAACCCTTTGAATCCGTCGCTGTTGACGGTCGCGGTCAAGAAGAACAGCGTCGCCTTGTACGCTCCGGTCACAGCTGTGGGGGCGAGGTGGTGGGTCTCGGAGAAGTTGTAGATCGGGACATAGATGTCGACGCCTTCGACGTTGTCCTGGGTGACGCCGATCGCTCCGCCGAAGTTCGGAGCAGTCTTGCCGGGGGCAGAGTAGCGGGCGCTGGTGCCTCGTCCCTGAGTGATGTGCTGCGAGCCACCGCCGGTATCGAACGAGAACGACGATTGACCCGTCTCAGGCGGACTGGTCAGTCCGTAACGCACCGTCCCTTCCCAGGTGTCTTCGCCAATCCGCTCGATGTGCGACGATTGGCGGACCAGCCCGGAATACAACAGGGGCGAACCCGCCACTAGGGCACTCTTGGCGTCAGTATCGTCGTCGGTCCCCCGGATGATGAACCGCAAATCGGTCGACGCCCCCTCGCCCTGAGTCCCTTCGCGACTGTCCCATTTTTCGACGACGGTGATTGGCATGGAGAGTCGTGAGACTGGAGGAGGGAGTTGACAAGTCCTTGCGACACAGCAAAGCTACGGAGATTATCGACCGCAATTCGGCGGTCGAATACCTGATCGTCAGCCCGTGCGTTTCGAGCGTTTCTTATGTCATCGCCTCAAGTGCTTGTCCTCAAATGGAAGGAAACCACAAGTCCACCTATCTATTGGTTTCTGCGCGGTATTCGTCCTGATGGTACTTACTACGGAGAGATTCGATCGCAGTTCGATATCCCTCGACCGATTGACAACGCACATGGAGTAGGTCGTACTGTCGAGGGGACGATGGCACAAACTGACGCGGATGAGATTTTCAAACTGGCCGCAATGATTCGAGAGATGCCTTGTATCCACGATGATATGGAGTGGCGTGGATTGCTCGCTGATGGACCGATAAGCCATTCGACAGTATTGGTTCGATTCAGTGACAACCAGCAAGGTGCGGAACGGAACAGCCTATTTCTCGAAATCATACAGATGGTACGTCCGTATCTTGCCCCGCTACACGATACGCTGTCTGCGGATTCCCTGCAAAGTGGCTGAAGAACCATGCAATGCAATGATGTTGTGGTTGTCAGAGTTCTTGGAAATCATAGTCCACCCCCTTGTGAAGGCGGTTCTAAGGCATTACGCACTCGGCCATTTCTTCAGGGGACACGACTCGGAACGCCAGCGGGCTTTCGTTTTCAGACGGCACCCACAGGTCCGCTCTTTACATCGCAGCTTTTCCGGATCGAGTGACGGGCAATTGGCACAGACCGAGAGGCGAGCGAGATAGACCTCGTCGGTCACATGTTTCCCGCCATCGGCGACGTGCTTCACCACGGCTTTTCCGAAATTAGCCGCTTTGCGGAGTAGGCCAGGACTATTGGGTGGTGCGGTGTCAGTCATGGTTACCCGAACGTCAGCCCGCCGTGCTGGGCTTCCTGGAGGATGCGTTTCGTGTTCTTGGCTGTGTCTTCGGTCGCTTTGGCGGTGCGTTCAGCGGGGCCTTCGGAACCGAGACCACGGGCTCCGAGGGCGTTGAACGTCCCTTTGACGCTGACTTTGTCTTGCCCGATCTGGCTGAGGAGATCATCCATCCCGGTCAAGTCTTGCTGGGCGCGGCGCATGCGATCGGGAGCATTGGCGTCGGCCTGTTGTCGCTGAGTGGCCGCATCAGCAATCGCAGCTTCCCATTCCTGGCGAGCTTTGCGGAGTGCTTCCTCGGAAGCCTGCAGATCGTTTTGATTCTGCTGCTGGCGAGCGGCGTGGCTGTCAGCGGCCATCTGACCATTCTCGTCTTGCGCCGCTTGTCGATCGGCCTCGACCTGGGAGAGCTGTTCCTGCTTACGCTGGTCGCGCTGGCCGATCTGCTGGTTTCGCTGCTGATCGTTGGCAGCATTCTGGGCGGCAAAGTTCTCGTCGACAATCTTCGACGCCGCCTCGACGTCGAGACTCGAATCGAACAACTTCATCAACCGCAGTATGCCCTTGCTAATGAAGTTCTGGGCGGTACTCCAGCCCTGGGTCAGTGATGACGTGAAGACCGTCCAGGCATCGGCCAGGAACGCCGTCGTCTCAATCCACGCCGACTGCAACCCGGCCCAGGCGTTGATCAGCACACCGACGACACCGTAGAACGCATCGGTCGCGACGCTGAGGAAGAACTCTTTGAACGCCGCCCAGTGTTCCTCCAGGAACGCGACGCCCTTCTGCCACTCCATCTTGAGTGTGAGCCACAGAATCTTCGCCGCCAGTGACAGATCCCCAGCCGCCAGGGCATCACCAATTCCCTGCCACGCGGTGAGGGCATCGGCCTTCAGCAACTGAAACTGGTCGGCCAGCCATTGCAGTGCTTCCGCCCCGAGTCCGGAGGCATACAGCAGATACCCGCCGAGTCCGACGATCGCGACCGACACGAGGCCGATCGGGGAGAGCAACGCGGCGATCACGGTGCCGATAGTTCCCAGAATGGTGCCGACGCCAGTGATCAGTGAAGCGGCGATCCCGAACGCTGCTCCGACTCCGTATACCAGCACACCGAGCGCCAGGATCGCAGCTCCGGCAGCCATCACGCCCGCGACGATCTGGAACACCGAGACGATCAGCTGCTTGTTGTCGCGGACCCAATCGACGGTGACCTTCGCGACCTGGATCGCACTGAGAGCCCAGTCCTGTAGCAGCGGCACAATCGCCATCCCGACCGCAAAGACGCCGCTCTTGATGACCTTCCACAGGTCGGACAGCGTGTCGCCGAACTGCTCGGCCGCCACGGCGTCCTCTGTCCGGATCACCAGTCCCAGATCCCGAGCCTGCTTCCGCAGAGCCTGAATCCCCTTGGCTCCGTCTTGGAACATCGGCAGCAGAGCAGTCCCGTTCTTGCCGAACACTTCCATTGCCATCGCGGCCTTGATGGCCGGGTCCTGGATCTGTGAGATCCGGTCAGCTAATAGTTCGAACTGTTTGTCCGGCGTGAGCCGCGACAGATCGGCCAGCGTCAGCCCCAGGCTGGAGAGCACTGACAGAGCCGAGTCCGAGCCTTCCGCCACAGACACTAGGAACTTCTGCAGCTTGCGGACGCCTCCTTCGAGAGTCTCCATGTCCGCCCCCGACTGCTCGGCGGCATACCCCAGTTCCGACAGTGACTCGACCGAGATCCCGGTCCGGGCCGACATCTTGGCCAGCTGGTCCCCCAGCTCGGAGAACACGTTCGTGGCCGCCAGTAGCGGAGCGATGGCAGCTGCTCCTAGTCCGAAGATCTTCGTCCCGATCGACTGCACGCTGGCCCCGAACGCCTTCAGCCGCTTCTCGGCGGCTCGCAGTCCGCGCACGAGCTTCGTGTCGTCGGCAAACAGCTCGACGAACGCTCGACCAGCACGGATACCTTGAGCAGCGGCCATAGGAGAGTCGGAGGTCGGGAGACGGGAGTCGGGAGCAGGAAGGGATGGGGCGTGAGAGTGGTTTCAATTGGGGTGCTGGCTTCCGACACCCGACTCACCTCACAAAGACGGTCTTCAATACCGAGATATCGACTTTAGGAAGCGGCTCCTTCGGTCGCGTGCGGCGAGTGCCGGGATGGAAGTCACTCGGTTTGAACGGGCGGGTCTTCTTCGGGTTGCGGTGCGTGTTGGCCAGCATGGCGAGGACAGCTGCGGTGTGGTTCCAGGCATCGGTCTGTTTGGCATCCGCCATCCAGACCAGTTCCCGCAGCGTGAACGGGCCGGGGTCGAGGCTGACCACTCCGGCCAGTTGCCAGATCAGCCGCCAGATGTCGACGCGGGGTTCAGCGCGGCGGCCATCTTCCGCTCGAGCTCGTCGCTCTCCAGCCGCTGCGTCGCAGTCTCTAGGGCCATCCCCTCCAGCCGCTTGAGCTTGACCAGCGCCTTGCGGAACAGGGTCCGCTTGGCGCTCGGGAAAAAATCCACCAGTTCCTCCAGCAGCGACGTGGTCGCATGGTCGAGCACGTCGCCGCCGAGCGACTTACCGAACTCCTCATCTGTGATGTTTTTCGCCTGAGCTTCCGGCTGAACCAGTGCGAACAAGATGTCGCACAGTAACACCGGGTCCATCACCAGCCGTTCGAGGAGTTTTCCCTCGATGGCATCCAACAGGTTGATATCGAGTAGCGACCGCACGCGGCGGATCGCATCGACATTGATCGTGACGGTCCAGGTGCGACCGAGAGTGTCGTTAAAGGTGTGCATGAAGAGCGCCTGCGGGAACGAAGGGTGAGGAAAACGTCTATACTCGTGCGGGAACAACCGGTAGGATTCCATCTGTTCCGACCGCACAGCAATTCAGGAGCCAGTCAATGGTTCAACATGGACATGTTCATAATGGGGTCATTGTCCCTGAAGCTCCCGAGAATCTTCCGGAGGGAGCCACAGTCCGTATCGAGGTTATCGAAGCGAGTTCAGTTCCGGTCGCTAAGCCCCGAATTGGTGGCATTTGGAAGGGACGGGTTCGAATCGCAGATGACTTCGATGAATTGCCCGCCGATATCGCAGAAGCATTCGGGATGATCGAGCCATGAAGTTGATTCTCGATACCCATGTGATTCTGTGGTGGTTGGAAGATCGGGCCAATGTGTCAGAATCTGCCCGCGATGCCATTTCTGATCCCAATAACATTGCGATGGTCAGCGCAGTTTCTGCCTGGGAAGTCGCCATCAAGCGTGGTCTTGGAAAACTCGATGCACCGAGCGATTTCGTGGAATCGATCGAATTCTGCGGCTTTTTATCTCTTCCGATCACAATGAAGCATGGTATGGCGACCGAGTCGTTACCCCCGCATCATCGCGATCCGTTCGACCGAATGCTGATCGCTCAAGCGACTGTCGAGAACGCGATCTTGGTGACTCGTGACCCCTTGATTCGGCTCTACGGTATACCCACGATCACCGCCTGATGGCGTACGGTTACGTCGTCACCATCCATTCCGGCGGATGATCGCTATAGGTCGGCTTGGCAGTCACGCTGACTTTGATCGCTTCTTCGAGCGGTTCGGTTCGGCTGAACTTCGTGATGGCCATCGCTGCTCGCAGCCCCTGCGACCCAGTCGTGTTCACGGGGCCATCAAGGACTGCGAACTCGATATGGCTATTCGACAGGAAGGCCGTGCGGATGGCGGTGAAGTCGTCATCGGCGGTGTCCCAGACCATCTCGAACTCGAGGCTACCGTCTTTGAGTGTGGCGATGGTGGCTCGCCAGCCGCCGTTTCCACGCGTGGTCACGTCGGCCTCTCCGGCTTCGAGGCTGAGCGTCAGGTCTTTGACGTTCTTGACCTCGTTCCAGGTGACCGACGAATAGGCCCCTGTGTTGCGGTAGAGCCGGGCATCAAGACCGAGTTTGACAGACATCGGAGAGTCCAAAGGGGAGAGACGAGAGAGGAGAGCCAGAGAGTCGGCTCAGGTCATGAAAGGCACCGCGTGGCCGTCTACCACCATGCGGTCATTCAATTTCACATCACTGGCGATCAGCGTGGCCAGATAGCGACCATATTTCTCGGTTAGATCCTTCTGCGTCTGGACGATGATTCGACCATCCGCTGGCGTCAGTTGCAGCAGCAGCTCCGACAGGTGCTGTTTCGCGGCCAGGCCGTGAGGGCGGTCGGAACCACGCATCTCGGGAGCGTTGATCCCGACCAACCGCAGCATCACTTCCAGAGACACGCGGAACCCGAGGTCGATCTCGGCCTCCACGGTGTCTCCATCAATCACCCGCAGCACGCGGGCGCGGTACTCGTACATCGTGACCTCTCAACTACGCGGTGGGTGCCGGTGCGAATGATTCAGTGGGAGGCACGGTCACCTGACCATTGGTTCCCGGACCAACCGACGAAGTCGGACCCGATGGCCAGCGCCCGAGGATCGGCAGGTGGCTGATGACGATCCCGTTGGTCAGAACCTCCAGATCGTCCTCGGTCGGCCAGTCGTCAATCGGGGCGACGGTGTCGAGCATCTCCGTACTCGTGAACCACGCCGACGGGTTGTAG
>JAYTCW010000405.1:0-6512 GCA_043736295.1 Planctomycetota bacterium | reverse complement strand
AACAACAAACCGCTGACGCTGGCGGCGGGCCACATGGCGTAGCTTTCGGTGAGGGTGATGCCGGTTTGTTGTTCGGCGCCCAGCAGGTCGAAGAGCTGGCGTTTGCGGGTGTGGTCGGGGCAGGCGGGGTAGCCGTAGGCGGGGCGGATGCCTCGGTACTTTTCCTCGATCAGGTCGGCGCTGGAGAGCCCCTCGGTCTGGCCGAAGCCCCAGGCCTTCCGGGCCTCGGCGTGGATGTACTCGGCGAAGGCCTCGGCCAGACGATCGGCCAACGCCTTGGTCAGGATCGAGTTGTACTCGTCGTGGTCGGCCTCGAAGACCTTGGCTAGTTCATCGCAGCCGTGACCCGACGTGACGGCGAAGGCCCCGAGGTAGTCCTGCCGTCCGCACTCCTTCGGAGCGATGTAATCGGCCAGCGACCGGAAGTCCTTCTGGCCGGGGCGTTCCCATTGCTGGCGGAGTTGGGGGAAGGGGAGGGCCGTTGAGGGTGGAGGGGTGAGGGTTGAAGGTTCGGAGGAGGGCGGATGGCTGATGGCGGATGGCGGATGGCCAGACAGCTCAGCGGCTTCTCCTGCTGGCTCCCGACTCCCGACTTCCGACTCCCGTCTCTCCGGCACCAAGAAGTACCGACCGTCGACTTCTGCGAGGATATTGGCCTCGACGAGGTAGCCCAGCGACTTCGCCACCACCGACGGAAAGACATGCTTCGGCTTCACGAGTTCGGCGATGGTGTCAGCTGTGAACGGGCCGTTCTGGGCTTCGACCGCGTTGAGAACCAGCAGTGGATCGCGGGTCAGACCGAGCTTGATCGTGGCGAGGTACGCGCGGAACCGCGCAGCTGGGGAGGGTTGAGAGTTGAGGGTTGAGGGTTGAGCGAAGGAACTGTTCGCTTTGCCCTTTCTCTTCCCCTTCGTCTTCGGCGTGAACCGGTCGCCTCGGACCTTGGGCACCTGCACAATGATGTCATCCCCGACCGAGTTCGCGGGCCAGAACCCGTACACGCCCTTGGCTGTGAACAGCTTCTCCGCAATGATCCGGTCGAGCAGCGTGTTGGCATCGGCGAAGAGTTTCTTCGCCTCTTCACCGACCACCGGGTCTGCGAAGATCTGCGGGTACTTCCCCTTCAGTTCCCAGGTCTGGAAGAACGGCGACCAGTCGATATAGGTCCGAAGCACATTGAGGTCGGCCTCAATGGTGCGAGTGCCGGTGAAGGCGGGCGTTGGGATGTCGATGGTGGCCCAGTCGGTCTGGAACCGGCGTTCAAGAGCCTGGGAGTATGGGACCAACGCCTGCTCGGAACGCCTCGCGAAGCTCGCGCGGTCGCGCTCCTGATCGGCACGGACCTGGACCATGTAGGCATCTTTCGATTCGGGATCGAGCAGCTTCTCGACAGCTGGGACAGAGAGGGAGGCATCAACCACGTGGACCACCGGATGTGAGTAGTGCGGAGCGATCTTGACGGCAGTGTGCTTGGACGAAGTAGTGGCCCCGCCGATCAGCAGCGGGATCGTGAACCCGCGCCGCTGCATCTCGCGAGCCACGGTTTGCATCTCTTCCAGTGATGGCGTGATGAGGCCGGAGAGGCCGATGATGTCGACCTTCTCGGCGATGGCGGTCTCCAGAATCTTCTCGCAGGAGACCATTACGCCGAGGTCGATGACCTCGAAGCTGTTGCAGCGGAGGACGACGCCGACGATGTTCTTGCCGATGTCGTGGACATCGCCCTTGACGGTGGCGATGAGGATGCGACCGCGGGAGGAGGGGAGTTGGCCTAGGGTCGAGGGCCTAGTGCCTAGGGCCAGAGAGTCCTTGGTCACTCGACCTTGGTCATTCGAGTCTGCCTTGGCCCTTGGCCCTTGCCCCTTGTCAGTTCCCTCTGGCCCTAGGCCCTCAGCCCTAGGCTCTAGGCTTCTGGCCGCCTCCTTCTCCGCCTCCATGAACGGTTCCAGGTACGCCACCGCCTTCTTCATCACGCGGGCCGACTTGACCACTTGCGGCAGGAACATTTTCCCTTGTCCGAACAGGTCGCCGACGACGCTCATCCCGGCCATCAGCGGGCCTTGGATCACGTTCAGCGGACGACCGTATTTAAGGCGGGCCTCTTCAGTGTCGGCTTCGATGAAGTCGGCGATCCCCTTGAGCATGGCGTGCTTGAGCCGCTCTTCGACCGTGTCCTTACGCCACGCCTGCACTTCCTCAGCTGTCTGGGTCTTGCCGCTCGCACGCGACTTGATGACCTCGGCGAAAGAGATGAGCTTCTCAGTGGCATCGGGGTGCCGGTTGAGGAGTACGTCTTCAATGTAGACCAGCAACTCCTTGTCGATTTCATCGTAGACTTCGAGCTGGGTCGAATTGACGATCCCCATGTCGAGGCCGGCCTGGATTGCGTGGTACAGGAAGGCGGCGTTCATCGCCTCGCGGACGACTTCGTTGCCCCGGAATGAGAACGAGACGTTGCTCACTCCGCCCGAGGTCAATGCGCCGGGGCACTCGATCTTGATGCGGCGAACGGCTTCGAAGAACTCGACGGCGTAGTTCGAATGCTCCTCCATCCCGGTGCCGACAGTGAGGATGTTGGCATCGAAGATGATATCTGACGGTGCGAATCCCACCTTCTGTGTGAGCAGGGCAAAGGCCCGTTTGCAAATGGAGACCTTGTGATCGGCGGTGACAGCTTGCCCGGTTTCGTCAAAGGCCATGCACACCACGCCCGCGCCGAGACTGCGTACAATGCGGGCCTGTTCGAGGAACTTCTCCTCGCCCTCCTTCAGCGAGATCGAGTTGACGACCCCCTTCCCGGCCAGGCACTTCAGCCCGGCGTGGATCACGCTGAACTTCGAGCTGTCGACCATCACCGGGACTTTGTTCACGTCCGGATCATCGGAGAGCAATTGCAGGAAGTGGACCATCTCCTGCTCGCTATCGAGCAGCCCTTCGTCCATGTTCACGTCGATCATATTGGCCCCGCCCTCGATCTGCTCGCGAGCGATCTTGAGGGCCTCGTCGTAGTTCTTCTCCTTGATGAGCCGTGCAAACTTGCGCGAGCCGGTTACGTTGGTCCGCTCGCCGATCATGAGGAAGGGAGTGGAGGGCCTAGGGGCTAGGGCTGAGGGCCTAGGGCCAGAGGGATCGTTGACACTCACCTCTAAACTCTCACCGCTCATCTCTGCTGGCCGCAGTTCAAACACATCGGTCCCACTGAAGACCGCCGAACGCGCAGCGTTCCCCCTCCCCTCTGGCCCTAGGCCCTTGCCCCTAGGCTTTAGGCTTCTGACCGCCTCCGCCGCACTCCGAATGTACGTCGGGTTCGTCCCGCAACAGCCGCCGACGATGTTGAGCCACCCGTTCTGAGCCCACTCGGCCACGGTCTTGGTGAACTCGCCCGGATTCGAGTCGAACCCGCCCATCCCGTCCGGCATCCCCGCGTTCGGATAGCAGCAGATGTTAGTCCCGCTCGGCACTCGCTTGGCCAGGATCTCGACGTACTCTCGCATCTGCTTCGGCCCGATGCCGCAGTTCATCCCGATGCTGAACGCCGGGAAGTGTTCCACAGCTGCGAGAAACGCCTCCAGCGTCTGCCCAGTCAGCGTGCGGCCCCCCATGAAGATGGTGGCCGAGACCATCACCGGGACGGAGTGTTGCATCTCGTCGAAGACCTGCTGAATCGCCGACAGACACGACTTCATGTTCAGCGTGTCAAAGCTCGTCTCCGGCAGCAGCATGTCGACGCCGCCTTCGATTAGCCCCCGCACCTGCTCGGCGTAGCTGGCCTGCATCTCGTCGAACGTCACCGGGCGATACCCCGGCTTGTCGGCATTGAACGACAACTGGACCTTCGTCGGCCCGATGCTCCCCGCGACAAAGCGCGGCTTGTCGGGGTTCGCCCGCGTGTATTTGTCGACCTCGCTGCGGGCAATCTCCGCAGCTGCAATGTTGATCTCGCGGGTCAGGTGGCCGAGTTCGAACTCGGCCAGGGAGATCGGGTTGGCGTTGAAGCTGTCGGTCTCGACGATGTCGGCCCCAGCCTCCAGGTAATCGCGATGGACGCTGGCAATCAACTCCGGCTGGGTCAGACAGAGAATGTCGGTCGCGTTCTTGAGGTCGATCGGGTGCGAGGTAAACCGCGTCCCGCGATAGTCCGCCTCCTGCAAGTTCTTCGAGAACAACAGCGCCCCCATCGACCCATCCAGGACCAGGATGCGCTCGGAGAGGAGGTCGTTCAGGAGTTCAAACGTGGGATTCGACACAGGCAAGGGCTCACGATCTCGTACGGCAAGTACACAGCTCCCCCATCAGGCGAGCCGTGCGGCGTCAGCTCCCGGAGACATTGGACTCGCAGATCAATCCGCAAGTTCACCAAGCCCGCCCGAGGGAATCCGCATTCAGGACGCTGCATCTTATTTTTCCGAGTGGCCAATTGCACGACCCAACCGGGCGAAAAGCCCCTCAGCTGAATGATTTATGGTAGATGGGAATGATAATTTGTTTGAGTCGACTCGAGTATTGGTGCAACCGACTGCATTCCTTGGATCCAGATTCCCAATCCTGATGTTGTCTCCTGATCGACAAACGGAGACACAGCCAAATTCAATAAGCTCACCTGCCGACAACACAACCAATTGTCTCGACCAAAAAACGGTTCATTCGACCATTTGGGGGATGGATTGCGAATCGTGGACATGCTGGCCTTCACTGGGGTGTTGAGTGGCACGACGGGCAACCGGGGTCTCACCGTTCTCATTCACGCCAGCCAGTGGTGAACGTTTAGTCTGTCTTTTACCTCACGGAACCTGTGCAGAGTTTTATCACCTCGCGCCAGAGCATCTGTCGCTCCCAGCCTTCAGATGAGAAACAGGGCACCACTTTGACAGTCGCTTCGAAATTCACGAAGATACCTTCGTTCGGGCGATTAGCTCAGTTGGTTAGAGCGCCACTCTTACACAGTGGATGTCGTGGGTTCGAGTCCCTCATCGCCCATTCAGAATCATCGGTTTCCTGTGAAAACACTAGGTTTCTATCGTTTTCGACCGCTTCGGATTGCTGCGCAATTCCCTCAGATTCTTCAGATTCTGACGTGTACTGCGCCGCTTTCTGCGCCGCATTGGTGGCCTGCTCGAAATGCTCGCTCGTCGTGTGCAGGTAGTGCTTATTTGCTACTGCCTGAGAGTTCCCGAGCCAGTCACAGACGACGTGAGCCGGGTATGTGTCGGCGAGTTCCGTCTGCCGGGTGGCCCTCAAGTTCTGAAACAGCTTCGGCCACGGCTCCACGCCAGCCCGCTTGATGATCTTCGTGAAGCGGGTCCGGAAGTTCTTCGTGGCAGCTTCGGCGATTGTGACAACGAAGACGTTCTCTGGATCGAAGGCGTCTCTGAGATACGGCTCCAACTCCGGGAAGATCGGGACGACTCGCGTCGCTTTACCTTCATGGTGTTCCGTCTTGGGGGCGTGTACGGTCATTCGCAGTGTCGTCCAGTCGATATCGCTCCAACGCAGCTTGAGTGTCTCAGAGGGTGTTCTCAGCCCCCCAAAGCGAGCCAGAGCGAAGATCAGCCGGGTCCGGGCATCTGGGCAGGCGTCAATGACCTTCTGAGTGACCTCCCGGCTGACGAAATGGAACCGCTCGGCGTTCCCGCGAACGGCAACCGAGATCGACTTCGAAGAGAACGGATTCTTGGTGAGCAGTTCTCGCTCAATGGCATCCGCGAAGAACTGGCGAGCAATGCCACACGTCCGGCGGACGGTGTTGTCCGCCAGCTTCTTTCCGATCAGGTATCGCCGGAAGTCCAGAGCGTCGCCGGTGGTGATCTGCTTCAGTGTCTTCTTGGTTCCGAAGAAGTCGACCAGATGTTTGCGGGTCCGACGGTAAACGGTCCGGGTGGCTGGCTTGGTGTCCGCTTCTCGATTGGCGATGAAGGCATCGACGAACCGTGCGACAGAATCCGAATCGTCGGTTGTCCGAGATTCAACCAGTCCATGCAGGGCCAGCTTAGCGTGAAGGTCTTCGCTCAACTCAGTAACCCACACGTTGAGTTCCAGTTCGAATGACTTACTGCCTATCGCTTGCGCCGAGAGCAGAGACTCCAGGTGCCGCTTGAAGGACTCCGCATCGCGCAGCTTGAGCTTGCCGAGCCGGATGCACTTGCGGTTTCCATCCAGATCGACGAACAGAATGCGTTTCAGTCCATTTTTGTCACGACAGAGGCTGGCCATGAGAGGCTTCTTCCTGATGGGACCGGGTGACAGTTCGGAGCCTGTCGTCGGTCGGTGTGGGTTGAGAATACCGAATGAGGCGGGAGCGCGCCATCCGTAAATCGAGGTAAGGGATCGAAATGGAGTTTTTCTGACAGGTACTGGTCGAAGTCACGAAAGAAACGAAAGAAACGAGAGAAGCAAGCGGTCAGGGGGCTTCTCAGGAACTGAAGTTTTGCATTTCACCCCGCCGCTCTGCAATAATGCTCACAAAGGGATTGTGAAGTGATTGGCGCAAACGACCCAGGGAGGGCGCAGCCATG
>JAYTCW010000404.1:0-7731 GCA_043736295.1 Planctomycetota bacterium | reverse complement strand
AACGGGCCTCTGCCACCGCGATGGAATTGCGGTGTGCGCGGGCATCGGCGGGGAACACTCGAGAGACTCTGTCGGCTTCAGCGAGAAGTGTCAAAATCGAATCGGGTAGATGCTTCGTACCACATCCTTAAACCTGATCGTCCTGACTTGGATCGAGAATCGGTTTCAAGAGTGCATCCAGACCGACCAGTGAAGTCGTAATCTTCCATTCCTCGCGGTTCCAGTCCGTGATGATCCGTCGCGCTTCGAGGCGGTCGAGCGTCAGTTGGACGAACATCGGCACCTTGTCCTCGTACTCCTGGAGCAGGTTCAGCTTGCGCCCAATCAACCCGAGTAGACCGCGAAACGCGCTGGTTCCATGTTCGGCGATCCACGCAGCCCCTTCCGGCGAGGCTGCATCCGGACCACGCAAGGTCAGTTGCATCGACTTGGCCGCTCGACCGACCGAGGCGAACAGCCCATCGCCCAGACCGATGTAGTCCTTATGCAGGATCTGGACCTGCCCCTTCCAAACCCGCGCGACCTTGTAGAGGCCATCCAGATCGGTCTCGAGGAAATCATTCTTCAGAGCCAGGTTGATCGCCTTGGCTAGGTTCCGCAGCGCCACCGGGACCGGGTTCTTGCGAGGCGAGATCGACAGATTCATGTCGACCAGCCCGCCCGCCATCCGCGCGGTCACTTCGCCGTCGCCCCCCGCCGGGACGCCAATGGCCAGATCGAGGGGCTTGTCAGAGGACGGGTTGGGGGTCGACATGGGCTGGCTCCGTAGAACGGAATTTATTCCGTTCTTTACGATTTGAAACGAATGAGGGGGCGAATCAGAACGGAATAAATTCCGTTCTACAACTTACCGATGCTCAATCACCTGCTGAGCAGTGTACCGCACCTTGGGCAGCTGGGCGTACTTATCGGTCTCGGCTCGATAGCCCGCCGCACAGCCGACGCAGGTCGCATACCCGCTGCCTTTCAGACCCAGAATCTCGTCGTACTTCGCCGGGTCGATCCCCTCCATCGGGCAAGTATCGACACCCAGCAGTGCGGCGCTGGTCATGAAATTGCCGAGCGCGATGTAGGCTTGCCGACTCGCCCATTCATGTTGTTGCGTCCCAGTCATTCCTCGCACGACCCCGCCATCAATCATCTTCTTGAGTGGCTCGAACGCGGACTTGTCAGCTTGACGGACCTGGGCGATGCGGTCCATGTAGGTGTCGACATCGGCAGGCGTCATCTCAGTCCGGACCGTGAACACGACATAGTGCGAACTGTCCGCCACTTGCCGTTGGCCCCAGGAGCAAGCAACCAGCCGCTCCCGCAGAGCCGCATCGCGACTGAGAATGAAGAACTTCCACGGCTGCATGCCGTAGGACGAAGGGGTCAGGATCAGCGACTGCTCCAGCGCAGACCAGTCCTCAGCGGGGATCTTCCGCTGCGGGTCGAACTGCTTGGTGGCGTAGCGCCACTGCATCTGCTGCACAAGGGATGCGGGGGAGAGGGTGGTCATGTGGGAGGTCTTTGGTGGTCAGTAGAAGCAGTCAGTCAGTGGTGGATGTCTTCAGTTTTCAATGTGAGGGAAGCTATCGGGAGGGCGAGGCTCCTGCCGAGCCGCTCACACCAGTTCGCGTGCCCCCTAGCGCGCGGCTCAGCAGGAGCTTCGCCCTCCCATCGGGCTGGCCACAACTCCTTGACAGGGCATTCGGCTCCCCCTCAACTCACCCGCATCCAGAGGGCCTTCAGGTACTCCGTCTCCGAACAGTTCGACGCCACCGGGTGATCCGGGCCCGCCCCAGTCCGGTACAGAATCTGCCCTGACCGACCCGGCGGAATCGCCCCGATCATCAGCCTTGAGAAATCTTCCGACGAGATCAGACCGCTACAGCTGCACGTGACATACAAGCCGCCGGGAGCGACGACCTGCATGGCCAGCCGATTGAGGTCGAAGTACCGGCTGCGGCCTTCTTCGATCTCTTCTTGAGAGGAGATGAATCGCGGCGGGTCGACGACGACGACATCGAATTGCTTGCCGTTGCGAACCGCGTCTCGGAGCCAAGGAAACGCATCCGCATGGGCGAAGCGAATGTTCTCGCGATTGAGTCGGGAGTTCCGGCGGGCTTGCTCGACGGCCTTCTCATCGAGGTCAACGCCCGTCACTTCGCTGGCCTTGCCCCGCACCCGGGCCGAGATCGAGAACCCACCCGAATAACAGCAGAGATCAAGGACGCGTTTGCCTGCGCAGAACTGCACCAGCCGATCACGATTGTCCCGCTGGTCGCAGAAGAACCCGGTCTTGTGGCCCCCCGCGAGATCGACCTCGAACTTCAGACCATGTTCTTCGACGACGACGCGGTCGCGGACTCCCTCAGCGGCGAACGGCTTGGCCTCGAACCCCTCTTGTTCATGGGTCCTGGGGCCGGGATGAACCACCCACTTCGAGATGCCGAGTTCCTCGCAGAGCAGCTGGGCCAGGGCCTCGGACCGCTGGAACATGGCCAGCGTAAAGGCCTCAATGGCGATCAAATCGCCGTACCGATCAGCCACCAGTCCGGGAATCCCGTCCCCTTCGGCATGAATCACGCGGTAGGCATTCGTCACCGCATCCAACCCCAGCATCCGCCGCAACTCGACCGCGCGGCGGACCTGCCCGCGCCACCACTCTGCATCCGGCGCAACCCCATCGCGGGTTAGAATGCGGACGGTCGCTTCCGCACGGGGATTCACCAGTCCGTGCGCCCAGACTCCTTCGCCCTCGGTGGCAATCGCCACCAGATCGCCGTGCTTGGCTTGAGACGGAATGTCGGCGAGTCGGCGGCGAAAGAGCGTCGCAGCTCCAGTCGAAGACTTGGCCACCACAGTCGCCAATGGACCAGTCTGTGTCAGCGACCGCTGCATCGTGAATTCGGGCGACAGCGGAAACTTAGGTGTCGACCGCCCCTCTCCCCCAGAAGAATATGTGGGACGGTAGGGTGGGCGAGAAGTCACGGGCAATGTCCGGGGGTAAAGGCGAGCGGGGCGGCTTTTGCCCCTAGTTTCCGAATCAGTGTACGCGGCCTGCCGACACTCGTCGACCAACCTGACATCTGCACCCAAGCCGGGCATTTTTCGTCAGAGCGACTTGAGGCACACCAGCCCGAGGATCGCGAGGATCGCCGAGACAATCCAGAACCGCACGACAATCCGGGACTCGGGCACTTGAGCGAATACAAAGTGGTTGTGCAGCGGGCTGCAAGCGAGGACTTTTTTTCCTCTCCACCGGCGGCTGCCCACTTGCAGGATCACGCTCAGCGTTTCGCCGACGAAGACGCCGCCGACAATCACCAGGAACAACTCCTGCCTCGTCGCCAGAGCCCCGACAGCCAACAACGCTCCTAGCGGCAGTGCCCCCGCATCACCCATGAAGACCTGGGCGGGGTGGACATTAAACCATAAGAACCCGAGTACCGCTCCGACCATCGCGCTCAGCGGCACGGCCAACTCACCCACCCCGATGAAGTGCGGAATGCCCAGGTAACTCGCCAGCTCGCGATGTCCCGAAAGATAGATCGCCATCGTCATGGCCGAGCCCGCGAACAAACAACAGCCAGCCGCCAGCCCATCCAGCCCATCGGTTAGATTCACCGCGTTCGAGGCCCCCACCATGACGAACATCGCCCACGGGATCAAACCGATTCCTAACGAGAACCATCCAAACCCCAGGGGCCAGACAAACGCCGTGCCGAGAGGGGCTTCGGCTTGAATCCCGTACAGCCACCCCGCTGTTATGGCCGAGAGGACGCATTGGCCCACGAGCTTCTGCCGGGCAGTCAGTCCCCGCTTCTTTGTCGTCAACTTAATCCAGTCGTCGAGACTGCCCAGCGCGGTAAACGTGATGGTCACAAACAAGGCCAGCTGCACGCGAGCGTTCGTGAGATTCCCGAAGACCAACACTGCCAGCACGATCGCCAGCCCCATGAAGATCCCGCCCATCGACGGGGTTCCGGCCTTGGCCGCGTGTAGCTCGTTGAGAGTGTCCGAGGCACTATCGATGCGCTCGCAAAACCGGACTCGCAACCACGCAATACAACGCGGCCCCAGCAGAATCGCCGCCAGGAAGGAGACCACAGCTGCCAGTCCAATGCGAGCGGTGAGAAAGACCGGCGACATACCGGGCAACGGGGACTCGACCGCACCGGGCGTGGCGGACAACCGATCGATCAACCAGAGCAGCATGGACTCATTCCAAGGGACGCAGCGATTCCAGTCGCAGCGGAGGACGTTCCGAATCATCCACATCAACGAGCCGCAGGATAGATTGCGGAGCCAAGTCTGTCAGCTGAGTGTTGAGTTGGCATTCCACCAGGAGGGGCCATTGTGATTGCAGAATGCCCGGAAGCTGGTGTAGCCTGCGCGAAACGTCTCTCTGCCGTCACCACTGAACACGGAGTCTCAGATGTCCGACAACACCGATCGCTATTACCGGTCCTCGGGGCGAATTCCGTTTTTCGGCACAGTCTTGATGCTGGGGCTCGGCACGCTGGTGGCGCTGATTTCCAGCTTCGTCTACGCCGTCATCAGCCGGTACAACCCGATCATCTATATTCAGATGTTTGTGACACTGGGTTTCGGCGCGGTGATGGGGATGACCGTCAACAGTGTGGGCCACAAGATGAAGGTCCGCAATCGCTTCTTCGCAGTCCTGATCTCGATGGTGATCGGGATGCTGGGCATGTATTTCGCGTGGGTGTGGTACATCTATATGCTCGCGGATTGGGACGTGGACTACCTCATCTTTCAGCCCACCGTCACTTACGAAATCATGCAAGGACTGGCCGAGAACGGCATCTGGGAGATCAAGGGCGGCAAGCCGACCGGCATCGCGCTGTACTGCTTCTGGCTCTTGGAAGCCGTGATTGTACTGGTCATGTGCTACGTCACCGGCGCGGAGACGTGGGCCCCCTTCTGCGAGGAATGCAACTGCTGGACCGAGAAACGCGATGCACTCTCCATCGCCAAGGCCGATCCCGCCCTCATCACCTCAGCGATGGAAGATGAACAGTACGACATCATCCCTCCCCTTGCAGCTGGGGAGATCAATCTGGCAGATTACATGTCTGTCGTGTGTTACACCTGCCCGAACTGTGAGGAATCGGGCTACCTGACGGTGTCGACGGTCGTGACGGTACAAGGAAAAGAAGGTCCCGAGATCAAGGTTACTCAGTTTGTCCCGCCAATCGCGGTGCCGCATTCACTGACCCAGGAGATCGAACACTTGGCGAAGACGGAAGCGGTCAGGTCGATTGATGCACTGACCAAGGATCTGCCTGAGTTGGAGTAGGCGAGCACTGGCAACCTATTGAAAACGTGAGATGGGATATCTGGCCCATCTGACATCCTCTGGTCCGAAGTCTCGAAGCCGCAAAAAACTCAAGAAACGCAAAAGGAAGAGTTCCCCCTTTTGCGTTTCTTGAGTTTCTTGCGGCAAACCTCCGCAGTCCATTCATTGGGAATGATGACGTTCGTCGACGCTTCGCGAGGGACGGGCACGTCGGAAACGTGCCCCACGGCGAGCGATCCCCAGCCTCGTTCGTTTTCGTTATATTTCCGGGCTGCGTTCTGATCCACTTGTCGTACCGTGTCCCGAGTTGCCCCATGCCCGTCCTGACCCACTCCCAACTCAACATCCTCGCCACCCGCATCCTTGAGGGGGCCGGGGTCTCGGCGACTGACGCCGCCATTGTCGGGCACGAACTGGCCGGTGCGAATCTCGTCGGCCATGACAGCCACGGGGTCATGCGACTGGTGCAGTATGTGCAGATGATTCACGACGGACACGTCAAGCTCGGCGCTCCGCTGGCGGTACTCAAGGAGGCTCCGGGGTACGCGCTGATCGATGGGGGATTTAACTTTGGCCAAGTGGTGATGAGCCAGGCCCTCGACATCGCCATCGCCAAGGGACGCGAGACCGGGACCGCCACCGTGCTGATCCGCAACTGCAACCATGTCGGTCGACTGGGGGCCTACACCCAGCGGGCCGCTGAGGCAGGGTTCCTCGCGACAATGTGTGTTAACGCTCCGGGGCCGGGCGGGGTCGCTCCCTTCGGCGGTATCGAGCGCCGCATTGGCACTAACCCCATCAGCATGGCCGCTCCCCGGAGCGACTCCGCGATGGTCCTCGACATGACCACCAGCGCCACAGCGGAGGGCAAGCTGCGAGTGTCGTATCAGAAAGGGGAGCAGGTTCCCGAGGGGCTGATCATCGACAGCGAGGGGCACCCGACGACCGATCCAGGGGTGTTCTATAACGCTCCAGTCGGGTCAATCCTCTCGCTCGGCGGAGCGACGATGGGGCATAAGGGATTCGGCATGGCGGTCATGATCGATGTCTTCTGCGGCATCTTGTCCGGCAGCGGGATCGCCCGCACCGACCTGCCGCGCGGGGCCAACGGGGTCTGGATGTCGCTGATCTCGGTCGAGCATTTCCTGCCCCGCGACGAGTACGACGCCTGGATGGCCCAGTACGCCACCCACGTCAAAAGCAGCCGCACCGCCCCCGGCGTCACCGAGATCCTCCTCCCCGGCGAGATCGAAGAACGCCGCGCTGCCGAGCGAGCTGCGAATGGCGTGAGCATCCCGGACGAGACATGGCGGCAGATCAATGAACTGGCCGGGAAGTTGCAGGTGTCGCTGGCGGGGCTGTAGGAGCAGACGGGAAGATGAAATATCAGGACGGTCAACTCGTGAAGACCCGGAAGTCTGTCGGCGGGTGGCGGGGGCAGTAGGCTTTGCGCGTGGCCCCGACCGGGGTGGCGCTCAGGGGTGGGGATGCCCGACCGCTGTCCAGGCAGGCTCGTCGGGAACCAGTGCATGTGTGTGCAACTCTCGGCAGGAGCCTCTCTGCCACGTCTCCCTTCGCCGGGGCCATCCGCTGCAATACTGACCCCGCCACCCAGCCGGGGCGTTCACTACCGGTCGAAAGTTGCTCACTTGCCGGGCAACAGATTTTCATAGAAATGGCACCCGGCGGAGAAAGAAGCAATAGGACTGCATCTCCGAGTAACGCTTGCTTCGAGTGCTGACGTACGACAGAATCTGGCGAGACCCCACCGGATTACTCACTACGGGCAACGTGATGGCCATCAAGCGAAAGTCGGGCAAACGCCGATCCAACCAGAGCGGACTGATCTCCGGAATTCTGATTGGGCTACTGGTCGTGGGTGGGCTCGGCGGTTTGGGATTCGCGGGTTACCAGATTTATAAGAAGGTCATCGTTCCTGCACTGGCTGAGCAGCGAGCGAAGAAACTACGGGACGAATTTGCTGCGGCTGAGGGGCGGCCAGCCGTACCCAAAGGCTGGACAACCTACAATTACGGCAACTTTCAAATGTTCGTTCCGGAAGAGAACGATCTCTCGCGCCAGAACCCGATGCCAAACACACCCGGCGTAGTATTAACCGGACTGTGGGTTGGGCGTGCCAATCACATAGAGGTCACGATTATGACAATTTCCCTCACCGGGCTTCATCCGGAGTTGAATGGCAGAAACTTCTTCGATTCCCTTGATCCCTCTGGAATGGCATCGCAACGGAACGGCAAACTAATCAGTCATCGCCAGTTGGAAGGAGTGCCGCGTTGCCTGGAGGCGAGTATTGAACTGGATCAGAACTGAAGTTTTGCATTTCACCCCGCCGCTCTGCAATAATGCTCACAAAGGGATTGTGAAGTGATTGGCGCAAACGACCCAGGGAGGGCGCAGCCATG
>JAYTCW010000403.1:0-2847 GCA_043736295.1 Planctomycetota bacterium | reverse complement strand
GTCAAGTCCTGGCAGTCTTACACTCGAAACGCTGCACCAGCATCCACCACGATCCCGGCGAGCGTTACGGAGGTCTTGGCAGCTGTGACCGTGGGGACGCCTGATCGCGTCAATCCCGGAACCGAACACACCGAGTGGCCGAATGGTCACGGCCACCACAGCGGTTTCACGACCACCATGACGCCCAACACAAAGGTGATGTTTACCTACCTCGGAGTTGCGTACGACTGCGACTTTGCTTCACGGCAAGAGGGATCGAACACCACTCTGGCGAGCTATGGAGCCATCACCTCTCGCAGCTACCACGTGGGCATTGTGCAATCTCTCCTGGGAGATGGGGCTGTCCGCTCGATCAGTGAGAACATCGACTTGTTCGTCTGGCGAGCCCTGAGCACGCGAGCGGGCGGTGAGGTTGTCGGAGAGTTTTAGTCGTAGAACGGAATTTATTCCGTTCTACGCTCGCAAGAACGGAATAAATTCCGTTCTACAATGCCTCAATAATCTTTTGCGACAGCGGTCCAGAAGCCCGGCAGAGAATGACCCTCGACTGCTCGCCAGTGACCTTGATCTCCACCCGCAGATGGTCTTTCGGCAGTAGATCCCCAATCCGGTCGGCCCACTCGATCAGGCACACTCCGTCTCCGTTGATCAGTTCACCGCCTCCCATGTCGAGGAATTCATCCGAGTCTTTGAGTCGATAGGCATCGACATGGTAGACCGGCAAACGACCGTCGTATTCGTGGATCAGCGTGAAGGTCGGGCTGACGACGAAGGACATGTGGCATCCGAGTTCGGCGGCGATGGCTTGCACCAGCCGGGTCTTGCCAGCTCCGAGCTGACCTTGCAAGGCCACCACGCCGCCGGAGGACAGCGCTCGTGCTAAGAGATGGCCGAAACTCAATGTCTCGGCTTCGGAGTTCGAGACGAATCGGTATTCGTTTGTCGCTAGATTCATGGCAGTCGTGGTGCTTGCGTAAAGGCCAATCGAAGCACCTCAACTCGCTGGCGATTCGCCCCGAGATCGGAGCGTCCGACCCGCGAGGCCGACCGCACATGGATCGCCTCGGGGGTGAGGCGGAACTCCACATCGTCCACGTACCGCATGAGCGGCGTCACAAACTCCACCCGCAGGTAGCTGTCCTCACGGGTGACGACGTGAGCATTCGAAGTCGCCTCGACCACGGCCACGAGTCGCGACCACGCGGCCTCCTGTGAGTCGGTAAAACCAAGCGGCTCGACAGCATGCTCACCCGTCTCCCCTTCACTGCACACGCAATTCGGCGAGTCCGGACACCGCCGCAGCTGCCCCGCGACTAGCCCCAGCACAGGCCGCCGCCACGACGGCAATGCCAGCAGGCCCCAGCCGACCGGGATCAAGAGAAGCAGCAGCCACCACATCCGTCGGCCTCGCACGGGATTCTGAACCATGAAGCGATGTCCTGCACCGGGAGAGGTGCCACTGAGTCCGAAGCCGAGCATTGTCCCGGTCTTTGGTGAAGATCGCAATCCTGTCCATAGTCGGGGTGGGAGGATGGGAGGAAGTGTGTGCATCAGGTTTTTCGGCCGTGGCATGTTTCTGCCCCCTCTCCCCACTGGCGGCATGGCTTGTGGAGTGGGCGTGGCTGTGGGGAGAGGGCCGGGGTGAGGGGTTCAGAGCGAGCGGTACGGCCCCCTCACCCCAGCCCTCTCCCCCACAGTGGAGCCTTCACCGAAAGCAGTGCCGAATGTGGGGGAGAGGGGGCAGAATCTCGCGGCTGCCGACTTTTTCGATGCACACACTTGGAGGAACCGTAAGGTGGCACGATGGGCATCGGATGCGACAGCCGTGTTTCCTCGGAGGCAGATCAGAGACACACGAGGTACACTCCGCTGCATGAACTTCACGGAAGCCGATCTGCTGGCCTACCTCGATGAAGCCCTGCCGCCCGAGCGAGCGGCAGAGGTCGAGCGGGCCGCGCGAGATTCGGCAGCCCTGCGGCAACGACTTTCCCTGTTACTGGAACGTCGCGACCAAGGCGGGCACACTGTGGGTGAGATCTGGCGACGGAAACAGCTGAGTTGCCTGAGCCGGACCGACTTGTCGCGATACCTGAGCGGGCAACTTCCGGAAGGCGAGCGAGATTATGTGGAGTTCCACACTGGCGTCGTGCATTGCCCGGTCTGCACCGCCAATTTGGAAGACCTGCGGCAGATCGTCCAAGCGATCCCAGAAGCTCAGGACCAGCGGCGACGAAAGTTTTTCGAATCGTCCGCAGGGCGGCTACGTCAGCGACAAGATGACGGGGATTCGGCCAGTGGTCGCTGAAGTCTGGCGGGGCACCTTCGCGTCCCGTCCGAAACGCCACTGGTGTCTCCCAGACCGTCGAGCAGGACAGACGGCCGCATTCCAATTTTTATCGACATGGGCAGTCGTGGTCCATCAATCTTAACTGGTGAGATCGACGCACACTCCAGAGTGCGGACTCCTGGCATTCTGGCGAACGCAGCTCCCCATCAACGACATGTTGGCGGACCACTCGTGCAACGTCAATCCTGTATTGTGGGTTCGCCACCTGGCGCGGGCCGGGCTCAACACGAAGGCATTAGGCGAGCGGACAGTGGAAACCTACCTGCGAGACTTCCGAAGTCTCTGAAGACTTCGGAAGTCTTTTGGTACGGGAAGTCTGGCCGGTCGCCTTACGTCGAGCCAAGGCACTACGGCTGAGCCGGAGCGGGCATTGGAGCCTGGCTGTCGGGCTTGCTCTGCACGCGTTCGAGCGTGTCGAAATATTTCTTGATCCCCTCGTGGTAGCCGGGCGGGGCTTGTTCCTTTTCGATGGCTTCTTCGGTGCCCTGTTTGATCGAGGT
>JAYTCW010000402.1:0-8679 GCA_043736295.1 Planctomycetota bacterium | reverse complement strand
CGCAAAAAGGATGAGTCTCCCCTCTTGCGTTTCTTGAGTTTCTTGCGGCCTCCACATCTTTAGCAACGCAGACAAGCTGTGATGCGCCCCGTGATGCGCCCCGTGATGCGCGGGGACGGGCACGTAGGAAACGTGCCCCACGGGGAGGGCGATCATGTTCACAGCACTGGCCTTGGCCCTCCCGAGGGAGGCGGACCCCATAATTAATCCTTGACGGGCCACTAGCCAGTCACCTCGGCCTCGAGTGACGCGATTTGTTGGGCAATGGCAAACCGAAGCGTTCACAGAGGCACAACCAGGCTGTGTATTGAACTTCACGGTTTTGATTCGAAAAGGGGATCCTGGTGTGGTGGCCGACCTTTTCCTGACAAGGGGAAGGCCACAGTGATGTCGAACGTTAATGGCGAAGCCGGGGGCCATGTCTGGTCCTGAACGACCTAGGATCGTTCGACAATCAAGTGACGCTTCGTCGCCGTTCGCTCCGCGAAAGAGCGATCTTTCGCGGAGCGAAAGGCGACTATTATTTGTCGAACGATCCTGAGCGCTGAGCTGTTCCTCAGCTGTCGCGTGGGGGCTACTGCGAATTCGTCTTCGGCTTCAGTGGGTGTTCGACGAGGTATTTCACCAGCGACTCGATCTGCTCGTCGCTCAGGATGCCGCCCTTCTCTTTGGCAAACGCGGGCATCAGCGTGCCCTCGACGCCATCGGTGATGTGTTCCCGCCAGTAAGCAGCGTCGCGCGACTCATCCATGATGCGGAGGTCGGGCACCATGCTGGCCCGGTGTTCGGCATCGTGGCAGATCTCGCACGCGCCCTGATACAGGTCTTTGCCGAACTGCTCCTTCGCATAGTCCGTGTGGCACCGCGCGCAGTCCCCGTGGAACACAGCTTGCCGGTCGGCCTGGGCCAGCTCGATGTTCTTGCCTCGTGAGCGGGCCGACATCGCGACGCCCTTCGACACTCCCGTCACGGAATCGACATCGGCGGCTGGGGGTAACTCAGCTGTGACGAGCAGCGTCCAGGTGGCCTGGCTGCCTTGGACCAGCAGCGACTTCGTGACGTTGCCGTACTTTCCGGCAACGTTCATGCTGACTTGAAGAGATTCCGTGTCGCCGGGGGCGAGGGTGAATGGCATCTCGCGGGTCTCGGTCGTCGTGCAGCCACAAGAGGTGTTGACCTTCTCGATCACGACCGGCTCGCGAGAGGTATTCGTCATTTGAAAGCGGAACAGCACCGGTTCTTCGGTTGTGTTGACTGTGCGACGTTGTTCGGTGGTGTCCCATGTGAGGGCGTTGGCGGGGAGGGCTTCGACTGTGGCCCCCTCCACGACCGGCGGTTCCGTCACCACGGGAGTCTCCGAGGCGGCGGCAGGCAGTGGAACGACCGGCGGTTCCACCACTGCGGCAGTCGCCATGACCGTGGGAGTCACCTGCGGCAGTTCACCCGAGCAGCCACTCGCCAGCAGGCCAGCCGCCAGCCACGCACACCAGAACGGGAGAGGTTTCGATTTCATGGGAGATTTAAGGTGGAGAGAGGAGTTGGCTCTCAGTCCCAAGCTCTGCTTGGGACTGCATATCCCCGAAGCTCCGCTTCGACGCCGGAGGAGTGAACTCCTCTATGAGAGAAGCCCCTTGAGCAAGCGGCCCGAACAGTCCCAAGGCGAATGTCATGGGTCACGCGACGAAGCGGAGCTTCGAGGATCGGGGTTCCCCAGCGGAGCTTGGGAACCAGAAGAAAAAAGGTGACTGACCAGTGAGCGGCACGGCGCGAGCCGCCGGTTCTGTTCACCGGGGTTCGATTTGGAACCATGCTCCGGTGAAGGGAACCGGCGGCTCACGGGGCCGCTCACGATCGGGTCAGCCAGACGGCCCGTTCCGCCCGGACCGAGAGGTCCGGGCGACGAGTCACACGCGAGTTCGTCCTCGGCTCACGCAGAGGACGGAACCTCATTCGGCCCGCTTCTTGGCGGCTGGTGCTGCCTTTCTGTTCTTCACGGGTTCCGGATTCAGATCATCGTTCGGCTGGTCTTCCGGATTCAGTTTCCTGCTCTTTTCACCCACTGGATGACTTTTGGCAGTCCACTCATGGCATTCATCCTTCACCTTGAGCTTGACCCAATACTGGATGTACACGCCATTCGAGTCATTGACTGGCAGATTTGGGAATGTGCCCGACGCCGCATTGGTGGGAGGAGTGGAATATGAACCCTGGTAATTCGCGGCAATCGATGGGTCTCCCGCATAGAGTTCCCACTCCCATGTGTAAGGGGCCGCGAGGGTCGTCGAGAACGTCGCCTCGAAGACGAAGTTGGGGGCCGTGCCCGTGGTTGGATTCTGGCCTGAAGTGAAAGTCACGATTCCCGCTGGCAGCTTCTCAATCTTGACCATCGAGATGTTGTCGACCAGGAAGTCGTAGCCGTCCCCTGATCCGTCCTCTGGAATGACGATTTGCACATTGACGGTCCCCGCGCCATGGAATGTGGCCGCGTAGATCCGCCCGCAGCCGTTGTCTTCGTCGCAGTCATCGGTGAGCGGAATCTTGCCACCGTTCACCAGGACGTAGGGCTTCGCCTGAATGTCGAAGCAGCATTGCGGCAGCGGCAGATACCGGAAGCACAGGTGATAGGCGGCCTCTTTCTCGCCCGAGGGCAAAAAAATCTGCTGCGACCAGATCACCGCCGTCGAACCGGCTGGCTGATTGGTCTGGCCATTCACGATCAGCACGTTCTCAGAGAAGTCCTTCGTGCCCTTGCACTCTCTCGGGAGAATCCAGTTCTTACAGAATCTGTCGATCTTACCGACGTTGTCCACACTGTACGTCCCTGGATGCATCTTGGTGTATTCCGAAATCCACTCGTACTCCGAGTGAACCCCCGAGCCATTCTCACCACCGCCAAGCTCGAAATCGCCATTCTCGACCAGCTCTTTCCCAGGGCAGCAACCGCATTTCTTCGGTTCGACTGGGGGTTCCACACACTTGATCTGGTAGTCGTTGTTCACCTCAGCAATGATGCCGACCGGAGCCGAACCAACGGTCGCCGATGTGGGTGGTATGCCTGCCATGCCACCAAAGGTGAACGTCGCCGTGGCCACGAAATCAAAGCCTCCGAGGTTCGGATTGAGATTCGGGAGGTTGGTGGGGTCGGCGGGATTGGTGGGGTCGGGCGGGTCGATCGGGAAGCAGTACTTCGTCCCGGTCTTGTCACTCAACACCGGACTGGCTGGCAGCGACTGGACCGCCACCCCATTCTGAAAGATGGTCACATTGATCACGCCCGTGGACGTGTAGGTGTTCCCCTCAAGGTCCATCACAGTCGGCATTTTGAGGTAGAAGCAAATCTTGCCTCTTCCGCAGGTCGTGCTAGTGCGTTCGTCGTAGACGATTTCTCCCTTGGTTCCGCCGCCGGGTGGGCACTCGCATTGGTAGTCATTGTTCACTCCCTCAATGATGCCGTTCGGTGCGATTCCGCAGATCCCTTTGGAAGAGGCCGTGCTTGCCTCGCCGAAGTCGAACGTCGCGGTAGCCACGAAATCAAAGCCACCCAGATCGCAATGGAGCCCCTTCATGTTGGCCGGGTCAATCGGGAAGCAGTACCGCGTCCCCGTCTTGTCGCTCAACACCGGACTCGCTGGCAGCGACAGGACCGCCACCCCATTCTGAAAGAAGGTCACATTGATCACGCCAGTGGCTGTGATCATGTTCCCCTTCTCGTCTTTCATCGTCGGCAGCTTGAGATTGAAACAAATCTGGCCCTTGCCGCAGGTCGTACTGGTGCGCCCGTCATAGACGATTTTGCCATCGGTCCCGGTCCCCGGCTCACACTCGCACTTGTAGTCATTGTTCACCTCAGCCTTGATGCCGTCCGGCCGCTTCCCGAGTACCGCCGAAAGGGGAACTTGAGGATAGGGGTAGAACGGTCCGATGTACTCGAATTTGGCAGTGGCCACGAAATCAAACCCACCCAGATCGCAATTGAGGCCCTTCATGTTGGCCGGGTCAATCGGGATGCAGTAACTCTCAACATCACTCAATATGGCCATCCCCGGTAGGGACAGGACCGGCTGCCCATTCTGGCACAGGGTCACAATCAGCTCACCAGTGGAAGTGATGATGTTCCCCTTCTCGTCCTTCATCGTCGGCCGCTTGACGTTGAAGCAAATCTGGCCCTTGCCGCAGGTCGTGCTGGAGCGTTCATCGTAGACAATCTCTCCTTTAGTTCCGGTCGATGGCTTGCACTCAATTTGGTAGTCGTTGTTCTTCAGCAGAATCACGCCCTGCGGAACCGATCCCACCAAGAACGTGGAGTCACTCCCGTTGAGTGAGAACTTGGCGGAGGCGACGAAATCAAAACCTCCCGCAGTGAGGTCGATGCCTGGGAATGTGGTGGGGTCCACCTCGAAGCAAAAATGATCCCCTTCTTTCAACACGCCGCTCTGCATCAGCGTGGGCGGTGTGAACACCAGTGGCGTGGTGCTGCCATGCTGGTAAATTTTCAGCGTAATCTCCAACGTCCCCGTGATCATCCCGGCGGGGGTTTTCACTGTTGGCAGCGCGTAGTTGTAGCAAATCTGGCCCTTCCCGCAGGTGGAGCTGTTCTTGGCGTCGAACGAAATCCCCCCGTTGAAGCCGACGATTGGCCCGCCTTTGGGGTCTTCCTTACCGGGTCCGGGGCGTTTGCCTTCGACAGGTTCTTTCATCTCCTTGCGTGGATCGGGTCGCCCCTCGGGGGTTTTCCCCCCTTCCTTCATCGGGCCTTTCCCTTCGACCTTCCGGGGGGCATCCCCCTCCTCCTTCATCGGCTCCTGGCCTTCGGTCTTGCGAGGGCCTCGCCCCTCCTTCTTCATGGGGGCCTTGCCCTCGGTCTTCTCCGGAGTCTTCTCTTCGCCCTTCACCGGCTCCTTCTCGGTCTTCTCGCCGCGGCCTTCCTGCTTAACCTCTCCTTCCTTCACGGGAGCGGGCTCCTTGGCCTGCTTATCGGGAGCCTTCTCCTCGCCCTTCACCGGGGCCTCCTCGGTGTGCTCTTCAGCTTTCTCCTCAGCCTTCTGCTCCACCTTCCGGGTGGGGGCTTCCTTGTCCTGGCCCCAGACGTGGGGGAGAGGCTGGAGCGTGGCGACCGCGACCAGCGCGGTCAGCGTGCCGAGCGCGAGAAGCGTCCGGACTTTCGATGGCATGAGTCGTTTCCAAATCAACATGATACGCGCCCTGTTCTGGAGGAGGATGTGTTGCACGAAACAAACGGCAACACAGACTCATGCGTATTCGGCGCGACCGACCGGCCAATTATTTGGAAAGTATTTTTCAGAATCGCCACCAGCCAGTTCTCGCTCTCGTGGAACGGGCACTTTTGCCCGTCCGGCATTTCTCCCAAGCTCGATCGGACGGGCCAATGGGCCCGTCCTTCGACATCGCACTATGGCGTGCGTGCCTTCATCGTCGCTTTCACTGCCTCGACCTCTAACATTACTCGAAAGCCGGTGAAATTAAACTGCGACTCCGGAGTGCGGGCGTAGCGATGCGACGAACGGCAGAGGGGCCACATATACACCCAGTGGCCACCACGGATCACGCGACGGGGCTCGGTCGTCGAGGTCACACTGGGGTTCTCCACGAGCGTCTCGGGGTACGCCGCGTAGTGGTCCTGGCACCATTCCTCGACGTTCCCGTGCATGTCGTACAGGCCGAACGGATTGGGGGCCAACTCGCCGACCGCGTGCGTGCGGCCTTCCGAGTTCACGTTGAACCAGCCCGCCCGTGCCAGATCCTGGTCCGTGGTCCCCGTCCAGTATTTGGTCGTCGCCCCCCCGCGACAGGCGAACTCCCACTGCGCTTCAGTCGGCAACCGGTAGCCGGTCCCGGCCAGCGGCGTCACCGTCTCGCCTCCCTGCACAGAGAGCGGCTGAAGCTGCTCCTTCTGGCTCAGCTTCGCACAGAATTCCGCAGCGTCGTGCCAACTCACCATTTCCACCGGGTGCAGGGCGGTGTCCATCCCCACGACACTTTCTTTTCCAAAACTCAGCGGGGCGAAGCACGAGGCATTGCGGTCCTTCCCTAGGACCTGTTCATAGTCACCTTGCGTCACTTCGTGAATGCCGAGGTAAAACGGATGCGTCTGGCGGACCGGGTGCTGCGGGGCTTCGCTGCGAAAGAAGTCAGGCCAGGTCTGATCTTCCGTCGGCTGGAAAGCCTGCACAGCTTCGGCAATCTCCGCGGGGGTACTCCCCATCGTGAACTCGCCCGGCGGGATGAGGATGAACTCCATGCCGAGGGAGTTCTTGTACTCCACCGGCACGCCGAGGTGCTTGGCCCACTCTGCTTGATGAGCCTTCGCTTGCTTGGTCTCGAAGGGCGTGATCGCCGAGTGAGGAGTTTCAGCCACCGGGGGCGTGCGTTTCGCGATCGCCGCTTTCACCACATCCACCGTCAGCGACACGCGGAAGCCCAGGGCAAGATAACGTTGTGCGGGATCAAAGGCGTGACGACACGCGGATCGGCAAAGCCACGCGGGGTCGCCCCAACTGCCACCTCGGACCACGCGCCGAGGAGTTTCGGGAATGTTGGGATAGTCGGGAATGTCAGAAGGCGACGCGATGGGGTTGATGGCCGGCGTTACGGAAAACTGCTCGTAGTATTTTGGCTCCCACACGTCCGCCACCCATTCCCAAACATTGCCGTGCAGATCGTGAAGCCCGAAGGGATTCGCTGGGAATTCGCCGACCGCGTGCGTTCGGCCACCGGCGTTCCGGTCATACCAAGCCACCCGTGACAAGTCTGTATCCACGTCGCCAATCCAGAACTTCGTCGGCGATCCAGCTCGGCATGCATATTCCCAGAGCGCTTCGGTGGGCAAGCCGTAGCCGTCCCCAATGAGCGGGATCACAACCTCGCCGAGTCGGATCGAGTACGGCTTCACGTTTTCGGTCGCATTCAGTTTGGCGCAAAAATCAACGGCCTGATTCCATGTCACCTTCTCCACCGGATGGTTCTGAGTGTCGAGCTTGGCGACAGCCGCCTGGCCCGCTCCGCTACGAGAGAAGTAAGCGGGGTTCGTCCCCATAATCGTTTCGTATTCCTTCTGAGTCACCTCATGAACGCCCAGGTAGATCGGCCGCGTGAGCACGACCTTGTGCTGCGGCGCTTCGCTCTGAAATCGCTCTTGCCACTGCGAGTCCGCTTCGATTTCCTTGAGCTGTGCTGCGATCTCCGGCGGCGTACTTCCCATCATGAACTCACCCGGCGGGATGAGGACGAACTTCATGCCAATGGAGTTCGTGTACTCCACCGGCACGCCGAGTTTCTTGGACCACACCTGTTGATGAGCCTTCGCTTGTTTGTCATCGATCTCGACGGGCAATGGTGGCTTCGTGGGTTCGGTGGGTGGTTGCGGAGGAGTCGCAGGAACGACCACCACCGGAGACGGCTGCGGCACGGCGACCGGCGGACGAATCTCCAGCTTCACCACCGCGCGGCCCAGGCGGTTGATTGTGAGCTGGGAGGTCGTGATCTCAAAGCGGTCTTCGCCGCCGCGCAACTGGACCTGATATTCCCCGTTGACGAGTTTGGCGGACCACTGGTTGTCGGCTTGCAGGAGTTCGATCTCCTCGCCGCCGCGCGTTACGACGACCTGGATGTCCTCCGGAAGTTTCCCGTCGGGTGAGGTCACTTCGACCGTGCCGTTGCGCGTGGTGATGACCAGGACGGCAGCCAGGAGTACGAGCGCCGCGAATCCCGCCAAAGCGGTTCGCCAACGGCGGCGCGGCGGTTCCGAATTCTGCTCCCTCTCCCCCACAAGCGGCGTGGCTTTCGGGGGAGATGTGGCTGTGGGGGAGAGGGCCGGGGTGAGGGGGCGCGGGGTGGTGTGTGGCCCCCTCACCCTAGCCCTCTCCCCCGCAGTGGAGTCACTGGTGATAGACAAGTCGATCGCGGGGGCGAGGGGACCGGAATCCCGGCAACCCGCCAGCGCCTCCGCGAACTCACCCGCCGTGGCAAACCGATCCTCCGGACGCCGCGCGATCGCCTTCCAGCAGACCGCCTCCAACTGCGGATCGACATCGCTGCGAATCACGCTGGGGCGAGTGGGCGTCTCGTTCCGGACCTTGTACAACACATTCGTCACGCTGCCAGTATGCACGGGCCTCCCCGCCAGCAGTTCATACAGCATGGCCCCCAGGCTGTAGATGTCGGTCGCGGCCCCGATCTGGTCGGGTTCCCCCACGGCCTGTTCCGGCGACATGTAGGCGGGGGTGCCGATGATCGCGCCCGACTGCGTCACGCGGGCATCGGTCTCATGCACCATCCACGCCAGCCCGAAGTCCATCACGATCGGTTCGCCGCTGAGGTCGATCATCACGTTGGCGGGCTTCAGGTCGCGGTGCAGCACGCCGCGGTCGTGCGCCGCGACCAGCCCCGCGCACAATTGCCGCGCCACGTGCAGCGCTTTGGAGGGCGGCAGGCGCTCGATCCGCCGCAGCAGCGACGCCAGGTCTTCCCCGTCGATGTATTCCATCGTCAGGAAATAGCGGCCATCGACCTCGCCGACATCGTACACACGACACACGTTCGGGTGGCTCACGCGACGCGCAATGAGAAGCTCTTGGGCTACCTTCTCGCCGAGCCCCGACCGAAAGACCTTCAGCGCGACTTTCTCGCCGAGCCGAGTGTCCATGGCGCCGTACACGGTCG
>JAYTCW010000401.1:0-8562 GCA_043736295.1 Planctomycetota bacterium | reverse complement strand
GGTGAATGTCTCGCTGCGGGACGGGGCTCGCTGTCGCCGCTTCGCGGCTGGAGATCATGCGGGCTGCGGGTCCGTGGGCTGCGCCCACGGCTACATGCTGTCACCGCTTCGCGGCTGAAGCCCAGCCTCACGATCCGAGTCCACTGGTGTGACCAGATTTCACCGACTTTTCGGACGCGCACACATTGACAACCGGACCAAGCCTGCCAGAATCGACGCAGATCCAGAGTGCCTCGATCCTTCGGGAGACGCCTTCCGACGAGCATTTCAGCAATAGACAGAATGCTCGTTTCGAATAGGCAGAATCCAATTCTGTCTAACCCTAGTTAGGCAACTCGATTGCATCCCCCTGGACGAGGCATGGAAGCGTGATTCATGACCGTACAACGAATCGTGTTCCTGGCATTCGTTTGTCTCTGTGGATGTGCGCATCAAAAGCAATTGACTTGGCAGCTAAAACGCACTACGGATATAATAGAGCAAGTGGCGACGCTTGTCCCGGAAGGAAGTACAATCGAAGAAGCGATTCGGTTGATGGAGGCCGAAGGATTTAAGTGTAAAGTAGAACGCGACAGCACATTTGTTGCGGCGCAGCATTGGTCAAAGCAAGAGCCGAAATACGAACACCTGACTTTCATTCAGTGCAACAGACAAAACACGAACGCAGGATTCGGAATGTTTCGAGTGTGGTCCGTGGCAATCGTTTTGGATAGCGATCGGACGAGCAACCAAATACTTGTTGCACACTATATAGACGGACTATGAGTTGTCCAAGACCATGAAAACGTTGACCAACAAGGCGGTGCCCCGGAGCGGGCGAACCGCGAGTTTGCAAATGGTACGGTCAATCGCGCCCGCCGGGTTACCATTGGTCGTTATCCGACTTATACTCAGCGCGGGGAGGACTGAGACATTTCGTAGGACGGATGTCCGCGTCCGTCCGTGTGGAAAGCTTCGAAGAGCGACGGACGAGGACGTCCGTCGTCCGTCTCAATTGGGCCCATGCGAAGTATAACAACCAGCGGAGTAGATCCGATTGGCCTCTACCGGCGCTGTGAATCTGGAAGCGGTTCTTCGTCGAGAGCGGGGAGCCCGCACTCTGGTGAGTGCAGCTATGGGGCAAGTCACGCTTCATCCGCCGCTTGATTCCGCAGACACGTCACGACGATCCGGAGCGTCTCATAGTTCACCGTCCCGCCGAGGTGTTCAAACAGTGGGGTCAGCCGGTCGGAGGAACCGAGTTCCTCACAGGCGGTGACCACGCGGGCGGCGGTGGCTGTGTCGACCCAGGGAGTCGGGTCGGTGATCTTGCGAGATCGCAGGAACTCCCCGAGGTAGCCTTGCACTGTCGAGAGCGCGCGACCGGTTTGTGCGACGACCTCGGAGATGCTGGACCCCGCTTCGAACAATGGGAACACCTTCAGTGCGGAACTGCTGGCAGCTTCGCGCGTGAGCGACGGGCTGCGCACTGGGGCGGGAGTGGCGGGGGCGATGTCCGACGCGACTTCGTTCTCCTCGCAGTAGGTCGCGATCGCTTCGAGGAACGCCTCGCCGAAGTCCGCACACTTCTTGTCGCCCACGCCGCGCACGCTGCGAAACCCATCCTCTTCCGTGGGACGCAGCCGCGCCATCTCTCGCAGGGCCGAGTCCCCGAAGATGATGTACGGCGGCACCTCGCGCTCGCGGGCCAGTTCCAGCCTCACATGCTTCAGCTCCTCGAACAGTCCGGCATCGACCCCTTCCATCGAATCGGTCTTCTCCGGACGGCGAGTTCGTCCAGATCCCGCACGCTGGTATTCCGACGACTCGGGTTGATCCGAGACCGCGATTCGCAACCGGACGGTTCCCTCGCTCTTGAGCAGCTTCCTCCCCAGAGGAGTGATCGTCAGAGTCTGGTACTCGCCATCGCGTTCCAGAAACCCTTGCCGCAGCAGGTCGCCAATCCAGTCTTGGACCACGCTCATCGTATGGTCCTTGAGCAGCCCGTATGTACTGAGCTTCTCGTGCCCATTGCGTGTCACACGGTCATCACTGTTCCCGGTCAGCACGCGGGCGGTGTACTCCCCGCCAAAGCGTTCCCCCTGTCGATGGATCGAGGAGAGAATCTTCTGCGCCGTCGGCAGTGGATTCTCGACGAACGTCACCTCGCCTCGACAGAGGTCGCAGCTGTCGCCGCAGTCGGCAGGGAGGTCTTGGCCAAAGTGCTGGACCAGAGCCCGGTGGCGGCAGACCACTCCATCCGCGTAGTCGAGCATCGACAGCAGCGAGCGCTCCGAAGCTTTGCGGACCGCTTCCGGCTGGTCTTTGAAAATGTACTTCCAAGTCTGCAAGTCTTTGCCGCTCAGGAACAGCCAGCACTCGGCTTCGAGTCCATCGCGGCCCGCGCGACCGGTTTCCTGCTGGTAGTGTTCAATCGATTTCGGGATCCCCGCGTGGATCACGTACCGCACATCGGGCTTGTCGATTCCCATGCCGAACGCCACGGTCGCGACGATCGTCTGGATCTCGTCGCGGATGAATTGCTCTTGGTGCTTCTGACGGTCCTCATCCGATAAACCGGCGTGGTAGGGACGGGTCTTGTAGCCCATTTCGTTCAGTTGAGCGCTGACGGTCTCGACCTCCTTGCGACTGATGCAGTAGATGATCCCCGCCTGATCCTTGTGCCGCTCCATAATGGCGCTGATCTGGCTGGGCAGCTTGTTGCGACGCTCGACGCGGTAAGTGAGATTGGGCCGGTCGAAGCTGCCGACAAGGACCTGCGGCTTCTTAAGCGAGAGCTGCTCGATGATGTCGTCGCGGACTCGCTCATTCGCGGTCGCGGTGAAGGCGTGGATACCGACATTGGGGAACTGCTCGCGCAGGAACTTCAACTGGCGGTAGTGCGGGCGGAAGTCGTGGCCCCAGTGGCTGACGCAGTGCGCCTCGTCGATGGCAAAGAAGCTGACGCCCGCATCGCGCAGCCGCTTGATCAATCGTTCCGAGTCGAGACCTTCCGGGGCCAGATAGACGAGCTTGAGCCGCTTGGCATCAAGGTCGGCTGCGATGTCCCGCTTCTCTTGAGCGGTGAGGGTGCTGTTGATGAATGCGGAGGGGACACCGTTCGACCGCAGGGCGTCAACCTGGTCCTTCATCAGCGAGATCAGCGGTGAGATCACCACTGCGACGCCGTCCATGCAGACGGCCGGGGCCTGGTAGCAGAGCGACTTCCCGCCGCCGGTCGGCAGCACGACCAGCGAGTCTTCACCCTGGATGACGCTGAGCATCGCCTCTTTTTGCAGAGGTCGAAACTGGTCATACCCCCAATGCGTTTGCAGCGCGGCCAACAACCGTTGCTCGACCGAAGCTTCGGCCAAGGGCACAGGGGGCGACTGAGGGACGGAGGTCGACTTTTTGGCCATACTGATGTGCAGAGGGAGGGAGTGTGTGCCACACGAACGAAGAACTGGAACACGTCTACATGCAGGGGGTGTGGAATGCAAGCCTCTCGCGAGTCGCGAACAGGGGCGATACGACATTTCCAACATTCAGTCGCTGTCATCGGCTAGACCAGTTAGATTGCGAGAAGACTGGAACCACTCCCTCTGCGTCTCGTCATGTCTCTCCTGCACCCTGCACTCATCTATGGTCTCGGACTGGCAGCATTGCCGGTGATTCTGCATTTCCTGATGAAGCAGAAGCCGAAGCGGATCATCTTTCCGGCGCTGAAGTTGATTCAGTCGCGGCAGAAGCAGAACTCGCGGCGGTTTCGATTGCGGCATTGGTGGTTGCTGTTACTGCGGATGGGTGTGCTGGGGCTGTTGGTGTTCGCGTTGACGCGGCCTTCGTTGCCTCCAGCGAACTACAGCTTCAGCGGGCTGGAGTGGGGCGTACTGGCGGCGATCATTGCGGCGGGGATGGGGACATACTTCACGTTACTCCATCGCTGGCGGAAGCAGGGAGTCGCCAAGCCCGACCTGATTGATCGCCGGTCGAAGGCGCGCGTCTGGACGACGACGGCGGTGCTGGCGTTGCTCCTGCTCTGCGTCGGCTGGCCCTACCAGCGACGGGTGATGGGGGAGATCAAAGACCCGCGCCCAATGGCGGCACTCGATCTGCCGGTCGCAGCTGTGTGTCTGTTTGATACGAGTCAAAGTACGTCGTATACGCAGGAGGGGAAGACGCGGCTCGATCTGGCGAAGACGATGGCCAAGAACCACTTGGGCGATCTCCCGACCGAGAGCCGGGTGGCGATTGCGGACTGCGCGGGCGACAACCCGATCATCTTCCAGTCGACAATGAGTACGGCTCAGACTCGCATCGACGCCCTCGAACCCCGCCCGGTCGCCCTGCCCCTCAATGAGCGATTGCGGTCCGCGCTGCAGGCTCAAGCGGATCACCGTCGCCAGACCCTCGAAGCTCAGGGGGACATCGCCGAAGACGCCCGACGTGACCTGTACATCCGCCGTATCTATATCCTGACCGACCTCGCCAAATCGGCGTGGAGCGCGGGGGTCTCGCAGACGTTGAAGGCGGACCTGGAACGCCATAAGGATGTCGATGTCTATTTGATCGATGTCGGGGAAGAGCAACCGCAGAACGCGGGCCTGACGCAGATCGGCCTCTCGCGGGAGCGGATCTCCGTCGGTGGTAGCCTCGACGTGCAGGCCACCATCGCGAGTACCGGCATCACCGAAGAGGTGACGCTCAAGCTGGCCATCCTTGACGGCAAAGAGCAGCTGGTCCCGCGCGGTGAGGCGCGGGTCAAGCTGACACCGAACACCACCGTGAAGATCGACTTTCCCCGTCTCAAGGGCATGACCGGACCGGTGGTACACGGCGTGGTGCAGATCGACCGCAGTGACCCGCTGGCCGCCGACAACTCGCGGCACTTCACGGCGTTTGCGGGGCCGCCAACGCCGGTGCTGATCGTGACGCCGCAGGCCAACCGGGCCATCGAGATCGCGCTCGCGCTGGCTCCTTTTGAAAAGGGGGACAGCGAGACCAACGTCTTTCAGCCGACCGTCGTCACCGCTGGAAAGCTGACACCGGCTCTCATCGAGAAGAGCCAGGTGATCTGGCTGCAAGACATCCCCGCCCTGCCGGATGCCATGTGGAACTTGATCTCCAAGCATGTCGAACAGGGGCACGGGCTCGTTGTGACGCTCGGGGATACCAAGATCGATTCCGTGCAGTATGACCGCACAGCTGCGCAGGTGTGTCTGCCCGCGTCGCTCGACCACTGGAAGCCGCAGTCGAACTACCGGATGCGATTTCCAAACCGCGTGCATCCGCTGTTTGCGGAGTACCGGGAGCAGGAGCAGAACTGGGCGGTACTGGAGAGCAACGTCCGCATCTCCCGGTTCTGGAAGGTGAAGCCCGCAGGCGGAGCCAGCGTCCTAGCCACCTATGATGACAAGGAGCAGTCCCCGGCCATCCTCGAAAAGTCGCATGGCAAGGGGCGAGTGCTGATGTTCACCTCGGGGACGCATCTGCCCGTGGAGACGCCCGTGGCACCCGGCCCCGATGGGGTGGCGGCCCGGCGATCCTCCAACCGCTGGAACAACTTCCCCAGCCCGCTGCTTGACTCGTGGATGTGGATCGCGTTCGTGCAACAGTTCGGAGACTACGCAGCGGGCGGCGGGATCGAGCAGTTCAATCACCTGTGTGGGGAGGAAGTGACGCTGTCCCTCACCCCGCGCGCTGCTGAACGCCAGCTGTTGTTTCGCGAGCCGGGTCTGCGGCAATCCCAGAAGGTCGTGCCGCCGGATGAGGACCACTTGACGGTCTCGCGGACCGACACTGCGGGGGCGTACACCTTGCTGGAGGGAGCCGAGGTCCTGCGACCGCTGACCGGTTTCAGCGTGAACCTGAAGTCCAACGAGTGTGACCTGACTCGGCTGACGGCGGATGACCTGAACGAGATCCTCGGCCCCGACCGCTATCAGCTCGCTCGGTCGATCGAGCAACTCAAGTCGCATATCCGGTCATCGGATCTGGGGCAAGAAGTGTTCCCGATCTTGTTGGTGGTGCTAGTCGTGTTCTTCTGCGGGGAACACTTAGTCGCGAATCGTTTCTACGAAGAAGAGTGAGAATGCGAGTCACTCGTTTAGCTGCGACGCGAAGGCTTTGCGGAGCGGAGCATCGCCCCACCGAAGCCCCTCCCCCACTCACCAAGAGTTGAATCTCCACGCGGGACTCTGCTAAACCATCAGTCGATTGCCGATTCCTTAAGAGCCTAGCCACCATGAGTATTCTCGTCAGTTGCGATGCGTGCGGAAGAGAACTGCGGGCCAAGGATGAGGCTGCGGGCAAGCAGGCCAGGTGCCCGAACTGCAAGGCGATCATCCAGATTCCACTCGCCGAGGAGTTTGCTCTCGCGGAAGAGTTCGGCGGCTCACGGCCTGAATCTCCCGTGGATGAATTCCGTGATGATCGCCAGTCCTGCCCCGCCTGTGGTGAAATGAACGCGAGTACTGCACGCCAGTGCCAGCATTGTGATGAGGACTTGCTGGAGGGATCGCCACGGAGGAAAAAGCTCCGTCGTTCGAGTCGTTCCTCCCGCAGACAAGAGGGGGAATATCCCACCGCCGATCTGGGGAAGCGACTCATCGGGAAGCTGATCGACGGTTTTGCGGGTTTGGTATCCGTGTTGCCTGGGGTGGCGTTGCTGATTGCGGCCGCGACCAGCAACAACGGCAAGGGGGACGGACAGCTGGCCGTCGTGGGAGTGGTGCTCATGCTACTCGGGATGCTGACTCTGTTTGCGATGAATGTCTATCTCCTCGTGACCCGCAGCCAGACGGTCGGCAAGTGGTTAGACAACACGAAGATCATGGACTACGAGACCCACGAACCCGCCGGGTTTGTCAAGACATTCATCCTTCGCAGCTTTGTCAACGGGCTGATCGGATCGGTCGTGCCGTTTTACGGACTCATTGATATCTGCGTCATCTTTGGTGAGGAGCATCGCTGCTTGCACGACCAGATCGCGGGGACGTACGTGGTCGATATTTCTTAAAGCATTAGAGGGAATGCTCTGCTACGCAAAGCCTTCGCGTCGCAGCTAAACGGCGCGGAGTGAAAAATGAAAGACTTCCGAAGCCTTCGGAGACTTCGGAAGTCTTGGCGTGTCGTTACGCGAACAGTTCTTCGATGACCTTGCCTTCACGGACGATCATCACGGGGCGACCGGTGTTGGTGTGGTATTCCTTCGTCGGGTCGATGCCGAGGTTGTGGTAGAACGACGCGGCGACGTTGTCGGGGCTGATGCCTTTGCCTTCGGCGGGGCCTTCGCCCTTCTCGTCGCTGGCTCCGATCACGCGGCCACCCTTGATGCCGCCACCGGCCATCAGCATGAACATCGCTCGCGGATAGTGGTCACGACCGACGCGCTGGGTGTTGATCTTCGGAGTGCGACCGAATTCACCGGTCACGTACACGGCTGTTGACTCTAGCAGCCCGCGTTCGGCGAGGCCGTTCAGCAGTGCGGCCAGGCCCTGGTCCAAAGGCGGCAGTTGCTTGTTCTTGAGGTTGGTGAACCCGTCGTTGTGGGTGTCCCAGCCGCCGTTGGTGATCGTGGTGAACCGCACTCCGGATTCGATCAGCCGCAGGGCCAGCAGGCAGCTTTGCCCGAAACCGCTGGTCCCGAACTTGCCTGCGAACTCGGCGTTTTCCTGACTGATGTCGAACGCCTTGCGAGCATTCGGTGATGTGATCATCGAGTAGGCTTGCTGCGAGAAGCGGTCGAGGCCGTCGAGCAGTTGGTTCTGCTTCTCGAACCCGGTGAACGCGGTGTCGAGGCTGTTGAGCAGCCCCTGCCGCTTCTCGACATCGGCGATCGTCAGACCATTGCCGAGCGACACACCGCGCACGCTGAACGGCTGGCCAGCGACCGGAGCCTTGCCGGTGGCGAGCGGGGCGTACTTCACGCCGAGGTAGCCACCGCGCTGGTTGTTGGCGTTCGGGATGGAGACCGATGGAGGCAAGTCGACCGGCCCGCCGAGTTCCTTGGACACTACAGCCGAGTAGCCGGGGAATTCGAGGGACGGCAGCGGGCGGTTGCCGCAATTGACGTACTCGGAGCCGAGTCCGTGAGCGGCGATCGAGTGGCTGACCCCGCGCAGGATCACGAACTTGTCCATGGCAGCTGCGAGGTGCGGCAGGTGTTCGCTGATCTCGATGCCGGGGACGCAGGTCTGGATCGGCTTGAACTCGCCGCGATGGGTGTCGGGGGCGCTGGGCTTGAGGTCGAACGTGTCCATGTGGCTGGGGCCACCGGCGAGGTTGATGAAGATCGCCGACTTGGCCTTGGCTGCCGGGTTGGTTTCTCCGGCGTCACTCATCCGCAGGAATTGGCCCATGGAGAGGCCACCGAGGGTCAGCGCTCCGGCCTTGAGGAAGTCACGTCGACCGAAACCGTCACATTGAATGTGGAATGCCATGAGAGAAGTCCTTGGGGGAGAAGTTTTCAGTGGTCAGTTATCAGTCTTCAGTCGCCCGCTTTCACGTCAGCCTGTTCTCTCTGGCTGACCACTGAAAACTGACGACTGACAACTTCCTTCAGTGAATGACGATGAACTCTTT
>JAYTCW010000400.1:0-5475 GCA_043736295.1 Planctomycetota bacterium | reverse complement strand
TGTCCCTGTCACTTGCGAAATCCACTGGAACGACAGAAACGCCGTCTCTCATTCATGTCGCGATCATATTCGACAGTGAACCTGGCGCTGTCCAGCTAGTCAACACATCAGGTGAGCGGCCCGTGGAAACCGTCCCGTCAGACTTCCGAAGTCTCCGAAGACTTCGGAAGTCTGACGGGACGCGAAGTCTGGCTGGTCGTCTAAACATGGGGTAGAGCCAGGTCCGTCCGGGAGTGTGAGGCTCCTGCCGAGCCGCGACCGCGTCGCCCCAGAGCTGTGAACACGATCAAGGTCGATTCGCTCCCTGTGGGGCACGTTTGCTACTTGCCCGAGACCAGTGCCATGTGCGAACGAGACTCTTCAACGGCATCGGAAATCTGCAGGAGGGATGGCCGCAAGAAACTCAAGAAACGCAAAAGAGGAGACTCTTCCGTTTTGCGTTTCTTGAGTTTCATGCGGCCACCACTCTGCAAAAACGCCGCCTGGTAAGTGTCAACAACATCGACGCCGGGCTGTCCTTCGCAGGCGAGACGCTGGGGACAGGCGCGTAAAACGTGCCCCACGACGACCGATGGCCCCGCAAACATGTTCAAAGCACTCGCCTCCCTCTCCTCGTGGAGGCAACCCCAAAATTTCGTGTGGAGGGGTTTTTAATGACCAGTGGAGGGGGAGTTCTCGACCTCCTCCTCCGTCGTCGCTTCTGCGGCCCGTACTCCCACTCGTTGCATCCACTGTGTGGCGATGGTGACAGCGACGATGAGTAACAAAACGGCCGAGACCGCCCACGCTCGACGCCTGGAGCGACCTCGCTGAGGCGGAAGTTTCGGAGGACTTTCCGCATCATCCTCAGTCGGAACCACGCCCGCATCTGAACTCGCAGTTCTCAATACGTCATCACCAATCCCGTCCAAGACGAATTGCAAATCCTCCCCGAACGATTCGATTAGCCGCAGAGCTGGGCCTCGGCGTAAGTGGCGGTTCATCCGCACGCGAGGGCAGCGCAGAAACGCAATTGCAAATGGAGTGGCCCACGGTTCCGCCAGCTCGGTGAGACGATGAACGACCTCCTTCAAAGACCGGCAACGATCCAACTCGGGCAGACCCCCGAGCGCTGTCGCGAATCGATTGACTGCCGCGAATTGGAGGGCCTCGCGCTGCGGCGACCGTAGACTCTGTGCCGGATCGCAGGCCATTGGTTTTGGCCCCACCAGTAGCTTCAACTGGCCCCGCGAGTCGATCCACAGGGATGGGAGGCCGATCGCCTCAATGGCCTCCTCGTGGAGAACGCCCAAAGCCGCCGCGAACTGCTGCACCAGATGTGCGGCGTGTGGTCGCTCGATTGAATGCGAGGCCAGGAGTTCCGAAAGCGGTTTCGCCTCGATGAATTCGTAGGCCACCAGTCGCAACGGGGGAGTCTGCTGGACCGCGACGCAGTAGGCGATATTTGGATGTTGGGAGACGGTATGCGGGAGGCTGGACTCCACAGAACCATGCGTTGAAATGGCATCTCCGATAAGCCCAAAGCGAGAAATCTGTAACAGCACCAACCGCTGTCGACCAGCCTGCTCCGCCACAAACAGCTGAGTATCAGCAGTTCGGCCGAGCCGCTCCAGCAGTCGAAACGTGCCCGCATATAGGCCGACACGCCCCGCCAGGAGTTCTGCGGCCTGCCACTGGGTCAGCACCCTCTTCTCGACCAGTGCAGCGGCATACTCACCCGCCGGTCGATCAAGATACGGCCGAGATTGCTCAAACACCTGCCCAAACAGCGATTCCGCAAATAGCTGTGAACGCAGCAATCCCACCAACAGTTCTGCTGCGGATTGTGGCGGGTTCTGGGAATCGGGAGGTGTCGGCATCTCTCGGGGGCGGCTTTCGGTCGAGGTCGTCGTCCGGCAGTGCAGTGTGATGCAAACGGGATGCCTCCGTCAGAGTGATTCTATTTCCCATTAAGCAATGAAGTTATGGCGAGATGCCACGTACAGACGTGGGGGAAACGCAACAGATGTTTCGGTTTTGGCACATGCCAATTCATCGGCGAGTTTTGCCGTTCTGATCACAGAGTCGCAAATGAACAGAAATCCTTCGACTCTTGCCGTTTACACGTTCTCCCTCACCCTCTATCTTTCCGGTCCTCCCGGAATTGGCGATTGTGTCGATTCTTCACGGGGAGGACAAAACGGGTTCCCGTCCAGCAAAGCCCTCATGGGCTGAGCATCGAGAACCCGTGGAAGATCAGAGAATGACCCGGATCAGTCCGGAAGGAGCAGGGCGTGTCGCTGGAAGATGACGTCAAGAAGATTGTCAGCGAGAAGCTGAGTGTGGCGATCGATGAAGTGAAGATTGACAGCAACTTCATCGACGACCTGAAGGCCGATTCACTCGACATTGTCGAACTCGGCATGGCGTTCGAAGACAAGTTCGGAGTCAGTATTCCGGACGAAGACTACGAGAAGCTGCGCACGGTGAAGAACGCCGTCGACTACATCGAGGAACGGAAGTAACGGATGGCTCGTCGCGTCGTCGTCACTGGTTTGGGCGTCGTCACGGCTCTGGGATCTGAGATCCCCGAGTTTTGGGATAACGTCTGCGCTGGCAAGAGCGGGATCGGACCGGTTCGCCGGTTCGATTGCGCCCATTGGAAGGTGAACTTCGGCGGCGAGGTCACGTACTTCAATCCCGTTGACCACCTGCCCAAGTTGGAGAAGGAACTCAAGCGGATGGACCGCTTTGTGCAGTTCGCCGTCGTGGCAGCTGACAAAGCGATCCGGCAGTGCGGGTTCGATTTCAACACAGAAGACCCGTACCGCCACGGCGTTCTCGTCGGCAGCGGGATTGGCGGACTGAATGAGATCGAGGTCCAGCACCAGGCCCTGTATGAAAAGGGTCCGGCGCGTGTCTCACCGTTCATGATTCCCAAACTGTTGGTGAATGCTGGCAGCGGGAACGTTTCGGTGCTGTGGGGTCTGCGTGGCCCGAACAGTGCGGTCTGCACCGCCTGTGCCTCGGCCACGAACGCCATCGGTGATGCGTATAAGCTGATCCAAAATGACATGGCCGATATCATGGTCACCGGCGGTAGCGAGGCCGCTGTCACGCCGATGGGCTTGTCCGGATTCAGCCGGATGCACGCGCTCTCGACCCGCTCCGACAGCCCGCAAACCGCCAGCCGTCCTTTCGACCGCGACCGCGATGGATTCGTAATGTCGGAAGGCGCGGGCATCATCGTCTTGGAAGAGTACGAACACGCCAAAGCCCGCGGCGCGAACATCCTGGCCGAGATCCTCGGCTACGGCATGTCCGCTGACGGCACGCATATGACCGCCCCCTGCCCCGATGGCAGCGGAGCCCGCTACGCGATGCAGCAAGCCATGCGGGACGCCAAGCTCAACGCTTCCCAGATCGATTACGTCAACGCCCACGGTACTAGCACCCCGCTCGGTGATAAGGCCGAAACCTTGGCCCTCAAAATGGTCTTCGGCGAGAAGGCCAAAGCGATGGCCGTCTCCAGCACGAAGAGTCAACTGGGCCACCTGCTGGGGGCCTCGGGCGGCGTCGAAATTGCCCTCTGTGTGCAGGCTCTGCAGCATCAGGTCGCCCCGCCCACGATCAACCTCGAAAATCCCGATCCAGACTGCGATCTGGACTATATTCCGAATCAGGCCCGCCCGATGAAAATCGACCGCATCCTGAAAAACAGCTTCGGCTTCGGCGGGCATAATGCCTGCCTGGTGCTCGGCCGGGTGTAACGCAAGCGGGTAGAAATCAACTACCGGCGACTGGTGCATTGCCCATGGGCTGTTGGCCGGGAAAGTGCTGGACAGCTGCCCTCGCTGGCGCTCAAGTCTAGCCACAAAGCCAGCAACCCGATGCGTCAGCGAGGGCGTACGTCTCTTGATGCTCTCGGAGAGTTCAACTCCCCGAAGAGGATGCCTCGGTTTTTCTTTGGATTCGAAGGCGATTTCGCAACTGCCCCGCCAGCGTTCGGCCATCGCGGGCGAGTTGGATGACGAGAGACCGCACACGTATGTCTCGCACGCGGTGACACCACTTTGGAAGAATTGGAATTGACAGTCTGGCGGGCGCGGATAACATAAACTGAGCATTGCCCTCCGAAGTTGGTTGTTCGACCGAATCGGAATTGCGGCAAGTCTTTAATCAGGAGTAGAAAATGAGTCACTGTCGTTTGTGCTGGATGGTTCTGTCGATCGCGTTGGTCTTGACGCAGAGTTCCCACGCGACGCCCACGTGTGACGCCAAGTGGAGTGGTTGTGTCCTCACGCAGCTCTCTTGGAATGAAGCGGATAACCATGGGCAGGCATGTTATGAAAGCAATGAGACCAATCGCTTGAGAGGATACGTCCCGGAAAGCCCACAAGATGCCAACACCCTGTTTGTCTCGACGAGCGCCGAATGCGGAGATCAGTGGGACATTGAAAAAGTGAATGGCCAGTTTCATCTTGTCTCAGGCACGAAGGTGGACAACGCGTGTGGAGGCAGCAAGATTCTCGACACGGCGACGAATCCTTGCAATCCCCCTGCGGATGACTGAACATCGTTCGGTGCGGGTCGTTCGCGGACGGCGAGCGGCCAGGGGCACTGGTTTTGTCGCCTTTTTCTCCGAAAAAGGACGTCCTTTTTCGGAGAAAAAGGCGACGAGCAAAGATCACCGCTCTCACGTCAGTGCCATCGGGAGATCGCGTACCGGCGGTTCGACACCACCCGGATTCGTGATGGAGACGCTGCACGACTGTATAGCCCACTGACGGGGTACTAATTTCCCACCGCTCGCCCCAAGGTATTCGATGATGGCTGCTCCACAGGTGTCTTGGCTCATTCTGATTCTGCTCGGTGCTGCGTCCTTGCCAGCGCAAGATCGCTCGCCTCTCCCCATCAACGGGACTGAATTGTATCTGTCCAATCGGCTGGCCTACTCCGGACTGTCGAGCTGTCGGTACGAGATGTCGGACAGTGGTCCTCGCAAATATCGGATGGCTTACTCGAATTCGATGTACCGCGTGGAGGAATATAAGGACGGAGAGTTGGTCAGCATCCAGTGCTTTGACGGCGAAACCTATGCGGGACTCGGGATGAAAGAACTAATAATGCGGCGAGGGACGCGTGCTCCGAGCCAGGTGCCGATCCCCGAATCGATGCTCAATATCTGTTTTCGGATCTATGATTCCGTTCTGGACCATTACCACAGCCCCGAGTTTCTCGCGGAGAAAGTGACTTACTTTGTCTCTTCTACGGGAGTGGAGGAAGTCCTTCGCGGCCAGCGTTGTTTGATCATGGAAAGCCGCTACCGCACAAACTGGATCGGGCGGACGTGGTGTTCGATCGAACACCACGGGTTTCCGCTCGCCATCGAGGAAATCAGGTTCATCCGACTATTTGGGGGGATGGCTTGTCAAACGCGGACATGCTGGTCATCACTGGGGTTGTGTTTAGTGGCACGACAGACCAGTGGGAGAG
>JAYTCW010000399.1:0-11937 GCA_043736295.1 Planctomycetota bacterium | reverse complement strand
TCGTTCGAGGAATAACTGTCTGATTGTCGCCTTTCGCTCCGCGAAAGGCCGGTCTTTCGCGGAGCGAAAGACGACTCTTGTTTCTCGAACGATGCTAAGGCGGAAACTCCGAGATTCAGAATTCCGGGAAGATTCGTCCCGATTCCGCCAGTCTGGGACGGGCCCGAGATCGACTGTATCCCGGAGGGACAGGACTTCCAAGGTGCGACACCCGGGAATTTCTGCTCTTCCGGCCTGAAAGGCCATCCGTTCTCCCAGCCAGGGCTGCAGGCCCTGGAAGTCGGCAGCAGCAGTGGTTGGAGGGCTGAAAGCCCGGCCATTCGGGAGCGTGGTGCCGCTTGGATCGCGAGCGAATGGTCAGCCCGTTGGGCCTTTCACCGCGTCGGGGCCGGGGACCAGGGCCTTCAGCCCTGGCTAGAAGAACGACCAACCCTTCGGGCCTGAAGAGGCACCGTTCTCAGGATTGTCTCAGGGCTTCACACCTTGTCAGTTCTGTCCCAGAGGAGATGCCAGCAGCCCCTCTGCCATCCCTCCGGGATGGGGATCTCACGGGAACCGTTGTCCGGTGGTGTCGCTGCGCTCGACCACCGGCTAATTTCCGTGACCCCTGCCGGGGTCGTGGCCGTTAATTAGCCTCTGACGAGCGAATGGACTTCCACACACCTCGCCCCCCTTTGCAGGAGACTCTCCATGTTACGCGAAGAGAAAGCTCTCATGAAAACGATGCTCTTGTCGATCATGGTTCTCCTGATGTTCGCGGCCATCGCCCCTGCGGACAAGCCATTGCCCCCCATGCAGAAAATGCAGGCGGTGATGTATGACCTCGGCGGTGACTCGTCATTGGAACAGCTCCGGGATCTCATCGAACATGGAGCCGATGTCAATGCCCCCATCGGCTTCAATCGAATGCTCAGGGAGGGAGAGAATCCGGCAGATCTCGTGGGCACCACATGGCCACTCGATGTGGCCTTGCAACGATCGCGGATGGATATGGTCAAGTTACTGCTGGCTCACGGAGCGAAGCTGCATGGGAGTGAGATCGCAGAAGCAGCCCTCCGCGGAAACGGAGGGATCGCTCTCGAAATGGCCGAAGTGTTATTCAAGTCTGGTGCCGACCCGAACGCTCGATTCAACGATTGTCCCGCGATCCAGTTGGCGATTGCCAAGCGCGATCATGCGTTCGTCCAGCGTCTTCTGTCGCAACCTGGCATCCAATTGAACGGATTGGATCCGGACGGGAATTCCGCACTCATCATCGCAGCGGAGCATGGCTCAGTCGAGATCATGGAGATGCTGCTTCAAGCCGGTGCCAATCTTCACATGAAAAATGAGAGCGGCGAGACCGCGATCACCATCCTCCAACAGACCATTGAGATACAGCAGAAGGTACTCACCCGGATGCAGTCGGCTGGGAAATGACTACCGATTGGGCCATAGACTTCCACACACCACTCCCCCTCTTACAGGAGACAAGCCATGTTACGCTCAACGAAACTGACTCTCATCGCAGCTGTGCCCCTGACTCTGATGGGAGCGGCCATTCTCGGGGTTTTGGAACGGTCGAACGCAGCGGAGGAACCGACTGCCACGGCTGTCGCAGCGGTCGCAGCGAGTACGACCGCAGACAAGTTCATCGTTCACGAGTGGGGCACCTTCACGACCTTCTCGGGGTCGAACGGAGTGCATCTCGACTTCCGCCCGCTGCTCGACAATGAACTGCCGGGTTTCGTGTTCGATCGCGCCAGTCAGTCGGGACAAGTGAACTGGTTCAGCAAGGGGCGATTGCGGACTCGGGTGCGGATGGAGACACCGGTCACGTACTTCTATACCGACCGCGAGCGAACGGTCCGAGCCAAGGTCGAGTTTCCGAAAGGACTCCTCACCGAGTTCTACCCGCCTGTGGCGTCGATGGCTCCGGTCTTCGACGAGAAGCTGGGTCTGCAAGGCGATGGCGAACCGATCGGTCAAGGGATGCTCGACTGGGGCGAGATCGATCTGTACCCGGTCTCCAGCCTGCGAACCCACGTCAAAGATCAGAAGACCGCCGAGTGGATGGCCCAACATCTCGCCCGGTCGATCCTGCCCGATGCGCAGGGCAATCACTACGCCGCCGCCCGCAATACCGACTCCGCTCTCGTTCATGTCCGTCTGGAGAAAGACGAGACGGTGAAGGAATCACCGCTGGTTCTCCGCCCGTCCGGCGATTTCATCGAGAAGTTCCTCTTCTACCGCGGCGTCGGCAAGTTCGATGTTCCGGTCAGTGTCTCCAACTCCACTCCCGACAAGTTCTCGGTGATGAATACCGGAACTGAGCCGCTACCACGGATGATCGTCCTCCGCGTCACCGGCGATCAGCGCAGCTATGCCTTCGTCCCCGCACTGGCCGCTGGCCAGTCAGTCGACCTGCCCGCCCCCGACCAGAATGTCGATTGGGATCCACTGCGGGAACTCGTCGTGGCTGAACTGGTGCAGACGGGCCTCTATCAGAAGGAGGCCCAGGCGATGGTCGATACCTGGTCATCCTCGTGGTTCACCGAGGAGGGGCTGCGGCTGTTCTATTTGGTCCCCCAGAAAGTAACCGACGAGATCCTGCCACTGACGATCTCTCCAAAGCCCGATGAGCAACTGCGAGTCATGGTCGGTCGGGTGGAGATCATGGCGAAGTCGCAGGAGACGGAACTGTTGCAGGCGGTTGCCCTCTCCGCGAAGGCCCGAGCAGAGTGGCAGGTCCAGCACTCGGAACTCTCTGACGAGGGAAAGGTCGATCATCCCTTGCCACCCGTCCCGTCGGTCTTCGTCCAGCTCGGTCGCTTTGCCGAACCGGCCCTGGCCCGCGTGCGGACAATCTCGTCGGATGATTCCATCAAGAACGAGATCGGAGTGCTGCTCTGGCAACTCCAGGCGGAGGCCGCGCACGCAGAGCAAGTTGCCAGAACATCCGTGCAGGTGACTCCCTGACGCCACTCGTCCGCCACTGCGGGGCGGATGAGGGAAGCTGGGCGACGATCGCTTGGGGAGAGACTTAATTCCGTGGCAGCATCACTAGAGCATGTTCAGAATTGGTCTTCAGTCTAAGCCATCAGCCATCAGCCATCAGCCGAAGCAAAACCATCTGGCTGACTGCTGAAAGCTGACGGCTGACCGCTCGTGAGTTCACTAAAGAGAGATTGTGAAACTGCTCTAGATCTTGCGGTCCAGCCACTCTTGGACGCTCTTGGCGTCGGGGAAGCCCCCGTGGCTGGCGACCACGCGACCGTTCTTGAATAAGAAGATTCTGGGGATCGAGCTGACCCCGTGGTGTGATGCCAGTTCGGGTTTCTCGTCGATGTCGATCCGGACGATCTTGACCGCGCCCGAGACATCGGCAGCCACCCGGTCGAGAACCGCTTCCATGTGCTGGCACGGCCCGCACCACTCGGCTCCGAATTTCACGAGGACGGGGCGGGACTCTTCGCAGACGACGTTCTGGAATCAGAAGTCGTCGGGCGGTTGCACGGAAGCCTGCATGAAGATCGCGAAGCCGATCAGCAGCGCCACTCCGACCACTTTATCGATCAGTCTCATCGGTTTCCTCCGTCTCAAGAATAGCTTGCAAGTGACGCGGAGTTAGGCCAGATCGACTCCGAATGGTCTCACTTCCCGAGTCGAGGGAATCGATTAAACCGCTTGGATCGGGACGCTGGCGGGGAGTGAGCATCGCGCGGTGGGCGGAGGTTCGTGGCTCGTGTCTGCCTCCGAATTGTCGGCTGTGGCGAATTCTACCCCCTCTCCCCACTGGCAGCGTGATTTTCTGAAAGGACATGGCTGTGGGGAGAGGGGCTGAGAACGAGCGATGTGCCCCCTCACCCCAACCCTCTCCCCCACCGTGGAGTCTTTTCAGAAAGCTGAGACGATTGTGGGGGAGAGGGGGCAGAGTCTCTCGGCTGCTGACTTTTTGAGGCACGCACGTGTGGCTCTCCGAGAACACTCTCGACTGTTCATGGCCTCTGTTCAAGAGTACGCTCATCTCGATTGCCCACGACCTCTCCCACCATTCCCCGAACGATTTCACCTTGAGCCCGCTCATGCTCCGTCGCATCCGATATTTCTCATTGCCCTTAATCGCACTTCTGTTCACAGCTGTCACGGCCTCAGCCCAAGAGTTGCCTGCCGATCCGGCTCGCTGGATGAACTCCCCGCCGATGACCAAGGAGATGTTGGCGGGGAAGGCAGCGGTCTTCTACTTCGTCGAAGAGACCTGTCCGAACTGTGCCAAAAGGTGGCCAGGAATCCTCGAAGCCGCGACGAAGTTCGAAGGGCAGCCGGTCATGTTCGTGATGGTCAACTCGGGGACTTCTCGTCCCGAGATCGAGTCGTACATGCGCACCAACAAGATCAGCTGGGCCGCGATCAATGACTGGGACCGGACGTTTGAGAAGGAGTTCGGGTTTGAGATCTCGCTGCAAAACATCGGCCAGGTCCAGATGCTGATGCCCGATGGCAGCTTTCAGGGCGGGAACTACGCCGACATCGGGGCGTCGGCCAGCCAGGCATCCACCTCCGCCAAATGGAAGGTCGACCCGCAAGACATGCCAGCCGTCCTGCGACCCGCGTGGCTGGCTATCGAGTTCGGCAGCTACCCCGATGCGGCCAAGGCCATCACGCGCGGGCTGGCGGGCAAAGGCCCGCAACTCGAAGTCGCCCAGAAGCTAAACACGGTCGTCATGGATGACCTCACCGCCCGCGTTGCCGCAGCTCAGAAGCAACTCGACGACGGCAACTCATGGGAAGCCTTCAAGGGGTTCTCTGCGATCCCAGTCCGCTTCAAAGGCTTCACCATCCCCGAAGATGTCGCCACGCGCGTCACGGAACTGAGCAAGAACGACGATGTCAAGAAAGAACAGACCGCCCAGAAGCTGCTCGTCCGCGCTCAGCAGTCCGCCGCCAAGTCCCCCAACAACCTCAAAGCGGCGATCAAGCAACTGCAAGCTTTGGCGAAGGAGTACCCGACGACGGAGGCGGGACTGGATGCTCAGGAGTATCTGGACCAGATGAATTCGCCCGCGACGGTGGTTCCGAAGGTCGAGTGACACAACGGCCCGCAAGGAGGTGCCACCCGGTCCAGCACAAAGTTTGTCATCATCGATACCGGGAGCCAAACACCAACCTACGGACGCAGCTGGAAAAGATCATCAAGCGAGCGAGCGTCAAGCCGTGGCCGAAGCTATTCCATAATCTCCGGGCCAGCTGTGAAACCGATTTGGCGAAGATTCATCCCATTAAGGCGGTCTGCGACTGGATCGGCAATTCGATCACCGTGGCTCAGCGACATTACCTGCAAACAACGGAAGAGGACTTTGAGCGTGCGTCGGGTATCGAAAATCTGACGCAGCAACCGTCCGCACGACCTCGCAAGGAGTCGCGAGTCGATTCAAGGCACTAGGAAAATCACTGGAACACAGTGTTTTACCTAGCCGAAGAGTGGGCGATGAGAGACCAGCATCCCCGCGAATTCGCTGGTAAAAACGAGGTTTTTCGGCGAAGCGGCGCACAAAGCGGCGCACTTGTTGCGAGAGATGATGTTCTCACCGGATTGATTGAACTCTGGCCGATGATCGCTGACGACGCACGAAAGGCTTTGCTTGCTCATGCTGTACAGCTGACATCCTCCATATCAAAGCCAATGCGATAAAACGAAAGAAACGAATCAAACGAAAGAAGTCTATGGCTTTGCGTCTGCCCTGGTGTTCATTGCGGGTTTGCCGCTGTCGGATGCTGACAAAGCTGAGGCGATTCGACGGCTATTGAGACACGGCAGCGATTCGCAAACGTGAAATGATCGCCGGTCTTGGTGGAATACGATGATGGAGCTGCGTATCGTTAAACGTGCCCCGAGTTTGGGACTAAGCTGTCGGAGAGTTACTGGTCTGCATTCCCGAGCGATTCTTCTTTTTGCTACCGTCAACAGTTGGACGACGGAAAAAAGTGTACTTGTGGCGGTGCGAGCTGTGAGAGACGGTGTCCCATGACTGCTCATGGCCAAGAATGTCATGAACCCACCGTTCGAAGTGCTTTTTGAAACTCGACGACATCGGAAAACCGTTTCGTGGTATCCCGTGACAATGCTTTATGTACGATTTCGACCAACTTCTTCGGTAGTCCTTGGCGTCGTTTGTCGATCAGAATCGGGGGGTCTTGCAGAACCATCAACAGTTGTTGCGCCATGTCACGAGGGAAATCGTAGACGTGTTTTTTCGTCAGCATGTAGTACAGCGTTGCCGCTGCGGAGTATTGATCTGCTGCGGGTTCGACTTTACGGTAATTCGTGATCTGCTCCGGGGGCATGAAGGGCGCTGTGCCGCCGATTTCTCCGGTCATCGTCAGCCCGCTGAGCTTCGATGTTTGATACGTTTTGGCCAAACCAAAGTCAGCCAGTGAGAGACGCTCGACTCCATCAACCATCGCGATCATCAGATTGGCGGGCTTCACATCTCGATGAATGTAACCGCGTTGGTGAGCATAGGCCAAGGCGTCAAGCAGTTGCTGTGTCAGCCTGACAGCTCTCGGGACTGACATCGGCTCGGCTGACTCTGCGATAAGGGCTTCCGCGGTCACGCCATTGATGTAGTCCATGACAAAATAGAGTTCGCCGTCCCGCTGATTCAGGTCGCGATAACGAACAATGTTAGGATGGACGAGATCCTTGAGGATCGACGCCTCGCGAATGAATCGGCTCAAGTCCTCGGACGTGGCGGCGATGTTGGGAGAAACCACTTTAATGGCGACCCGCGAACGATCGGCCAAAGAATCAGCTTCGTAAACAACTCCCATCGCTCCTTGACCGAGAGTGCGGATCGTTCGATATCCCGGAAACTGGGGAAGAGAACTCGTAGACGCCTGTCGCTTGAGGGAGGAGGAAACTGGCTTGGCATACTTTGGTTGAGCCGCAGGTTGGGGATTTCCGGGCAGGCAGTCCTCATCACTGGGCACAATCATTGGTGGATCTAATGGCCGAGATTTGGAGCCTGGACGGACGTATCCTCGCGGGACAATTGTCGCGACTCCTGCGCCCGGGTTGGCCTCAGCCTGAAGTGGAGTCAAGGGTCGTTCAAATTCAACGGAGATCGTTGTTTTTCCACCGCGAATCTTGTCACCATTCTGAAGATCAACACTTGTCACGCGACTGCCGTTGACGAACGTTCCATTCCGACTGCTCAGGTCTAAGAGTCTGCAAAGAGGTGGGTTGACCTCAATGAGGAAATGATTCCGAGAAAAGAATTCGTCATCTTGCGAGAGCCGGAACTGCGCATTGGGGGATCGCCCGACGATGAACGTGTCGTGTCGGTCGAATTCATACTTCTTTCCGGCGTGAGGTCCGTGGACAACGACCAATGTGACTTTCATTCGGTCTCACCTGAAGTGTGTCTTCTGCTCTTGGCGGTCAGTTCACGGATTCTCCGCGTTGCTTCAGCCATTCTTGAGCGGGTCCAGAAGACGGTAGACTGAGTGCTGGGACTCGCGATTCACCTGACTGGTACACTTAGAGGCTATCACTTCGCTTCAACAGCCAACAAGTCACTCCGCCCATAAACACGAGAAATGCCGACAGCACGGCGAACGCCTTACCGATCAACCCCTTCCGGTTGACTGTCTCGCCTTGGTGTGTACTTAAGAACTTCGCCTGACCGTCTGGCGTATTCAACTTGTCATCCGGGTACAGATTCCACAGCGGGCGGATACTCTCTTTCTGGAACAGTTCCGGTCCGATTGATCTCCCGTCGAACATGGTCGCCTCACAGGCTTGATTGGCCCAACTCGCAGCGGTGAGCATAGAGGCGACTTGAGTCGGCTGATTCATGTCCGGCAGAGGAACCATCACCCCCGCAAGGATGATTTGCGGGATGAGAGTCAGCGGCACGACCGACATCGCCTTGTCCCCATTGGATGCACTGGCAGAGATCAGCAGCCCGATCCCCACTCCATTCCACGACGCCAGCAGGAACGATACATAGAGCCACAGCTTCGCCCCCTCGACTTCCTCCAGCAAACACGTGACCCCCAGCATCAGTGCGGCCTGAAACGCCGTGAACACGATCAGAGGAATGAACTTGCTGAAGATATAAGTGTCGAGCCGGAGATTGACCATCCGTTCCCGGCGGTAAATCGCTCGCTCTTTGACGATCTGCTGGGCTGCCCCGCTGCACCCAAACCATAATGAGGAGATGACCAGCAGGAAATTGATGACTGCCAAATCGCGGGAAACCATGCAGATCAGTGCCGTGATGAGCAGCGGCTGGGCCAACATCACTGCCAAGTTCATACGGTCCGCCCATTGCAACCGGACGAACCGGCTCGTCAGCGTCTTCCACTGCTTGAACCAGGAGACCCCTTGCGAGGAGATCAGTCTACGGGTGGGGTTCTTGCGGGCGGCGACCCGTTGCTTCATGACCGGTACGATCAGCTCCCGGTACTGCGAAGACTTGCGGTAGAGTGCCTGCCATTGAGTGGGCGTCTCGTCTTCCATGCGATCGTACAGGTCGCAGAACTTCTCGATTTTGAAGAACTGTTTCGCCTGTCCCGGTGGCCCGAAGTAAGCCAGCTTCCCGCCCGGTGCGAGGACCACGATCTTGTGGAACAGGTCGATGTTCTCCATCACGTGCGTGGTACAGACCACCGTGCGCCCCTGATCGGCCAGACGGCGAAACAGCTTCATCAGCTTTGCCTCAGTTCCCGGATCAAGGCCCGACGTAGGCTCATCCAGGAACAGGACGCCGGGCCGACTGAGCAGTTCGACTCCCACGCTGACTCGCTTTCGTTGGCCTCCGCTTAGGTGGGAGATCAGGACATCGCGGCGGTGCAACAGGTCGAGCATCTCCAGCGTCTCGTCCACCACGCGCGCCAGTTCTTCTGGACGCATATCGGCGGGGAGCCTCAACCGGGCGGCGTAGGTCAGTGCCTGCGCGACGGTCAGTTCGCGATGAATGATGTCGTCTTGCGGGACATACCCAATTGCGGGACATACCCAATGTGATGCCGCAGCCGCGCGTACTCCTCATACAGCGAATCATCATTGAGGTACACATCCCCCGAAGTCGCTGGACGCATCCCGTTGAGGGCATCCAGCAGCGTGGTTTTCCCGGCTCCGCTGGGGCCAATCAGCCCGACGAACTCTCCCGGCTTCAGCGAAAACGTCAGCTGATCGAGGAGCGTGGTCCCGCCAACTTGCTTCGTCAGTTCACGAGTCTCAACCGCGATCGCTGTCTGGCGTTCCGTTCGGACCAGCCGGTCCCCTTCATACCGCAGCAGGAACGAACCGATCTGAATGCGGTCGCCCGACATCAGCTTACTGCGGATTACCGGTTTGCCGTTGACGTACGTTCCGGTCGAGGTCTGAGCGTCGCTTAAATAATGCCCGTCGCTGGTCTGTTCCAGCACCGCATGCCGCGAGCAGATCAGCGGGCCGGACATTACCACATCCCGATCCGCTCCCCGCCCAAATGTGAGAGGCAACGAACTCAGCGGAATCGTCTCGGCGGCCATCCCCTGAAACAGAATCAGTTCCCGCGATCCCCGCTCAATCAACCGGGACTGGTCCGCGATCGGCTTGGGAGCGGAGACCAACGCCTCATACCGCACGTCGTACCGCAGCGTGGTCCCACCCACAATGATTTGATCGCCCGGCCAGAGACGCGTCGTTTCCGAGATCATCTCGCCATTCACCGCTGTGCCGAGAGAGCTGTTCAAGTCCTCTATCGTCGCCCCTTCAGTGTCCACAGTCACCCGCGAATGCCGACGAGAGGCGGTCAGGTTATCGAGCACGACCTGACACGTCGCGTCGCGTCCGACCAAGTTCGCACCAGTGGCCAGCGTCGCCCGCAGTGGCGTTCCCCCAGCAACGACCGCCAGTTCAAACACCGCCCGTCGCCGTTGCGTCCCCTGCACCGCCCGAATCGTCTGCCCAATCGCCTCCCACCGATGCCCACACTCCTTGCGAGTGCAAACAAACTCATGCCCCGGCCCGCCCTGGTCACGGAAACCGTAGTGACAGGCCGGGCAGACGGTGATGATGGGGGCTGACGGGGAATTCATGGAGCGTGCGTCCGGCGTTGTAGGATCGCGGTAATGAGTTGATGCGGAGCTTCGGGAAGTGGCGTGCAAGCCGGAGCTTGGGAACGAGGGAAACAAATTCGAGCGGTGGGCTGCACCCGTCGATGTCAAGAGGTAAGTGGAACAGGATATTACGGCGTCCTCTCGCTCAGACACACACGGAACCCCGAGTAGCTGACCCGGAAGTCGGGTGCGAACCTGTTGCGATAGGCAGAGCGCGTGAGCCTGGCATTGCCGTACCAGGAGCCCCCACGCAATACACGAGAATTACCTGTACCGGCGTTGAATGGGTCGCTGCCCCCAGACAGTTTCTCTGCGTATCCATCCCGGCACCACTCTAATACGTTCCCGTGCATGTCGTACAGCCCCCACCGGTTCTGCAACTTCGTCCCCACAGTGTGCGAATATTGCTCCCTCTTCGCGTTACCGTCACCGACGAATCCGCCCCACCAAGCGTAATCGCTTAGTTGCGACTCATTCCCCTGGAAACTGTACTGCGTGGTTGTTCCCGCGCGGCAGGCGTACTCCCACTGGGCCTCAGTCGGCAGTTCGTACTTCCAGCCCGTCGGAAGCCGCCCGGCTGTGCGTTCTATCTCGGTGAGCTTCTCGCAGAATGCGGTGGCGCTGTCGGCCTCATTCTTCCCGTTCGGCCCCACACCGTGGCTGATGTACGTGGCCGGGAAGTTCTGCCCTTCTCTCAAATACTTCTGGCCCGACCACGGCTTCGAGGCGGCCCCCATGACAGCAGTCCACTGCCCCTGCGTCGTCTCCGTCGCAGCCAGCCAATACCCCTGCGTCAGTGTGACCTCCACTGCAACTGGCTCGTTCCCACTGCGGTCTGCCTCACTCGCGAAGCTCCCCATTGTGAACATCCCCGGCGGGCACCAGACCTGCTTCAGCGTCACGTCGCCGAGAAGCGTGATCTCCCGCAAGTCACCGGCCTTGGTGCCGATGAGGGACACCGACTGAGAGTCTGGAACGGCGGGCGTTGAAGGCGATGGCTGTGGTTGTCCTTCCATTTTTGCTTGTGGGGGAACTACGGAGTCCGGTCCCATTGGTGATGTAACTGGACCCGCCTCCTTTTCATTCTCCAGAGTCCTCACCACACGGAACCCTGCGTTGAAGTACCGGTCGTCGGGCGTGAACCCGTCCCGGTAGGCGGAGCGGGTGCCCCTGGCGCTGTAGTTCCACGAGCCCCCGCGCAGGACACGACAATCTACTGCACTGGTATTCAACGGATCACTCCCCCCGAGCAGCTTGTCCGCATACCCATCCCGGCACCACTCATACACGTTGCCGTGCATGTCGGACAGCCCCCACGGGTTCGCTTTCTTCGTCCCCACCGCATGGGCGTACTGCTCCGTCTTCGCGTTCCCGTCACCGGATAGCCCGCCCCACCACGCATACTCACTCAATTTCGATTCATCGTCGCCGAAGCTGTAGGCCGTCGGTGTTCCTGCGCGGCACGCATACTCCCACTGCGCTTCGGTCGGCAACGCATACTTCCAACCGGTCGGCAACCGTCCGGCCTGCCGTTCGATCTCAGTCAGCTTCTCGCAGAAGGCGGTGGCACTGTCGGCCTCGATCGTCCCGTCCGCATTCCCCCCGTGGCTGATACACGACGCCGGGAAGCTCGGCCCCTCTCGCGTAAAAATCAGACCCGACCAGGGCTTCGAGGCTGCCCCCATCACAGCCGTCCACTGCGACTGCGTGACCTCGGTCTGCCCCAGCCAGAACCCCTTGGTGAGTGTGTCTAGATGACTGTTTCACAAGTCGTTCCGCAACTGGTATCGCGGTCGTTTTCCTTTTCTGCGAACCTGTGTTGCTGAGGTTGAAACGCATTTCGGAGAC
>JAYTCW010000398.1:0-14525 GCA_043736295.1 Planctomycetota bacterium | reverse complement strand
CCCGCTGCAATGAGAACCGGTGACGTGTTTGGCAACGGCACTGAGCGAACGGTATCGCTCGCCGAGATATTCAAACCCATTGGCCAGGACGCGGACCTGGATGAGCTGGCCCTTGTAGCGGCGGGTGAGCAGCATGCCGGGAAGCGGTACACGAGAAGGGGCGACCGAACACTCGATGGTCCGGGTGGTTGAGCCATCCGTCGTGCGCTGCCGTGTGGGAGCAGTCACCCGCAAGTCAGAGGTTACCGCCAGCTCCCTGGCCCGTTGCAGGGCTCGCTCCGACAGGCCGCCCTGCTCCAGCGACTGCATTCGCCAGATGATTCGCTTGATCAGCCACGGTCGGTTGCGAGCCTGCGTCGTCTCCTGAAACAGTTCGGTATAGCGTTCCCGGAGATCGCCGACAGTGAGCTTCTGCATCGTGGCGAGTTCTTTGGCGATGTTGAGTGGCATACGGTCTGTCCTTCGGTTCGAGGTCTCGATCAGTTAACCCGCGTGGACAGTGGGCCGACTGTGGACCGAGACCTCAAGTCTGTTCCGGCCAGATTCGTGGGGGCATTCCATCAGTCGGCAGTGGTCAAGGCCTGCCCCCTCTCCCCCGCGAGCGACGAGGCTTTCACCCTGTGCATGTTGCGGGGGAGAGGGTTGGGGTGAGGGGGCCACGCCGCTCGCTCCAAGCCCCTCACCCCGGCCCTCTCCCCACAGCCGCGTCTTCTCCGAAGGCTATGCCGCCAGTGGGGAGAGGGGGCAGAGACCACCGGCTGCCGACGATCCTGATGCTCACACGCCAACTTCAGAGACCGGGCGACGAATCACACGGCGTGTACGGCCTCGTCGGGACAGTCGGGGCGATACCACCGCGTCGTCCTTCCTCGCGATGGGAGGGACTTCCGGTCGCTTCATCCGTTGCCAGTGAGCGAGAACCCCTTTGGCCAACAGGGAAGCAATCTGCGTACGCACGTCTTCCGCAATAGTCGTCATCAACGTCTCCTGAGAGAGAACAGAGTACGGGGGACCGCGCTGGTCACCGATCAGACTTGAGGTAAGAGGCGGGAGACCGGAGGTCAGAGAGCCGGAGTTGATCGAACCTCCGGTCTCCCGCCTCATCCCTCCGGCCTGCTAACATCCATTTGGGGTTGAACATTGTGGATTGCCGATGGTACGGTTAGTGCATGAGTACCATCACTGAAATTGAACAAGCGATTGAGCGGCTGCCCTCTCCGCAAGTCGATGAGTTGGCGCAGTGGCTGGAAGCCCACCGTTCCAGTCGGGCGACTGCATTGCCGGTTGACACATGGCTCAATCGCGCACGAGGAGCAGCACGTCCGGATGTCACGACAGCCGAAGTGATGTCTCTGACACGCGGTGATGAATGAGCTGGGATGTACGACTGCGGCATTGCATGACCCCCAGTGCAATGGCACGGAATCTGAGCCGAATGCCAGTCGTCAGCACCATCGGATAGATGAACGGGTGCAGGGCAGTCTTCTGCACATGTTCCAGCACCACGGCCAATTCGGGTTCATCGCACTATTTGGGGGATGCCCCGTAGCGGGTGTGGATTTTCAAGGCATCTCTCCGATGTCCAATGGTTGCATGGAGATACCGCGATCTGCTGCAATACCCCTGCCAGGAGAAGCGGAGGCAGGCTCTGCTGGGAAGCAACGTGCCAAGGAATATCCCGGTCTCCGATGCGCCAATGGCGTGTCAGCCCCTGGCTGAGGTTCTCGGCCAAGGGTCTGCTTCGATCGCCGTTGATTGGACATCGGAACCATACCTCCGTAAATCCATATGCCGTCAGGCAATCCGAAATCACCTCAAAATAGTGCCTTGAACCAGGTTTCGTGGGTGGCGAGGAATGTCTTCACGGACTTCACCACCTCCTTTCCATAGACCGTACAAGTGACCTCGGTCCAGCCTTGGGGATGAGCAGCTCGCTTCGCCAATGAGAGGCGGTTCACGCCATACTTGCGAGGTCGTCCGCGACCGGGTGTCTTTACCACCGGAGGCACGTCGAACAAGGCTGCGTCTTTGCGCAGGCGACCGACGACGGTGATGCCTTGAGCCATTAGCGGACGCACGAAGGGCTGCTTGGCATACGCTCCGTCTGCCACGGCCCACACTGTCTTTCCCGCAGCCTGGATGCGGCGGGCGGCACGCAGCACGAGTTCAGCGGCCTGCACCAGTTTGGTCTGAAACGTCCATCGGGCCTCGGGCGGCAGCTTCTCGACATCGACCTTTCGCACGTACAACCACGATCAGATCGGCAGACCAATCGTCCCACACAACGCATGCCGCACACTGACCGCCAGCGTCACACAGACGTGACCGTCACAGAACTCATTCCCTTCGGACCCGGCGTCGGATCGTGATGCATCCCAGCGCCCGCGCCCTGCGGACCATAGCGCTTCGTCGGTGTGTCATCGATGACGAGCAGCACACGCGACTTGTCTTTTAATATCCGTGATAATACCAACCCGAACACACGGTCTCCCAACGATAACCAACCATGCCCGACCGTCTGCAAGAAGTTATAATACCCCCGATAATCGTCCTGCAATCCCCCCGCCCGCAATCACGTCGTGACCGTTCGTCGGTCACTCGCAAATCACATTCTCAGCATCACCAGCGGCAACCGCCAACGCGACCGACCATCGATCACCGCCGCCAATAAGTCGGCCCACTCTGTCCATTCCTCAGTCGCCAGGTAAACTGCCATCCATGGCTCTCCGTGGGTTGCGTTCGGTTCGTCAATTCACCCGAACTCTCACCGAAGAGCCACGTTCATTACCAGATCACTTTTCCACGGTCGCCCCAAGACTTGCCCGAAAGTGCAGGTAATGAAGCGGGTGATTATTTCAACAGGCCGGTCAGCGGTGGGCTATTGTCGGGTGTCCCTGGCGGGACAAAGAGTGGCCAGCGGTGGCCTCTCGTTCTGGAGAGGCGTGTGATTTCCCTGTGTTTCACACGTTGGAAGCCCTCGGGTGGAGGGGCGAGACCCTGCGTAGAATGGTGACCACACTCCTTCGGAAGTCTGACGGGTCGGTTTCAACTGGCCGCTCCCCTTATTGGAATTCTGTGAGGTGGCATGCCAAGTCAGTGGGGGATTGCAACATGTTCGCGCGGGATTCTCTTGGGGGCAGAACGTTCCACTCGCCACTGAATTGTTCCGCCAGGCTCCGGGGCATCGGTCATCCGACCATCGTCTCGCCCGCTGCGCCGGTACTATGACTGAGCGTCTGGGTAGCAGAGCAACAAGAAGCGACAGAGGACACGCTCGCCTCTCGCCACCCCCCTGTGCCTGCGTCCCCAGACATCCCCAGCAAGGCCTCGGCCACCCCGCCGTTCTTGAACCATTCACCTTCCACGGGGGGCCCCGTTCTCCATGCTTAAATGTTTGCAAGCTTTCCTTCCATGCCAGATCGTGCGCGAGTACAGGTCGGTCGGTTGATACCAGATCGCTCACCACTGCCTGACCGACCTCGACTCCGTTTAACCCCGAGACCCAAGCTGAGGAATGGAAGCAGCCATGGCGTGGGGGTGTAGGTGCGTGCTTCACAAAAGTCGCCAGAGTTTTACCGCTGTCCTCGTCGCTCATGTCGCTCCGAGGCTGTGAATTCGCTCGCTGGACGTGTTTTCGGGCTCTGCGAGAGTGGGCGATTCGGCCAGCGGAATGCGAGTCGCGGAGCGACATCACCGACATTGGATCGTGTTCATTGCACTGGCCTTACGGTCACTTTGAGGTGGGGAGTTCCCCCCGCTGCAAATGCTGGTGGGCGAGATCCGGTTGGCCCTGTTGTGCATAGTATTCAGCGAGCAGTTCGTGGGCCTGTTGGTGTTGGGGGTCGCGGCTCAAAACTGTGTTCAACCAAGCCACGGCATCTCGGCCCATGTCTTGCTTAAACAGAATCTGAGCGGCTTCGATCCGTAAGTTCAGAAGTTGCGGATGCGTATTGAGTTCGGCCACTATCACGCCGAATCGTTGTAATCGTTGCCGGGTTTCCTGACTGACTGCCATGGCCGACTGGGACTTCTCCGACTGGCCCTGAAGAGAATAGGCGCTGGAAAGTGAGTACCAGGCTGACGCTGTTTCGGGAGCAAGCTTCACCGACTCCTCAAGGTACGTCACGGCTTCGCCGACCTGATTATGATCGAGGCACCACCGGCCCAATTCCTCCAACACTTCGGCACGTTCCGCCAAATTCGGTGTCTCCTTGAACTCCTTCAGCAGATCGGCCGCAGCGGAGGACTGACCGGTTTGAACCAGGCTCTGGGCCAACATCACGGCCGCTTTGGGCTCGCGCTGATCGTTCAGACAAATGCGCAGTTGGACCTCAGCGGCGGCTGGCTGATTGAGTTGTAGCAGACACGCTCCCCAGCCGAGCCGAGCCTCGCGACAATCGGGGTGGTCTATGACGATGGCTTCATAGAGTTTGGAGGCTTCGAAATTGTGGGTAAGTTGTTGAGCGAATTGAGCTCTCATGAGCCGCGGTTTGACAGCTTGGGGATTCCATTGGAGCCAGAAATCAAGACACTGCTGGAACTCGGGACCGTCGAAGGCTGCTAAATGCCCATAAGCCAGCGCTTCGTACACTTCATCCGTCTCAGCGGGGTCCAGATCAGTGGCGAAAATCGCCTTCAGCTCGCCCTCGAACTCAGCCGTTCTGCCGGTCTGCACCAGGGCGAGAGTGCGCTCGCGGGAGAGATCGGCTGCGTCCCAATCGAGGCCAGCTGCGCGCTCTAAGGCTTGAGTTGCGTGCCGAAAATTCCCCAGTCGCCGGGCGGCTTTCGCGTCGAGGTACTGGCACTCGGCACACCGGCGATGGTGTATTGCCACGTGCTGGGCCAAGGCCGACGCGGCCTCGAGTTGACTGCTCGCGAGTAGACGGCGAATTCGCCAGCACTGCACGGGACACCAGGAGAAATAGGCCAATCCCAGCGCAGCGATACCCCAGAAACCAAAAGAGAGCAGCCTTCGAGGTGAAGGCTGCTTCAGTGAGTCAGAACGAGTCATGGGGTGGTCACAGAACGAGTGGCACTAATCCACCAATTTGTACTCGAAGACATTCTTGGCCGGATCGGCACCAACTGTGGCCACGAACGTACTCGTCTCGGGATTCCCGTACTTCGGGGGAATTTCCGATTTGACAGGCTTTGATGGCCCCATTTGCCCCTGTTGGGCCATTTTTGCCATATCTGCGGGAGTCGCTGTCTTCAGTTTATCAGAGCCAGCTACAGCCTTGGAAATTCCGACTTTAGCGCTCCCCGAAGGAACACCCGGCCGTCCACCAGTACTGAGTGAGAACTTACCTTCCGCATCCGTGGTTCCTGTGGCCAGTGGGGACTTTTCAATCACAAAGGTGACAGTCGCACCCGCAAGTGGTTTCCCATTATAGAGCACGGTTCCCGTGGCCCCCACTAATTCGGGAGCATCACTGGCACCCCCTCCGCAGCCAAACAGCAGAGTTCCGACAGCCAGAAAAGCACACAACAGTTGAAGCCGCATCACAGGTTACCCTCAAGAACGCTAGGTGAAAAAGAATGTGACTGGACCATCCTGATCCAGTCACACGGTTCAGACTCAAAGCTCCAGTGGCGAGAATATGCGATTAGAACTCGCCAACGACCAGCCCGTCATTTCGAGTACCCAACTTCTGGTAAGTTCTATAGTCCAGATTCTCGCTGATGAAACGGACCGAGCCGTCACCGAGCAAGAAGTGAGCCCCCCCCGTATGAGACGAGCGGAATCCCCATCCCAGATTCCAATTGTTCTGGGCAGTGCAGGCGGGAAATGGCGGTGATTGACGCTTGTACGGGGCATTGCAAGTCGTCATGGTGTTGATCGGCACCGAGGTGGAAGCATGCGCATTGGCCATGCCATTGAAGTGCCACCAGCCTCCCCCGTGATCGTTGCAGGCCGGAAGAATCTCTCCCACTAAGATAGTATTCGTCAGTCCATCGGTCACGTCAGCAAAAGTCATTTTAGCGTTCAGTATTCGACCGAACATGCCCGCAATGTCTTTCTTACTTGCTGAGTTTCCGTGACCAGCCGCACCGCCTGGATTCTCATAGTGGGTTCCGGCCGTCGTGAATGGCTGACAAGCCCCATCAGCGGACGGTGTTAACTGGGATCCCAGCGATCCACCGTAACTGGCTTGAGCCCAGTTCCCATCCGGACTCGGCGACGCATCGGAGGGACACTTGGAATACGGCACTTCCATCTGCCGGAGATACTTCCCACCTGGCAGAAGCAGGTCGACTCCCGCAGTTCCCGAGACGACACCCGAAGAGAAGTCCAACAGATTATAGAGGGGCGCTTGATCAGCGAAAGGCAGGATTCGAACCTGCCAGCCGACCACAGAATTGTTCCAATTGGAGCCGTTGAAATTCGCTCCGAGCGGGACCGCTCCATAGGTCTCGTGGTAGTTGTGAATCGCCAATCCGTACTGCTTCAGGTTGTTCTTGCAAGTGGACCGGCGGGCGGCCTCACGAGCCTGCTGCACAGCAGGCAGAAGAAGAGCAATCAACACGGCAATGATGGCGATCACCACCAGCAACTCAATCAGCGTAAACCCACGAGCCAATCGCGGCATCTTCATGATTCGAACCTCTGTAGGAAGGGAGAGAGAAACGTGCTTCGACAAGACGATCAACCGCAGCGGTGCGGTATTCGGAACATCAGCGAATGCTGATATTCGACTTTATAAGTTGATCGGCACCTCGTCAATCGATAAATTGTGAAAATCTCAACATTCAGCGGAGAATATCACCTGAAGTCGCTCCGGATCACTTTTATGTTGATCTTCTCCTTGTCCTTGATGGCATTTGGTGCCTGCTGGGGGCTGCAATGGCGCACTCCCACGTCTCCCCGGTGGGCCTCGCCCGATCAACTGCTCCAGCAGAGCCTTCAAGGGATTCAGTCTCGGGATGCTGAGGAAGTACGTCAAGCTTTGGCCGGTTTGGAGACGTACTCCGACCAATCAGACCGGGTGCAGCTCTTGCAGGGAGCCCTCAATCTGTTGTCCGACAATCCGCAACTCGCCTTGCAGGATTTTGCTAAGCTCGACCCTCAAGGTCCGCTCCGTGACCCGCTGTTGACGCTCACGGGCGAGGCGCTCTATCGAATCGGCAAACTGGATGAGGCCCAGCACTGCCTGCTGCTGGCTGTGCAGGACAATCCGGACAACGTGGACGCACTGCGCTGGCTCGCCACGGTCAACTACGATTTGGGGGACATCGACCAAACGTTACAGCTGCTCCGGGAAGTCAGCCGTGTTGCCCCGCAGGATGATCGACCGCATCAGATGCAGGGAGCCATTTACCGGGATTTCGGCGAACATCAAAAAGCGATCACCGAGCTGGGGCGAGCGCTGGAACTGGGGGCCAAAAACTCCCACGAGATTCGCCCTCTCCTCGCCTCCTCACTCATGTCGCTCAAACAGTTCGACGCCGCCTTGGCAACCTTGCGGGAATGCCCGGAGACGACGGTCACGCTGTCGCTGAAGGCGGACTGTCTCTGGCAATCGGGACAGGCCAGCGCTGCCCGCGAGACGCTGGCTCAGGCGGAATCTCTGGGGAAACTTCCGGCATCCGGCAGGCGACTCAAGGCTCGTATTCTCATCGAGCACAACGAACTGCCAGCGGCCCGCCAACTCTTGGAGTCGCTCATCGTTTCGGACCCCGGAGACGACGAAGCCCAGTATCAGCTGGCTCTGGTGTTTCGACAGCTGAAAGATGAGTCTGCCTACCAAGCCCATCTCGCTCGCTCAGAGAGTATCAAGTCACTTAAAACTCAATTGACCGCGTTGAGCGAGCAGGCCATGAAAGAACCGTCCAACGCAGAAATCCGAGATCGGCTGGCGGCCATTTGCGATCAACTTGGGCTACAACCCATGGCCCAGGTTTGGCGCACCGCAGCTGCGAGTTGTCGGCGTCGACTGCCCCCGGCGGCCCCTCTGGAGAAGACCCCTCCGTGAAGAACATCTATTGGTCGTTCCTTGGATTGGTTGTCCTTGTGATCGGTAGTGGCTGCAACCAGCAGCCCGCACCGGCTCCGCAGGCGGTCCCCGCACCGGTCTCTGTTCGCGTGGCACCTGTTGCTCCCGCGAGCACTTCCGGGCGTCTCCGATTCGTCGAGTGTGCTCCCGGGTGGGGAGTGCGTGTCGAGTATCGTGACGGATCAGAGAGCGGGCTGTTCACGATCCTGGAATCCCTGGGAGGGGGTGTCGGTGTCCTGGACTATGACCGCGATGGCACCCCGGATTTGTATTTCCCGCAGGGAGGTCAATTCGAACCATCCAAGCAGCCGTTCGGGAACTCCTCGCGCTTGCTGCGACAGGTCCGGACCACTCCCCAGCCGATGTATGCCGATGTGTCGGATAAGTGCGGCGGTGTCTTGTCCCCGCACTACTCCCATGGGGCGGCCATCACGGATTATGACAACGATGGCTTCGACGATGTTCTGGTCACCGGGTACGGCGGACTCCAGCTGTTCCGTAATCTGGGAGACGGAACGTTTGAGGAGGTGAGCCAGCCCTCGGGGTTGACCGATACTCAGTGGAGCAGCAGCGCAGCGTGGGGTGACTTCAATGGAGATGGTGCCAATGATCTCTACGTCGCGCACTACGCCAATTGGTCGCCGGAGAACGACCCTCCCTGTTATTTCCGCGACCAGATGACACGCGATGTCTGCCCACCCCGCGACTTCGCCGGACTCCCGAACATCGTGTACCTCAGTGATGGAGCCGGGGGGTTTCTCTCGCCCGGCAACACCTTTGGAGATGTCTCACAGGGCAAAGGGCTGGGCGTGGCAGCTGCGGATGTCGACTTGGACGGAGACATTGACGTGTACGTCGCGAATGACAACGCCATGAACTCCTTGCTGGTGAATGACGGGCACGCCAAGTTTGTGGAATCGGGATCTCTCAGCGGCACAGGTTTTGGCGACACGGGGCAGATGGACGGGAGCATGGGGGTCGATATTGGGGACTTCAACGGCGACGGTCTGCCCGACATCTGGGTGACAAACTACGAGAATGAAACGTTTGCGATGTATCGCAACTTTGACGGCCAGTTCTTTCAACACGTCAGCCGGAGTACCGGGATTGCCGCGGCGGGCGGGATGAGCGTCGGCTGGGGCACAGTGTTTGCCGATTTCGATCTGGACGGAGATGAGGATCTCTTCACCGGCAATGGTCATGTGATTCGGCATCCGACGAACTCGCCCCTGCAACAACCTCCACTGGTGTTGCTGAACGAGGAGTTCCAGCGGTATGTCGATGTGGCCGCCCACTCCGGAGACTACACCGCCAGCCCGCATATGAGTCGCGGCGTGGCAGGGGCCGATCTCGACCACGACGGGGATCTCGATCTGGTCGTATCGCACATCAATCAACCCGCCGCGATCTTGCGGAACGATGCAGTCCCTCGGGGCCAGTGGTTGGAAGTGGAACTGATCGGGACCAAGAGTCCGCGCTGGGCCGAAGGGGCCTGGGTCGAGTTCCAATCTACGGGTCAGAAGCTTATCCGACTCAAAAAGGGAGGCACCAGCTACGCCTCGACCTCTGATCGTCGACTGCATCTCGGCCTAGGCAAAGCGGCCAAAGTCGACCGACTGACCGTGCATTGGCCCTCGGGCTTGGTGGAACAGTTCCAAGAAGTTGCTGGCAATCAGCGGGTCGCGCTGATCGAGGGCGAGAGTCCACTGCGATCAACCCCTTGAATCCCCGCCAAGTGCCCCTCGCTTGAGCGGAGACTGCGCTGGATTATCCGGCGAGCGGACAGAGAAAGAGGGCCGTGGGATAGGCTTCCAGCCTGTCTTTTGGCGGAAGATGACAGGCTGGAAGCCTAGCCCACGGGGCAGACAAATCTGACCGTTCGCCTAGACTTCACGCGGGCAGTTGTGAGGCATTCCGGCGTAGCCACGTTCACCAGAACGTGGGCGAATTGGCTGCATGCCCGCCCTCGTGTGTGCATCAGAATTGTAGGCAGTGGCGTATTTCTGCTCCTTCTCCCCACTGGCGACGCGATTTTCTGAGAGGACATGGCTGTGGGGAGAGGGCCGGCGTGAGGGGCTGAGAGCGAGCGGCGTGGCCCCCTCACCCCAGCCCTCTCCCCCACGGTGGAGTCCTCAATGAAAGCCGTGCCGATTGTGGGGGAGAGGGGGCAGGATTTCACGGCTGTCTACTTTTCCGATGAACGCACTCCGCCCTCTGGCGCGGGGCAGCTACTACTTCTTTCGGGCCGCGTGATGTGTAGCCTTCCCGCGATTCGGACTGACACCGCATGGGGTTGTGAGGCATTCACTATCACCCCAGAATTCTGGGATGAGTACAGCACCTCCCCTACGCGTGGCGATTATCGGCGGCGGCATCAGCGGCATGGTCGCGGCGATGCGGCTGGGCGAGCTTGCGGCGGGCGAGAAGAACATCCAGATCGAGGTGTTCGAGTCGGCACCGCAGTTGGGCGGGCTGGTGGCGAGTGAGCGGATCGGGGATTACCTGATCGAGCGGGGGGCCGACTCCTTTATTACGAACAAGCCGGGCGGGGTGGCACTCTGTCGGAAGTTGGGGTTGGTGTCGGACCTGATCGGGACGGATGACAAGAACCGGCGGTCGCTGATCCTCGCTCGCGGCCAGCCGATTGAGACGCCCGAGGGGTTGAACCTGATCGCCCCCGGTAGCGCGTGGTCGATCCTCAAAACGCCGATTCTCTCGTGGCAGGGGAAGCTGCGCTGCCTGCTGGAGCCGTTGGTACCGCGTCGGACTGAGGAAGGGGACGAGAGCCTCGCCTCGTTCACCCGGCGGCGGCTGGGGCAGGAGATGCTCGACCGCATCGTCCAGCCGATGGTCGGGGGGATCTACACAGCTGACCCCGAGAAGCTGAGCCTGCTGGCGACGCTCCCCCGCTTCCTGGAGATGGAGCGGCAGCATGGGAGTCTGTTCGAGGCGATGCACGCGGACGATGGGTTAGTCGGCGGAGCGGAGAAGGGGGCCAGCGGGGCGCGGTATGGCCTGTTTGCCTCATTGCGGCGCGGGATGTCTCAGCTGATGGACTCGCTCGAAGACCGGGTGCGAGCAGTGGCGCGCGTGCATTGCCGGGCGCGGGTGAACGAGATCACGCTGAATCACTGGCGGTCCACAGCGGCCGCCAATGGCACCCCGCCATTCAACACACCCACGCGGGAAACCGGTGGCGAGGTCGCCTGGACCGATGCGAGTGGGGATGAGCGGCGGACTTCGTTTTCGGCGGTGATCCTGGCAACTCCGGCGCATCAGATGAGCCGGGTGTTGTTGGCTTCTCTCCCGGAAGCTGCGGCGGAGCTGGCTCGGATCGAGTATGCCTCCAGCGCGATCGTGATCACTGGTCACGACACGCGGCAGATTGATCATCCGCTCAATGCCTTTGGGCTGGTCATTCCTGCGATTGAGAAACGGCAGATCCTCTCGGTGTCGTTCCTGAACCGCAAGTTCCCGGACCGCGCCCCGCCCGACAAGGTAATCCTGCGGACCTTCATGGGGGGAGCCCTGCAACCCGAGATGATGGAGTTGAGCGACGGGCATCTCATCGAGACAGCTCTGTCGGAGTTGAGATCGATCTTCGGCGTTCGCTCCGAGCCAGAGTTTGCCGTGGTCGCTCGCTATCCACGGGCGATGCCGCAATATCATGTCGGCCATCTGGATCGCGTGGCCAGGATCGCTGGGCTGCTGTCCCCGACTCCTTGGATTGCGCTGGCTGGGAACACCTTGGGGGGGGTGGGGCTGCCTGATTCTATTCTCAGTGGCGAGAAAGCCGCTGAGAGAATCTGGGCCGCGCTGGGGACTGATTCGTGAGGTAAAACCGGTCGCTTGAAAGCCTCTGGGTGTTCTGTCATAACTCTCCATTCCATCAGGAGCAGCGGTGCGAAGACGCGCCGCACACCCATCGGAAACCGTTGCATGACGCTGCCGCTGGCTGCCACATCAATCGTCAGATCTATCGCGGCTTGGCTCGTGGCCTACGCTGTTGCTTGCCTGTTTATGGTCAAGGACTTACCAATTTTCGGCAAGGTGCTGGTGGTTCCCTTCACCGGATCGATCTTGTTGTTAGTCGGTGTCTTGCTGGGGCTGGCGCAGCTATTGTTTGTCTGGCTCTTGCGTTTTGCCTCGCCGAATCGACTTTGGGCGCGTTGGTTTTGGCCCGTTGGTCTGTTGGTTGTGGGATTTATCCTTTTGGTGCTTCCATTCGCTGTGGCGAGTATGACCATCGCGGAAGCCAAAGACATTGTTCGTCTTGTGGTAGCCGCAATTCATATCGGAATGCTGGCCTTGTTCTTTGGCCTGCCCGCGTTTGCCTTCATCTGGGCTGAGCGCAAGGTTTCCGCACGCATCCAAGACCGGCTCGGCCCAACGCATTGCGGAGGCCGGTTTGGCTGGCTGCAATCTCTGGCCGACGGCATCAAGCTGATTCAAAAAGAAGACCTGGCACCAGCCACAGCGGACAAGTTCCTGTTTCGGCTCTCGCCGTATCTGGTGGTGGTCGCGTCGTTTGCCTCGTTCCTGTTCCTGCCGTTCAGTGATGGACTGGTGGCGGTCGCGCTCGACTGCGGACTATTCATCGGGATGGCGGTGCTGTCGCTGGAAGTCCTGGGCGTGGTCCTCGCCGGGTACTCTAGCGGCTCCAAGTGGTCGCTCTTCGGCGGCATGCGCGAGACCGCCCAGATGGTCAGCTACGAAGTCCCCCTCGGCATCACAGCTGTGATCCCAGTGCTGATTTGCGGCACGATGAATCTCAATGAGATCGGTCACATGCAGAGCGGCTGGTTTACGAACTGGTTGATCTTCCACAGCCCGTTTACGTTTGCGGCGTTCTTTGTGTTCTTCGTGGTGACGCTGGCGAGCAACAAGCGGGCCCCGTTCGACTTGGCCGAGGCGGAGAGCGAACTGGTTGGCGGGTTCCACACCGAATACAGCGGGATGCGGTGGTCGTTCTTCTTCCTCGCCGAATACGCCAGCATGTTCTTCGTGTGTGCGCTGGCAGTGCTTCTGTTCCTGGGAGGCTGGTGGACCGGGATTGCCCCGATCGACTCGGCACTCAGTTCGATTCTGGGAGGCTATCCCGGTCGCGTGCTGGGATTAGTGGTGTTGCTCACCAAGTCGGGCCTGCTCGTCGTCGTGCAGATCTGGGTGCGCTGGACGCTCCCCCGACTGCGTATCGACCAAGTGATGGAGACCTGCCTGAAGTACCTCGTCCCGATCAGTTGCTTTTTGTTCATTGGTTCGGTGATGTATCCGCTGGTTTGGCTGACGGTCTTTGATCGTCCGACGATGTGGCCGGTCAGTTCGATTGGAAACCGAGTGCCTGTCCTGCCACGAGTCGCGATACCCCCGACTCCGGCGGCCCCACACGAAGATTCCCACGGACATGGCCCAGGTCAACATAATCACGGCCCGGCGGACCATTCTTTGGTCGAGCCCGTGCCGAGCCAAGAGCCCGTCGCTCGCGAAGTGACCTTGCGAGGAGACCTCTAATATGAACGAGATCGTCTTCGCCATCTTCGCTCTGGCAGCCTGCGGGGGAGCACTCGCAGTGGTGCTCTCGCAGAACGTTGTGCGCATGGCCTTCTGGCTCATCATCTCGCTGAGTTCCGTGGCCGGGCTATTTTTTCTGCTCAACGCCGACTTCGTCGGGGCCACCCAACTGTTGATCTATGTCGGCGGCACCGTGGTGCTGCTGATCTTCGGGGTGATGCTGACAGCGCAGGGGCCGTATGTGAATCTGAAGACCAATCCAGCCGAGGTCGTCCTCTCACTAGCAGTGGGTGGAGCAGTGTTCGCGATGCTGTTGGCGGCCTTCTCCGGAGTCGACTGGACGGGTAACTCCAAGAAATTGGCAGCTGAGTTCGGGACCGCCACGGTGCAAACACCCGGCTACAACCAGCAGGAAGAAGGCAGCACGGTTCGCCGGATTGGTGGAGCCTTGTCAGGTCTGCGGACGGAATCACTGCGTGATGGCCGAGCGGGCATCACGCGACCGGGTTACCTGTTGCCATTCGAGATCGTGTCGGTGCATCTGCTGGTGGTGCTGGTGGGGGCGTCATACCTCGCTCGGGCCAAGCGGCGGACCGTGGTCAGCGAGCCGGGGACTGGGTTGTCAGGAACCGGGCGATCCGCCTGATTCGATCATTCAAGTTTGTGGTGTGAAGGGGGAGTCATGGAACCGGTTGGACTGAACGCCTACCTCTTCGTCGGAGCGGTGCTGTTCGTGTGCGGAGTCGTCTGCATGGCGACTAAGCGGAACGCCATTGGCGTGCTGATGGGCGTCGAACTGGTCCTCAACGGAGCCAACGTCAACTTCGTGGCCCTGTCGCGATTCACTCCCTTGGGCCTGGATGGTCAGATCTCCTCCATGTTTGTGATTGTCCTGGCAGCTGCCGAAGCCGCCGTGGCACTGGCGATTGCCCTGAACTTCTACAACAACCACCTGTCGATCGATGTGGACCGTGCGGACGACCTGCGAGGGTAGTGCCAGGTTCGTCAAAGTGTGTCGTC
>JAYTCW010000397.1:0-4738 GCA_043736295.1 Planctomycetota bacterium | reverse complement strand
CAACCGGAACAATCACAATGATCGATGGAGTGATTCATTGTAGTGATCCGTCACTCAAAACATTGACAGATGAGCTAACAGCATCGGAATGGCGAGTGTTCTATGCGTTATGGATTTTGCAAGGCAAGTTGATCTCGGTGGACAGACTCTGCACAAAAGTCAGTAGAAATCCGGCCAAGCAGTTATCTCCCGCCGCCCTCCACAAACAAGTCAGCAATCTGAGAAGAAAACTCGAACTGTATTCTGACCGATTCGTCCTGCCGAAAGCGAACAAGATGGGCAACTACCAGCTCACTGTTCGAGAATAGCCAACTTGGCAGTTGAATGTCGGTCCTCGGAATCACCGGTTATGGCTGAAAATTTCCGGATTCAGCCACAATTCAGCGACCCTACAGTCGTTCTACAACGCTGTCGAATACAAATCTTGCTGTGCGACCGAATGTATCGGTCGTCAAGTCAGTCCTCAGCAGGAGCAGTGCAATGGTCAAGACAGTCGAGATCTATCGTTGGGTGAACATTCGGTGGATGGTCGCGGCGATGTTCGTCGCGGTCGTGGCGGGAAGCGGCGGATGGCCGTCCGACTTCTTCGCCCTGAACGTGGCTGAGGCTGCGAGCGGCCCGCCTTCTGCAACAGCGCTCGAACAGGCCGCTCGCTCGCGGCTGATGGGCGCGCCGTACCGGATGACGGCAGTCACGGCGACCGCGAACAAGAGCCGGAGCAACGTTTCTGGGAAGTGTCAGAAAACTCTGAACGGTCGGTTGCATTCGTGGAACTATGTCTTTGAGGTCAAAATCGACCCAGCCACACGAACATGGAATCTGGAAGGTCCTCGGGGCCTTTGATCGTCGCGTGTCGTAGCTCGGAGACGCTGCACCGTGAGTTCTCGGTGCAGCGTTCTCCGACGGCACGTCTCACAAGTCGGATTCCAAGTTTTGTACGCCGACTTGTGTCTCTTCAGTATTCCTGTCCTCTCAACCAAGAGAACTCGTGGAGCAGAATGCGATGAAAGCTCACTCAAAAACCGAAAACTCACGTGCGAGGTCTTCTCGCGGATTCACCCTCATTGAATTGATGGTGGTGATTGCGGTGATCGCGGTCCTCGTTTCATTGCTGTTACCAGCCGTACAGCAAGCTCGAGAGGCCGCTCGCCGGTGCCAGTGCAAGAACAATCTCAAGCAGCTGGGGCTTGCGCTCCACAACTACATTGAAGTGCATCAGCGGTTCCCCGTGACCTGGACATCAGCGCCTGGGGGGTGGACGGTCGCTCTCTTGCCGTTCATGGAGAACCGTTTCCACCTCGACCTCGAGCGATCTGACATGCTGGAATCTCCCAACGTCGAACGGCTCACAATTCGCCCCGAGATTCTCACCTGCCCGTCGATGATCTCTCCGAATGAGAGTTTTGTCCCAGGAGTCCCCAGGGGGGCGTACCTCTTTAATGGTCGTCTTGCAAATAGACGTGTTACTGCGGGAACGACCTCCTCCTGCATGGTTATCTTCCAGGAGTCGCCTCCACTGAGTGGCTACCCCTGGGCCCCAGGAGGTGAGAGTACATCCCCGGAAGTCGCGAGTCCTCATGCCAAAGATGGCGGACACGTGGCTTTCGGAGACGGATCTGTGCGATGGGTGCCGAATGGCGAGGCGACATCCATCCGTTTTGACCCCGACTCGCCAAGCCGCTTCTAATGGAGGTCTTCCAATGACTCTGAGATCTGAACCGCTTCTGCACGATGCAGAATGCCACGCCAGGGAAGGATGCGACCGGCGAACCGCGCTTCGAATGGTGATCGGAACTGCAACAAGTGTTGTGATTGCTAATCTGATGGGGGAAACTGCGAATGCAGCAACTCTCCCAGCACTGAAAGCGGGCGACATTGTCCTGACGCGAAACTCGGTGAACAACATCGTTCCCGGGTACTGGAATCACACTGCCATCTACAGTGGCAGTGGTTCCTTCATCGAGGGACAAGCAGCCACAATCACCAGGAATGGTGATGTGCGACTGACCGATTACTCGACCTTCGTCAATCGGTATCCGACCATCGCAGTCTTGCGTTGGTCGAACAGCACCGAAGCATCGAGAATGGCGAGCGCTGCCAAGTTGCTTGTAGGTCGCCCGTATAGCCTGACAAGCAAATACGGTTCTGGAAGCTACACCTGTGTCTCACTGGTTCGCGCTGCGTTCCAGATCGTCCGGAACTCAGACCCCGGCTGGATCATTCCGGATCATGTGCTGACGACGGGAGGATACACGAAACAGTAGCAACTACCGTTCAAACGAGCGTTCTTGCGCTAATGCCACGGGCAGACGATCTGCCCGTGGCATGTTGTATTGGCGAGTGGAGCTCTTCTTCGCCCCGAAGGGGCAGCCACAGATCAGCCTGGGGCACAGCGCAGCGACGCCCCAGGACACGTCCGAGGAAGTTGATCTCAGCCCTGAAAGGGCGAAACAGCATCGCGTGAGATTGTGTCGCCCCTTTCAGGGCTTCGAGCACCGCGCCCCCCATTGACCCAGGGCGGCGCTGCATGGCTGACGCCAATTCGCTCTGCCCTGGGCTGGTTTGTGGATGCCCCTGCAGGGCGTCGGAGGACTTCCCGCGGGGTGGCCCAGACATCTGTCGCCTCTTATTGTTTCACAGCCCAGACGCTCAAAGCAGCGTCTGGGCCAACCGGCCACCCCATGCGGCACTCCATGACAGCGAGCGGCTGGACGTGAGTCCGCCGTGTGGGGAGGCGCTGTGGGGTCAGAGAACGTCGATCTGGCACGGGGGACTGACATCCGCCCGCTCGCTGCCGTTTCGCCGCTGCGCCCACGGCGATCTGCTGCTACAGCTTTCGCGGCCCATTACAATCTGACGAGACGCTGGACCGTGCTAGGCGAGCCGATGATACTGCTGGCAGCTTCGACATCGATCTGAGGCGAGATCGCTGGCAGTGATACACTCCATTCCTTGGTCCAGGACCAACGCGATTCACTGGCGACTCTCAATGGAGGGGCTCATCAATTGCGAAGCCTGAAGCGTGGACACCTGACTCTGGAGCCATCATGGAACTGACGTTGGAATGCGAATGCGAGGCTGACGGGCGGTGGCTGGCGGAGGTTCCGGAGTTGCCCGGCGTGTTGGCGTATGGAACGTCGGCGGACGAGGCCGTGACTAAGGCTGAGGTATTAGCCTTGCGCGTGCTGGCTGAGCAGATCGAGCAAAGCGAGACCCGACCGCAAGCGGTTCATTTCCTGGTTCCGACGCGATGAGCCAATGGCCAGCCCACCGCATTCTTTGTCCCGCCAGGGACACCCGACAATAGCCCACCGATTTATCGGTGGGACGAGCGTCCCTCGCGGCCCCAGCCCCGGCAGGGGCGAAAGAAACTTGTTACACATGGTGGCTTAGATCGCCACCGTCTGTCGTCCCTGACGGGACTCGTCCGCTGGTCGGGATCACTCTCTCACCGCTGAAGCGGTGGGCTATTGTCGAGTGTCCCTGACGGGACAAAAACAGGCGTATCCGCAGCAAACACTCGCTATGGGATCCCTGCTATGAAGAGGCTGGGCTTCCGATCGTGTTCACTATATTCACCGAACTGCGGTGGTCAGTAGTGATATCTCGCCTGCAAGAAATCGATTCGGTCCTTGCTCACGAGATAGACCAACCGGTGTTCTTGGGTGAGCCGCCGGGACCAGACGTTGGCTCCGAGATATTTCAGCGGCTCGGGCTTGCCGATCCCTTTGAAGGGATCGCGCATGACCGCATCAATGAGATCGAAGACCTTGAGCGCGACTTTGCGATTCGTCTCGGTCCAGAATCGCAAATCCTCGCGAAACTCGGATTGGAACACCGAAACGCGATCACTCATGTGCGTCCAGCTCTTGGCGTAAGCTGGCTGGTTTTTGTGGCTTGCCAGCTCCCTTCTGAGCGCGCCGGAGAGCGGTCAGCAGGCGATCCGCGTTCTTGGGTGAACGCAGCAAGTGAGCCGTTTCGAGAATCCCTGACAACTCAGACGCCGAGATTAAGGCCACATCCTCAGCCCCGCGCCGCGAGATAATCGCCACATCCAGATCGGCTGTGACCTGGTCGCACAGCTTGGCCAAGTTGGCCCGAGCATCGGTGTAGGTCGTTTGAATCGTCATGAGCGGCCTCCTGGCTAACCTGTACTGGTATACTGTACGTGGCAGCCTGAGTGCCGTCTACGCCAATTGTATGAATTGAGGAGACCCTCTGAGGCAGCTGCGACCACCACCCCGCCCCCAACAACGCCACACTCACGTCGAGTGGCAGGGTCTGGAGGCTTGGAGGATGGCCCTGCGGAAGCGTGGACACATTCGCAGACCCGGCCTTCGGCTCTCGTGATTAAGCTCCGGCTTGGTCACGAGGCAAGCTGCGTCTGGGCCAACCGGGCCACCCACGCGGCACTCCATGACAGGGAGTGGCTGGACTTGAGTCCGCCGTGTGGGGAGGCGCTGAGGGGGCAGAGAACTTCGCTTTGGCACGGGGGACGTCACGGCCTGTTGAAGTATGGGCTGGGAGTTTCTGGGGTGTTGGAATTCCCCCTTCCCCGGTGCGCGGAGGGGCAGCGAGGAGGAGGGGGGCGTTTTTCGGGATGGGTGCGCTGCCCGGCATCTCCACCGCCAAGGCAGCGCGGACGGCATGTATAGGAGGTCGCCTTCGTCCATCTGCGGGATGAACTCGCCGCCTAGTCGGCTGAGCGGCCAGGCGGTGGTCGCGAAGACGGCCAGAG
>JAYTCW010000396.1:0-17352 GCA_043736295.1 Planctomycetota bacterium | reverse complement strand
TGCGCCCAGGCGTCCCAGTTGTAGATATGCACATCGGTCCCACAGATGCCGGTGCGGTCGACTTTGATCAGACAATCGGTCGGTCCGACCTCGGGCATGGGCACGTCTTCGAGCCAGAGACCGACCTGCGAGTGCTTCTTGACGAGGGCTTTCATGGGGTTCCTTCGGGGTAGGACGGGCAAATGTGCCCGTCCGAGTTCGATTCTCCTGACGGACGGGCAAATGTGCCCATCCTACGACTCGCATCCTGTTTATCGGATGCCATTACCGGTATACTAGAATTCGCGATTCCACAATGCAAGACATCTCGTCCACGATCTCGAACAATGGCCCGCACCCCCAACAAACCGGATGAAATCCCCAGCACGCTCCCCGAGCGGCTCAAACAACTCCGCACCGAACGCGGCTGGTCGCTGGAGCAGCTCGCCCAACAGTGCGATGTCAGCCGGTCGATGCTCAGTCAGATCGAACGCGGCCAAGCGAACCCGACGCTCGGAGTCGCCATTCGCATCGCTGGAGCATTTGGTCTGACGATCGGCGAACTGGTCGGAGAAGCGACCCAGCGCAGCTCCGCAATCCATGTGATTCGCCATGACGACCCGGCTCATCACTATCGGTCGGACGAGAACGTCAACATCCGCACTCTCTCACCGCTCAAGCTGGAAAAGGATGTCGAGTTTTACGAGGTCTCCCTCAAGCCCGGCGGCGAGCTGAAGAGCGCTCCCCACTTCGCGGGCACGCGCGAGTTCCTGACCATCCAGCAAGGCAAGGTCAGCGTCGACTCCGCAGCTGACCGCGTCGAACTCTCACGCGGCGACTCGGCGAGCTACCCGGCGGATGTCTCGCACCGCATCTCGAATCTGGGCAAGTCGGAGGCGTTGATGTTTTTGGTAGTGATCTACAAGTAGATCACTACGTGTCTTCACTCGACTCAGAAAATCGTACCGGACCGTCCCACAGCCAGTTCGCAGCTTTGTGGCGTTCCATGGCGGCGCTGAGAGCAGTCCCAACAATGTGCCGAGGTCTTCGGTCAAGTCTGGCCCCCTGAAGCTCCAAGTCCCCGTCATTGAGTGACATGCCCGAGATGTCCAGGGGGCCAAACCAGCAGGTCTTTGCGAATTCCGCAAAGTTCAACACTTCCCGGTTTAACTGAAAGTTGCGAAGTCGCCAGTGCGCTGCAAAGAATTGTCCACGCTTGGTGCGAATTTCTTCCCTGGGACGAAGTGTTGGTTGGGAGAGCAGCCGTTGGGCGACATCCACATTGAGTAGACCCAATCGCTTCCACACGAGGTAAAAGGAGACAAGTTCGTCGACAGGAGGAGTCGCGGCATGCCCCAATGCCCAGGCCAAGACCACTAGCCCCTCTAATCGCCAAGTCGCGTGAATCTGCATCCGCTCATCCATCTTCCCCAGCGGTCGCTGCAGGGCTTCCCATTCATCAGGCTCCAATTCATCTTCGATTCCGATCTTCTTGACCCAGTTCGTCAGCTCAGAAGGGGATCGATTCCAGAACACGTAACCGCCGATCATCTGTCGGGCCCAACGACTCCACAATGGCTGTCCAGTATTGATCGAGTTCAGGTTCGAGGGATGCTGCTCCAAAATCGCTCGGGCAGTGACGGCACACAGAGCCAGAGCCCGCCTGGCCACTCGTAAAGCAGTTGGGGCCTCCGTGGCATCATCGACATCGGGATTCGGCTTCGACTGGTGGTGTATTTCCTGCCCCAGCGGATCGGAGATGTCGACGGCGGCCAAGACGCGTGGCCAGACGGCATCAGGATCATCGAATTCTTCTCCTCCGGCTCCGCAAAGGGTTCGTCCGCGAGCATCCCGCATTGCTGAAGGAGAAAACAACACACCATCCAATGCCTCTGCCAAGTCGTACAATACCTTCAGCCGTGGATCATCATTCGACTCGCAATCCGGGTCAAACAAAGTTCCCAGTGCAAACTGAAAACTCGTAGTGAGCATCAACAGCATGGGTTTCCGTTCTGAGTCTGGATACCGGGAGAAGTATCCCCGCATGCCTGCCATCTGCTGTTGCCAATCAGACCCCTGGTAATACTCAGGATCATGTGTAATTGTCAGCGTTCGAGAATCATGCCCGAGTGTAATGACAGCGTTTCGCCAGTGTTCATCGTTACCATCGAGTTTGACACCGGGAGCCAACTCTCGCAGCTTCCGAGCGGCCAATCCAGGATCTGCATTACGCGAATAGAGAGTGATGGGTTCCATCGCCATTGTGCGGGTCCGGAGAGGCGTGACGCGATGCAGAAGGGGAGTACAGACGAAGCCAGAATGTATCAGACGGCTCTTGAGATTGACACGTCTGTAAAGCAATGCAAGTGTTGTTCGCTCGCGGTGTCGTTTGGTACGATCTCGGGGAGTGAGTTCAGGGCGAGCCGGGTGGTTTTCGTCCTGCTGCCATCCAATCGATGAACGGAACACGACATGACATCCACTGTGGGAAATGGCCCGCCCAATCCTGCAATGCGTTCTTCATCGCCTCGCGGTTTTCGTCGGATTGCCATCCAGTTGTCGGCGGTGCTGCTGTGTGTGGCCGGGGGGATCGGAGCCACGGTGTGGTGGCAAGAACGCCCACTCCGTGTCGTGGCAGAACTGCTCCAGGGTGGCGACTTGCAGGGGGCCTTGGGGGAGGTGGAACGCTTCTTGCAGGACCACCCCGACCACGAACGGGCACTGGCTCTCAAGGCCAGAATCTTCGTGGAGCAAGGACGCTCGCAACAGGCGATTGATTTGTTTGAACGGGTCGGCGCTTCCGAGCCCCAGGATCTGCATGCCTGGGCCAAGGCCCTGCTTCAACTGGAGCAATGGAGTCTGGTGATCCCGTTGCTCGAATATGTGGAAAAGAGCGGCATCGATCACGCCGACGTGCTGCATGAGATGGCCGCTTGCCATGCGAAGCTCGGGAATTTCGACCAGGCACTGAAGGCGGCCGAGGAGTTTGCCCAGCAACCGGGATTTACCGCCCGCGGCGAGTTACTGAAAGGGACGATCCATCATCAGCGCGGGAACCTGCGTCTGACAGCATCGTCTTGGGATAGCGTCTTGAAGTTGTCTCCCGACGCTCTGGATTTACAGATTCCGCCAGCGGAATTCTTTCTGGAATACGGTCGGGTGTTGCTGGCCATGGGCGAGCCTGCTCTCGCGGAAAAACTCATCATCCGCAGTTTGAACATCCAGCAGAGTCCTGCGGCACAAGTCTCACTGGGAGAGTCCCGGTTTCAACTGGGAAAAGCGGTCGAAGCCCGCCAATCCTTTGAGGACGCTCTGGCTGGTGATCCCTACTCCATCGCAGCCAGAAAGGGGTTGGCCACGCTCGCTTTGGCGGAGGGGCAGGCGGAGAGAGCCGTCGAGCTGTTGATCCCGATCGAGCGATCAGACGCGGTGACCAGCGAGATCGCCTTTCTGTTGCAGCGGGGGTATCTCCGGCTCGGGAATGCCGCCGCTGCCAAGCAGTGGCGAGAAAAGGCCGATGAACTGCGCCTCGAAGAGAATGTGAAGTCGGCAGCTGATCAGATTCTTCGCGACACTCCCGATTCTGACTGGGCGGTGGTGATTCGAGCTTACAAGTTTGCCCGTGTGGGCAATTGGAGTGAAGCGGAAACCATTCTCAACTCACTGGGAAGTGGGTCTCAGTCTCAGCCGTTCATTCGCGACTTGTGTGCCGCCGTCAAGATCCGGGGGCCACTCCCCTCGCTCCAAGACTTGCCCATTCGTGACCGCTAATCATCGCGAACTGTGCCTGTGCCCACCAAGGACTTTCTGGGGTGAGTTGGAATGAATCAGGACTTTCCCAATCTTCGGCAGCCGCGATCTGCGCGTCGACTCGGAATGTGGAGTTCACTCCTCACAGCCGCTTTGGTGTGGGTGGGATGTTCTCAAAGTCCTGCTCCTCCCGAGGAGAACACAAATGCCCCTCAGACGACCAGTGCCCAAGCTGCGGACTCGGCCATCATTCGAGTTTCCGCCGAAGAGTGGAATGAGTTTGTCGGGCAGGGGGCACCGCCGTCGCTCGGCTGGGTAGCGCTTCCAGCTCCCAGCGGGAAGAGCGAGTACCAAAGTTCGTTGAATGCCACCGCGCTCGGGCTTTTAAAACCGGAGGAGTGTGCGGAGTGTCACGCGGGACACGTCGACGGTTTTCAAAACACCGCCCATGCGCGGACCATGCGCGTGGCCAATCCGCAGACGCTACTCGGGTCATTGGAGCCTCCGCAGAACAAATTTTTCACTCGCGTCAAAGACTTCTCGTTTGAAACGGTGGCCCGCGACCAGGAGGTATTCCATCGACTCTCCTCTCCCGTGCAGGGCGTCCCGCGAACTTTGGAGGTTCCGGTCGCGTTCGTCGTCGGCAGTGGAAACCACGGACAGAGCTTCCTGGCTTGGTGGGGCGACATGCTCTGCCAGACACCGGTCAGTTTCATGACGGAAGCCCATCGCTGGAGCAACTCACCAGGCATCTACGTGGATGGGACAGCCGATTTTTCCCGACCGGCCACTCCCCGCTGCCTCGATTGTCACAACACGTGGTTTGCTCACGCTCCGGGGTCGGTGAATCGATACGACAAGACGACATGGATGCTGGGGGTCACGTGCGTGCGTTGCCACGGACCTGCACGCGATCATATCAAGTATCATCGTCAGTTCCCTGCGGACACGGTGGCTCAAGGGATTGTAAACCCTCGCCGCTTGTCGCGCGAGCGGGCCAACGAAGTGTGTGCGCAATGTCATTCGGGCGGAGGGGATCTCAAGCGGCCCGCTTTTACCTATCGCCCCGGAGAACCGCTGAAAAATTGGATCTCCATCAACCTGGACGCCAGCGACACCAGCAACGATGACCCTCACAGCGCCAATCAACTGGGAAGACTGATGCGGAGTCGTTGTTACCAGGAGAGTGGAACACTGACCTGCATGGACTGCCACAACCCGCATCAGCAGGAGCGAGGCCAAGCGGAAATATTCTCCAAACGCTGCCAAACCTGCCATCAGTTGGATGATTGCGGGCTTTCTGGAAAGTATGCTGAGACGTTGCAAACTCGGTGTGTGGAATGCCATATGCCTTCGCGACGGGATGTCATGGTGACTTCCCAAGGTGCCAGTGAATCGCTCATGCCACTGCTGCGGGATCATCAAATTGGAATCTGGCCCGATGTCAGCAACGCCATCGAACAAAAATGGAAGTCTCAGCCCCGCTGACATTCTGACCTTCGAGGCCGAGATCTTGCCCTCCGCAGAACCATTGAGCTTCACACACTTGCGGACGCCCCCACGGGCATTCTGCCTTTTGGTGCTGGGTTTCGCCACCTGGTTCGGTTGTGAGCAGAACACGACATCTCCACTCCCGTCTGCTCCGCCATCACGCAGCGTGGAGTTGCCAGAACTCGCACCGTCGATCGCTGCGCCCGTACCCAGCGGAGACCAATTCCAGTTCACTTCCCTCCTCGCGGAAACAGGGATTGGGTTTCGACACGAAAGTGGCGATAGCCCGATGAAGGCATTTCCCGCCGCCAATGGAAGTGGGATCGGTGTTCTCGATTTTGACCGCGATGGATTTCGCGACTTGCTGTTCCTGACAAACAACCCTTTCGAGGCCGGAGCCGCGATGCAGTCGAACGGCTGTTATCGGAATCGCGGAGGATTCCGATTTACGGACGTGTCGCAGTCCAGTGGTCTGGGGTTCGCCGGGTATTCGGCGGGGGTCGCCATCGGCGATTTCAATAGCGACGGATTCTCCGATGTGTATTTGAACTGTTACGGGGAGAACCAGCTATTCGAAAATTGTGGAGACGGTTCCTTTGTGAATGTGTCACAAAGTTCGGGAACGAATGATAATCGGTGGGGCACGAGTGCCGCATTTTTGGACTTCGACAATGATGGGCTGCTCGACCTGTACGTGGGGAACTATGCCCAGTGGACACCGCAGGAGAATGCTTTCTGTGGAGATCAGAAGCGAAACATTCGGATGTACTGCAGTCCGAAATCGGTGTCACCCGAGTCCAATGTGCTGTACCACAACTCCGGTGACGGAACATTCTCCGATGTCTCGCAAGCGTCGGGGATCCTCTCCGTCACAGGACGAACACAAGGGGTACTGGCGGTCGACCTGACGAACGACGCACTGATCGATCTGTACATCACCAACGATCTGAATCCCAATACATTATTCGTGAATCAGGGCAACGGTCAGTTTCAGGATCAGGCCAACTTGCTGGGAGTCGCTTACGACTATAATGGGGTCGCCCAGGCAGGTATGGGAATCGCTTGCGCCGACGCCAATCGAGACGGACTCTTTGATCTATTCGTGACCAATTTTGAGGGGGAACACAATGCCTATTATGAACAGGAAGACAGTGGCTTCTTTGGAGAAGTGAGCCACTTGCGCGGCTTAGCCGCAGCGAGCATTCCTTGGATCGGCTGGGGAACTGTCATGGCCGATTTCGACCTGGATGGCTGGCCGGATGTGTTCGTCATCAATGGCCACACGGACAGCAATATGCACGAGATGGGCCGGGAAGGTGACTACCGCCAGCCCCCACTCTTCTGGCGAAATGACCAAGGTAAGTTTGACCACGTGCTGCCGCGAAACAGCCCGTTTTTCGAACAGCGTCATCCCGGACGCGGCTTGGCCATTTCCGATCTTGACAATGACCTCGATGGGGATGTCCTCTGTGGCCAGCAGAACCTGTCTCCTGAAATACTTCGCAATGACAGTCCGCGAACTACTGGCACCACAGTGCTGCAATTGCAATTGATTGGTCAGTCTCTGAACCGCGATGCCGTTGGGGCCGTTGTTCGCTGCCGAGTCGGAGATCAACTGATCGTGGAGCAAGTCGTCAACGGCGGAAGCTACCTCAGCGCGAGCGACTCGCGATTGAGCATCGTCATTCCGTCACCGAAAACCTCCGATCCTCTTCGGGTGGAGGTCGTCTGGGGGCCAAACGACAGGTCCGAAGTGATGTTACCAAACGCTTCCACATCGGGAATCATTTGTGGCAAACACTTTTTTGCACTCCCCGAGTGAATTCTGGCGGCGTGGGAAGCGAGCGCTCTCGTCCGACTCCGTGAATCACAATTCTCAGGGATGGCTCACGGCCTCATGGGGGAAATCAGAACGGCGAACGGGTTGTCCATCAGTTCAGCAGCCCACCCAGAACAACTCATCTCGTGAAGTTGTGTGACTCTTCTCGACCTGAAAACGGAGAACTCACGACGGAATCTCAACGCACTGTGAATCGATGCGTTGCCGTACACGTCCCGATTCCCCGATATTCAACACCCACAAGGTGTGTTAGCCTTCTCGGGACGGAGTGGCGAGTCTGGAGCGAGTCATGTGGCTCGATGCGGGTTCGTCTGCGATGGAACAGGATGCACAATGGAAGCGACAGCTCTGGATGATCAGGCGGTTCCCGGCCCGAAGCGGCTCGCGCGCGGACAACGGCGGGTACTGGGAGTGCTGTTGGAGAAGGCGTTCACGACGCCCGATGTTTACCCGCTGACAGTCAAGGCATGTACCTCCGGCTGTAACCAGAAGAACAACCGCGACCCGGTCACGAATTACTCCGAGGAGCAGGTCCGCGAGATCCTCGACGAACTTCGCGAGGCGGGCGTCGCAGCTGTGGTGCATACTGACGGGGGTCGGGCCGAGCGGTTCCGGCACTACATGCGGAAGCGGTATCCGTTCAGCGAGGTCCAGCTGGCGATCCTCACTGAGCTGCTCTTGCGGGGTCGACAGCAACCGGGGGAGCTGCGAACGCGGGCCAGCCGGATGACGCCGATTGACAGTCAGGATATCCTGAAGACAGCTTTGGTCGACCTGCAAGCTCAAGGGTATGTGCAGGCGAACGGCCCGCTTGATCGTCGCGGGGTCGAGGTCGACCACACGTTCTACCTGGATGGGGAAAACCAGAAACTCACTCCGGGAAACTTCAGCGCTGCCGAGACGGAAGGCGTACTTACCGAGGCGGTGTCACGCACCGGTGGGCGGGATCCGTCTCTGACCGCGATGGCCGAGGAGATCGCGGCGCTGCGAGACAAGATGTCCCGGCTGGAAGAGCAGATGGAAGAGTTTCGCCGCGCGGTGGGGCTCTGACGATGTGTTTGAGAGAGACGACAGGGTGATCCCGTGCGAAAGCCGAACACGACCGATGGTCGATGCGTTCCTGACTATCCCGAAGGGATGTCAGCCCATAGCCGGTGGTCGAGCGTAGCGATACCACCGGAAGGAGTGCAGACGCGTCTCGCATCCCGGAGGGATGCCAGAGAGCGAGCCTTCTCGGATGTTTGGTTCCCGTTCGATCTAATCCTTCTGTCCCCTGGTCGGCACGACTGTCGGAGAGGACTCCACTCTAGCGGAGAGTGCTGGGATGACGAAAATATCTCATGCCCCCTCACCCCAACCCTCTCCCCCACAGCCATATCTCACCTGAAATCCATGCCGATTGTGGGGGAGAGGGAGCCGAGTTCGAAGCCGCGAACCGGGGGGGACACTCTCATTCGGATGCGGCTCGGCAAGAGCCTCGCCCTCCTGATCGTGGCCCTCGGACTTGTGATCCTCGCGTTCAACACCTCGACGTCGACCTTCGCCCAAGCCCCTGCTCCGCTGGAAAAGAAGGACGTAGACCCGGATCGCACGGGGAGCCTGTCGCGGTCGCTCTCATTCGCACGGGACCGGGAGATGGAGAATCGCTTGCGGGGGACGGGTACAGTCTTTGCGAATGGACGCAGCGTCGATGGGGTGCGACAGCTGGCGGAGTTTCTGTCGCTGCCCGAACCGCACAATGTTCAGGTTGGAACTGCGTTTCGGGATATCCGAGAGGAGGCGACTCGCCAGTTGCGCACAGGCTCGCCGGAGCTGCGCGAGCAGTTCCGCCGGGAGACCGAGATCCGGGCCAATGGAGAATTGCGAGAGGCGTTCGCCTCGCGCGATCTGGTCGCACTGGCGGGCATTGCCGCTCGTTACCCGTTCACTCCCGTCGCCCGAGAGTGCGTCGAAACGCTGGCGATCCAGTTCCAGGATCACGGACGCTTGGATGCCGTCATTCAAACCGCCCAGCGCTGGATCGAACGCAGCCCCGACCCTCAACTCGCCGCGCGGCAGAGTCCGCAGCTCGTCGGGCTCTGGCTCGCCTCGTTGCAGGAATTGGGAGCCTCTGATCTCGCTAAGCAACTGGCTGCCAAGTACCCGGTTCCTGCCGATTCGATTCCGTTTCGAAGCGGCACTCCACCGCCAGTCACTCCGGGTTTACTAGACTCGCCGCCGGGCACTGATGTGGCCTGGGACGTGACCTCAGAGTTGTCTCCCTCGGGTCAATTGATGCTGAGAAGGATTCTCAATGACCTCTCTCGCCAGGGGGTCCAGCCCTCGCTGGCGATGCCTCCGCTGATGCTGGCCGACCGCGTGGTGTGGAGATCACTGAGTGAGATCCTCTGCGTCCACCGTCATTCTGGCGAGATCCTCTGGCGGAAGCCCATCGCTGATCCGAGCATGGAAGCGATTGCACAACTCGGTGCCAAGGCCGATCCCAATCTGGAACGCCGACTGCGGATGGAACTGGGACATCGCGTGCTGCGGAACTCCATCCTCGGCCAGCTGACGACTGATGGTGACCGTGTCTACTGTGTGGAGTCGGCGACATATGCCAACCCGCCCCCCTTGCCCGTAGCTGCTCCGAACGCACTCCCTCCGGATGCGTACGCCCCGGTGCCCGAACTGACCGTGGTGGCGTATTCGCTCGCGGATGGGTCGGTCGAGTGGAAGTCGCATGAGGTCTGGGGAGCCGAGCATCGCGGCACCTTTCTCTTTGGCGCACCTACCCTGCAAGGGACCAGCCTCTACACGGTTGTGCAGCAGAAGGACCAGCTGTTGCTGTTGCGGATGGATGCCGCGACGGGGCGACTCGATGGAGCGAGTCAGCTGGGCGATGTGCCGCGACTGTCTCTGGATCCCCGCCGCCTGACGCAGGCATGCCCGATCATCTGGCACAACGGATTGGCGATCTGTGCGACGGGGGCGGGCGGAGTTGCGGCGTTCGACGTGTTCAGCGGACAGCTGAGCTGGGGCTTTCGGCACTCGCGGGATGATGTCGATATTGCCCCCGGTCTGCTTCAGCCGCCCGTCGATCGCAATGGCTGGTCATGGATGGCCGGATGGCAAAGCCCCCAACTGGCGAAGTTCGGAACCCAGCTGATCTATGCCTCACCAGAAACGAATCGAATTCGGTGCCTAAGCGTCGACGAGGGGCAACTGCTGTGGGAGATGCCAATCTCGGGGGCTCGCAGTCTACTTGGGGGAGATGGTCATCGTGTGGTGATTGCTGGCAGCGGATTCGTTCGATCACTGCGGCTGGCGGATGGGACTGTCGAGCGCGAGTATCAATCGCCGATGCCGGTGGTCTCCTCGTCATGGGATGGCTCAGTCTGTCAACTGGCTTTACGCGATGGTCGCCGGATCGATTGGAGCCCGGCAACTGGAGTCGCGTCATCATCCGCAGGTGGACAACTCACCAGTGAGCCATTGCTGGCCATCGCGGGATCGCAGCTGCGAATTCAAGGGGCAGCTGAACGGTCCCTGATTCGGCAAGAGAGCTTTGGGACAACTCAGCTGACCGTCCGGATCAATGGGCTGTCTTTGCTCCCCGCGAGCAGAGAGGCCGCTGCAATTGAGATCGCGGCGAACTCTCACATGAAGGATCTCGATAGGGCAGCCCGTGATCCACTTACGGGGCAGCCGCTCTCGGCTGACAGGCTCACCGCTGAGAATGCCTATCGCAGCCTGCGTCGAGCCATCGCCGCAGAAGATTCAACAGCAGTGTTTCGACACGGTTTCCATTTGCTGGAGCTGCACGCTGATCACTGGGAGGTCGAAGTTCTCTCTTCCCAGCTCGCGGAGTCAGCGGGGGTCAGTCAACTGCAAGGCACTCGTACGATTCGTCTCGATGCCCTGCTGCGAGGCGTGCTTCAACGTCAGTGGGACACGGGAACTCCCGAACAGCGCAGCGCCCTGCTGCAAGCGTTCCAAGTCTGGGCCGCGCTCCCGGCGACTCAGCAGGATGACCTCGCCCGCCCGTTGGAGCCGCTGAGCTTCTTGCCCCAGCGATCCTTGGAACGCCCCTTCGAGTGGAAGACCCTCAGTGAATTGGCCATCCAGCAGTTGGAACTACGCCGCCGATCGGCCACGGCGTCACGACCGGCGGCGGCAGCGGCTCTCTGGCGGTTGGCCGAACTGCATATCGCTCGCGGAGACTGGAGTGACGCGGCGAACTTGATCGAACAGCTGCAACGGCGGTTCGGGGAGATCGCGATCCGTGGTGAGGAGACACCGCAGCAGGTGGTGAAGTCACTGCCCGCCGACTCGCTCGTGTTGCCTCGAATCGACGCGGACCGCCGGACAACATGGCCCGATCGTGAGCCGGTCGTGACCTCCAACGTTTCGTACATAGGTTTTGACAATCAAGTGCCGATTCCCATTCGAGCGGACCGAGGCACGATGTTTGATCATCTGAATGTCACCTACGCCCCCATCGGCCCGTCCCAGTTGCGGTTCTCGGGGCTGGGCAAAAAGAGGCCGTGGACACTGACTTTACAGCCGAGTAGTCGTGGCTTTCAGCAGTCGAATCCGGAGTTGCGACAGGGGTGGGCATTCGGCCAATTTGTCGTCGTGCAGGTCGGCACGGAGTTGTTCTGCGTCTCCAGCTTGAATAAGGAAGGAGAGACCACCTCCAGCATGAAGCAGAACTCGATCCTCTGGCCCGCCAAGCAAACGCTACAGGGCAAGAAGGGGGAACTGATCGATACGCTCGGGAACGAAGAGAACAGCCTCCTCTCGTTTGAGAGACGATCCCCATTGCAGGTCGTGGGCTTCGTTCGGCCCGCCGTCGAACTCTTTGATGCTCATGGACATCGCGCCGCGTGGGTGGGCCCGGTGACTGCCGGGACGACTTGTTTCCTGCAACAGGGGATGCTGGTCTGCCTGGAGACCGCCACGGGTCACGAGCTCTGGCGGCGATACGACATGCCATCGCGAGTGCGGACATACGGCGATGACAACGTGATGGTGCTGACGCATGACGAGCAGCGGATGATTGATGTCCTTAGCCCGATCGATGGCCGGACTTTGCGGTCCTACTCCGCTGAGTTCTTACCCGAGGAGGTGCTGAAGCACTGGGGCCGATTGGCCTTGGTCGCCACGGGACAACCTGCGAAGGATCGCCCGTTCGGTCCCCCGGACAAGCTCGCTGCCACGACACCTGCCCAGCCAGTCGCCGAGCCACCGACGGAGTTACGTCTCCGCATGGTCGATCTCTCCGGCCCAACCACCCTCTGGGACAGGACCTTCCCCCCCGGCTCAGCGGCATTTGAAATTGACGAAGACTGGATCGGTGTCCTCTCCGCCGAGAGCCAGGTACTGTTCCTCGATCTGCGCACCGGCCAGACGGTTCGCGAATCGAAGGTCGAAGTCCCCCGCGGCATGCAGCAGCTTGTGACAGCTGTGACCGAGCGGACGATTTATGTCTCGTTGTCGTCGGCGGTCACGGAGAAGCGACTCCTCAATGCGTCGCAAAATCAGTCGGCACCTGGCTGGCGGCGCGCCTTTGTCAACGGGCCGGTGCATGCGTTTGACCGGCTGACGGGCGAGTACCAGTGGAGCCGCCAGATTGAGAACCGCACCCTGCCCCTCGATCAGACCCGCGATGTTCCGCTGCTGCTGTGCGTCGACACCTGGAAGGAGAAGGCCGATCCCGTCACCCGCTTCTGGTGCCTCGACGCCCGTACGGGCCAGGTCGTCCTCGACACCTCGGTCAACGGGGAGACGCCGCAATACACCGTCGAACGCGATCTCGCCGCCGGATGGGTCGAACTGCGTCTGGGGTATGTCAATCATCGGTTCAGTTATGTTCCGGTCATAACGGAGGAATAGCCAGGTACTCCGACGGCAAAGTGTGTCCAAATCATCGCCACTCCCTTGCTGGTGCTGCGGGCTGGCGTGAGAATGTCACCCTTCCTTCACCTCGTTTTCCAGGAACCACCCCCAATGAACTTTCGCCTCCCTGTTGCACTTGCCTGTTTCGCCCTCCTCGGAGTTGCCCTGATGCAGGTCCAAGCCGAACCCGCCAAGACCGACGCCCCGGCGTCACTCCTGCGGCACGTCGTGATGTTCAAGTTCAAAAAGGACGCCACCCCGGCCCAGATCGACGAGGTTGTGAAAGCCTTCGGCGAACTCCCGAAGCAGATCGACTCGATCCACAGCTACGAATGGGGGACCAACAACAGCCCGGAGATGCTCGACAAGGGATTCACCCACCTGTTCTTCGTCACATTTAAGGACGAAGCGGGCCGGGCCAAGTACCTGCCGCACTCGGCGCATCAGGCGTTCGTCGAGAAGCTCAAGCCGATTCTGGAGGAGCCGATGGTGATTGATTACTGGGCGAAGTAGAGTGCGGAGACCACTCACATTGAGTCAGTGCATTCACAGGGGTTCGGCGGGCCATGACTGATTCTGAGGACGATCCTGATTTCTTTCCGATCCCCGCGTGGACGGAAGATGGAATTCTCCCTCCCAATCGGTACATGGCAGATCCGGTCAATCGAGCCGGGATGTCTCCCTTCAAGTGCTCGATTGACCAATTTGTGATGCGGTTCATGCACCATCCTTCACCGGAGGACTGGGACCATCGACGCGGCTTGATGGCCTTGTTCCTGGACTATCGGCATATTGCTCGTAGGCTGGGGCTGACGGGGTTTCAATGGGTGTGGGGCAGTTTCGTGGAGAATGTCGAGTCATTCCGCGAACGCCCACATCCACCCCAGGACATCGATCTGGTGAACTTCGCCTACTTGCCCGTAGTTGACGGGCAACAGGTGTCTCAATTCGAGTTGTCTCAGAATCCGGATTTTCCACAACTCGTCAAACCACTGGCTAAGGAGCGGTTCCATTGCGACACACGGTTCATTTTCCTCGATACAACCGATCCAGAGTATCTCGTGGACCAGTGTCGCTACTGGATTACGGTAGCTTCCCACCGGCGGATCACCCTACAATGGAAAGGGTCGGTTCGAGTCGAACTTTCTGCCGATGAATATGAGGACGAAGGAGCCCGCCGACTGCTGGAAACGCGGTGACGATCATGCACACCACCGATGACTTGACGTTCCTGAAAGCTCAGGAAGCGGAGCTTGAATATCTGGTCAAGGCAGCTCCTCCGGGGGCCGTCATTGAGAGGACACAGTACGAAAGGGAGTTGAAAGAAGTTCGTGAGGCATTGCTTCAGCGAGTTTCTACAGAAACCCCCGCAGACCTGCCATGGCTCAAAGCGCAAGCTGCTGAACTGGAGCGGTTGATCCGGATTGCGCCGCCTTCGGCGGTTATTGCGAAGTTTCAGTATGAAGAACAACTCGACGACGTACGAGACTCGATATCGATTCTCGAAAATCAGCGGGTTCTTGAATCCCCCAAGACGCATCGACAGAATGGGATTGAGTTTCAGCGCGGTTATTCGACTCCCTATTTTGTTACCAACAACGACGAGATGGTCTGTGAGCTTAAAAACGCAATGATCCTGATTTGTGAAGATGAAATCTCGAATATGCGGGCATTGATTCCGCTTCTGGAACAGGTTTCCAAGGCTGGTATTCCCCTTTTGATTATCGCTGGCGACATTGTAGGCGAAGCCCTTGCGACCCTTGTGGTCAATCAGCTACGCGGGATCATCAAAGTTTGTGCAGTGAAAGCTCCTGGCTATGGCGAGCGACGAAAGGCGACGCTCGAAGATATTTTGGTTTTCACTGGCGGCAAGGTAGTCCTCAACGATCGCGACTTGACGCTGGAAAGCGTTACGTTGTCGGACTTGGGGTCAGCGAAGAATGTCTTAGTGAGTCGCGACGCCACGTTAATACTCGAAGGAGCTGGAAGCCAGAAAGCAATTGACGATCGTGTTGCGCAAATTCGAAATGAGCTAGCGTCAACTGTTCCGGGATATGAACGCGAAAAACTTGAGGAACGCCTTTGCAGATTCTTGGATGGTGTTGATGTCCCGATCAATCGCAGTAAGGACATTGATGGGCTAACGCCGAAATTGGAAGAACCGATTGAGGAAGATCCCAAGGTACAAGAACGGATGGTGTTTGATTTCGGTGCCAAGTAGCCACATATCGGTGCTACACACCACAAATCTTCCGCTCGACTGAGTTTCGGGGGGGATTGAGGCTGCATTTCGTCACTCGGAAAAACTACGATCCTTTGTCCTGAATGTGTGTCACCTTGGATGTCTTTCGCTCCGGCAGTTAGAACTGCGGATCGAAGACCTCCGGGGGCGGACGCCGCCCGGCTCGCCTGATGGGCGGGCCGCGTTTCGCTGACTGAGATCGTGAGCCATTGCCCGTGTCGAATCCGACCTTTGAACTCCTCAACGACCTTCTCGCCCGTAGCCGAAAAAAGTTTTTCTCGTGACAGATTGATCCCGACGCACTCTCTTGTGCCATGGCACACCTGTCGTCTCCCAAGCGGGCCAACCGGTGGCACACTGCGGCCTGACAGATTACGACCAAGCTTGTCCTCCGTAATCGACGCACTTTGGACAGCTACCTCTTCACTCACCCGCCCAGGTTGGCCACGGTCTTCTTCTTGTACGCCTCCACCCCCGGCTGCCCGTACGGATTGATGCCGATCAGGCGGCCTTCGACGACAGTGGCGAGCATGAAGAACTGGAACACTTGGCCGAGGGCGTACGCATCCAGTCCCGGCAGGACGAGGTTCGCGGTCGGCCGGCCCGCTTCGGCATAGGCCTGGTTCGTGCCGTTCGTTGCAGCTGTCAGGATCTGCGGGATGGTCTTGCCTGCGTACAGATTGAGCTTGTCGTGATCGTCCGCAGCGGCGACTTTGGGAATGGCGACCGGCGGGGTCGAAGGTGTCTCGACGATCAGGTTGGTGATGAGCTTATCCTTGGCCCCTTCCTGGTGTTGCTGGCCTCGGCTATGCAGGTCGCGGGTGTTGACGACGGTGAGGGGGAAGGCCCCGCGCTCGTGCTTGCCGAGACTCTCGGCCAGCAGTTGGTCGTACCACAGGCCGACGGCTTCGAGACGCTTGCCCCAAGTCGACAGGATGCGAGTCTTCATTCCCTTGTCGCGTTCGAGCAGGTGGCAGACGGCGACGTAATCCATCACGGGGTTGTCACCGATGGGAGCCGTCTTGAACCGCTCGGTCATGTCGGCGGCCCCTTGCAACAGCGCTTTGATGTCCACACCCAGCACAGCTGCGGGGTAAAGACCCACAGCGGTCAGCACGCTGAACCGTCCGCCGACACCATCCGGGATCGGGAACACGTCCGGATACTTCGCCGAGTTCGAGACATCGCGCAGCTTGCCGACCTCGCCGGTGATGGGGATGACCAGATTGCGGGCCTGCTCGGAACCGGCTCCGTAGTAGTGTTCCAGCGCATTGCGGAAAATGCGAAAGGCCGCAGCGGTTTCCAGTGTGCCACCCGACTTGCTGATGACGCAGATCCCCCACCGCTCGGCGAGTTCCTTCGGGTTCTGGCAGCGCAGACTGAGCAGTTGGAGCAGTCCGTGGACTGCGTCGTTATCGACATTGTCGCCTTCGAAGTAGAGACGCGGCACGCCCCCACGCTCCTTGCGCGCGAGGTCGTTGTGATAGGGATGACACACCGCTTCGAAGATCGCTCGCAGGCCCATGTACGACCCGCCAATACCCAGCGACACTAGTGTGTCGATTTGATCTCGCAGCCGCTTCGCCGATGCTTCCATGCGTGAAAGCAGCTGGTCCACCCCGCCTGCCAGCAACTCCGTCGGCAACTCGATGAACCCCGAGTCGAGCGGCTGCTTGTCCACTGGGATTTTTCGCGACTGCTGGAGGTCGACGACATCGGCCAGAGTCTCGGCCCGCGCTGCTTCGAGAGAGGCCCTCACCCCTCGCATGGCGGCAGGCTCGATGAAGGGCAATGCAGCTGAAGCGTCGTAGCGAAGGGCGTTGGGCATCGGGGAGTCTCGTCATCCAGGGAGGGGATAGCGGATTGTAGCACGACGCACCACGTCGTGAATCACGACGCGGTACAGAGCGTTCCACAATGTGTGTGCATCAGGAAAATCGGACGGTCGCCAGTTCCCGCGAGCGACAGGTACAGCTTCATTGCGTAGCAGGGAGTGGAGTGAGTGAGCGTCGACAAGCGAGATTCTCAGTCCCGACACACCCTCAGCATACAAGACAACACCCGCACCGTGCCCCGAAACCCCACGTTGCCGCAACGCCACGCGGGGGTGTTGCGGCAGCATGGGGGAACTCTTGGCGGCTCCACGAGTTCCGGCGATGTGGCTCGGACC
>JAYTCW010000395.1:0-4021 GCA_043736295.1 Planctomycetota bacterium | reverse complement strand
TCCGACCTTGGCAGTCGCATCGGCCCCGACCGTGTCCTTGGCGAAATGCACCTCTTTCCCGAGGATCTCGCTCAGCTTGGCGGCACAGGGGGCCAGCGTGAACTTCTCGTCCCCGGCCTTCCCCTTGGGGCGACCCAGGTGGCTCATCAACACCAGTTGGCCACCGCGATCGATGACGGAGCGAATCGACGGGAGGGCCTCCCGGATGCGTCGATCATCGGTAATCTTGCCGGAGTCATCCTGCGGGACATTGAAGTCGACCCGCATCAGAACCCGCTTGCCCGCCACATCCACCTGAGAAATCGTTCGCTTGGCCATGCCACTCGCCGTCTGTCGTTCACACTGGTTGAATTGCCTCTTGCACAGCCCCAATCGTACGTCAGTGGGCAAGTGATGCCAAGGAAGCGGGCGGTCGTGGCGGTGCGACGGTTGCGGTTCGTGGTCGAAAAAGGCCGCTTGATGGGCGAAGTGCTCATCGAGACGTGAGAGGCTGCCCTCGGATCGCTCGATTCCAACAAGACTCCGGTTACCGCCGCTGCCAGTGGTGCCTTCGCTCTGGATGTCTCAGGAGTGGAGGTGGAACCTTCGCCTCAATGCACCACAGTTCCCAGCGGCTCGCCCGCAATGGCCCGCTGGATGTTCCCTTCCTTCCGGTAGTTAAAGACCAGGATCGGGATCTTGCTTTCCATGCAGTGCAAGATCGCGGTCGGGTCCATCACCTGTAAACCCTGCCGCAGGAAGTCCTGATAGGTAATCTCCGAATACCGGACGGCGTGCGGGTTCTTCTCGGGGTCTTCGGAATAGATCCCGTCCACTTTGGTCGCTTTCAACAGCACATCTGCCTCGATCTCGCGGGCGCGAAGCGCAGCTGCGGTGTCCGTGGTCACGAAAGGGCTTCCGGTTCCACCCGCGAGGATCACGACGCGGCCCTTTTCGAGGTGGCGAATGCAACGCCGGCGGATGAAGGGCTCGGCGACGACCTCCATGCGGATGGCCGTTTGCAGGCGAGTCGGTACACCTTCGTACTCGAGAGCATCCTGCAACGCCAACCCATTAATACACGTCGCGAGCATCCCCATGTAGTGCGCGGTCGACTGCTGAATCGCCCCGCTGTTAGCCGAGAACTGCTTGCCCCGCAGAATGTTGCCCCCGCCGGTGACAACGGCGACTTGCACCCCCGCTTCGACGAGAGTCTTGATCTGTTTTGAGATGCCCGTAACCTCGGGCATCGAGATTCCTCCCTCGCGGTTGCGACAAAAACTCTCGCCGCTGAGCTTCAGAATGACGCGGCGGTAGGCGGGCTGAAAGGGCATGGAAGAAGGTCCAGAATGCGGATCGCGGGAACCCATCGAACTCGCTATCACAGGGGTGAGTTCGTTGACGCGCGGAGCATAGCGTATTGGTGTGGCCGCTGAAAACCGGGTGTGAGCCTCGCCATCAGCGACCTGTTGAAATTGTCTCCGGAGAGTCCCGTCAAGGCGATCATCCGGGATTGTCGCCATCGGGAGGGGAAGTCCAGTGCCAAGCTGTGCGTGCCAGAAAACATCGTCCCTAGCTCGCGGCTCAGCCGGAGCTTCGCCCTCCCGAATCGGCCATCCGCCACCCCAAATCCCTGTATTGGCGGACCACTCGCTTTTGTGGCGACCCGACGGGGCGATGAGCCGAATCGTCAGATCGCGATACGCAGCTTCACTCGTTCAGGGAGGCTAAAGGTCGCATCCGCCAGTTGGGCGGTCGTGATCATTCGCTCCCCTTCTGACGGTAATTCCTCGTCACCGGCCCAGCAACCGTAGAGGTTCTGGACCGGATTTCTTGCGACATACTCTGCCAGTGCCTGCCTCGACTCTCGACAGACGGTCCCTTCAATGGAATTGACTGATACAGGAACCTCGTTGCTCAGAAGATTGAACCCACAGCCGCACCCCTCGTAACTGCCGACTCTCACCACACATCTCTCATGCAAATGTGTTCGCACAGACTCTTCGTCTGGGGAGAGTGCCAACACCAGAAGTCGCGGGGCGAGAACGGGCCAGTCTGCGCAATTGAATCCGACGGCCGCCCAGTCAGGAGCTTCCTCGACGGGTAATTCATAATCGGCCCCCGCGTACAGCATGTAGCACATGGTTCACTCGCTCGCTGGTGGGCCTGAGTATTGGGGAGCGGGAAGAGTCGGGTCAGGCGGTTGTGGAGGCACCAGACCTGCCTGATCGCGGAAGTACATGTGCAACATGGCGTCCGGCCCGTCTCCCATCTCGGCAGCAAAGGGCCACTTTGCCCAAATCACGTTATAGGGAACAGCCTGCGACGTGATCGACAAGCTGCGGAGTTCGTCGGCATTAGCCTCGAAGTCAATGCCCACTCGTCCGCAGTATTTCTCGAAGGACCAACCTCCGATCCGCCCCCCCGTTCGGTCGTAGATCGGTCGCAGATCCTCCCAGTTATTGGGCCACTTCCCGCCATGCTTCTCCATGTACTCGATAACCATGTCGGCAGCCCCCCACTGGGCATAGGCGTCGTCAATTGATCGCGGGATAGTCACGACAAAGTAGACAAGGAACAGACCGACCGCAGTCAGGGCCACCCAGAGCATACGCCGCAGAACGGATGTTCGCCTTGGAGAACTTTCCATCGTCTCACCCGCCCAGTCAACGTCGGGTGGGACCAAGCCGCTTTGGGCGCAGGCCCACCATTCAGTGATCTCGCGTTAAACATGGTGGGCCTGCGCTCCAAAGCGAGCTTGTCCCACCCTACGTCTACGTTGTCTCACCCGTCGAGGTCCTTGATGATCTCCTCCACTCCGGCGAGTTGCTTGTTCAACCCGGCGAGGGTTTCGCGGATTCCGGCGACGACCTCGGCGGGGGCTTTGGCGGTGAAGGCGGTGTTGTTGAGTTTGGACTCGTGACCGCCGATGTGTTTGCGGATCTTCTCGGCCTCTTTTTGTTGGCGGGCGAGTTCGGCGACGGGGTCGATAATGCCTTTCAGGGGGATGTACCCGTCGGCGTCGCCCAGGGAGAAACCGGCGGAGGCACTGGGACGCACCACGTCGGCTCCGGCGGCGGCCAGGATCGTCTTGGCGAGGTTGTCGAACTGGGCGGCGACGTGGGTCATCTCGCCCGCCACCTCAGCTGAGGCGCGGATCATGAGTTGCAGTTGCGTCGTCGGAGGGATGTTGTAGATGGCTCGCACGTTGCGGACGGCGACGATGGTTTCCTGGAGCCGGGCGAACCGGCGTTCGAGGGCGGCGTCCTGCCAGCTGCGGGGGATGGTGGGCCAGGCGGCGTTGATGGCGGCGTCTTCGACGCGTTGCTCGGTGAGCAACGGTTGAGGGTTGAGGGTTGAGGGTTGAGGGTCAGAGAAAGAACCGGCGGCTGGCGCCGTGCCGCTCACTTCCGGTTCGCGGCAGCGTGTCGGCGCGATCTCGTTTAAGCGGGACCAGAGTTCTTGGCAGATGAAGGGAGTAAACGGCTGCAACAGCCGGACCAGCGAATCGAGGACGAAGAGGAGGACGCGCTGGGCGGCGGCGCGGACTTCGTCCGGCGGTTGAGGGGTGAGTGGTGAGTGGTGAGTGACCGGAGAGGCAGACAGGAATGTCTGTCCCACTGCCCCATCTGGCTGATGGCTGATGGCTGATGGCTGATGGCCAGATTCCCCCTCTGGCTCTAGGCCCTCAGCCCTAGGCCCTAGGCTTCCCTGCCCCTTCCTCAGCCTCGGCTTCACCATCTCCAGATACCAGTCGCAGAATTCGTTCCAGGTAAAGTCGCGGATGGCCCGCGTGGCGGCGTCGAACTGGTAGCGGCCCAGGTACTCGGTCATCTCGTTGGCGACGGTCGAGAGGCGGCTGAGAATCCAGCGGTCCTCGAGTTGCAGGTCGCTCTCATAGACCGGGCCGGGGGTGTAGTCGGTCAGGTTCAGCATCGCGAACCGGCTGGCGTTCCACAGCTTGTTGCAGAAGTTGCGGCCATACTCGAAGCGTTCGGCGACGATGCGGGCCACCGGTTCCCCGGCGTCGGGCTCGAACCAA
>JAYTCW010000394.1:0-1856 GCA_043736295.1 Planctomycetota bacterium | reverse complement strand
GTTGCTGGAGCGATTCGGCACCCCGCGCGAGGTGCTCAACGCCAGCGGAGCCGCGCTGCTCGATGTGGATGGCGTCGGCCCCAAGCTCTCCGCCGAGATCACCAAGTCCCGGACCAGCCCCGCTGCCGAGGAGGAAATCGCCCTGGCTGAGAAGATGGGAGTCGCCCTTCACATGCGGGGTTCCGAAGGGTATCCGACTTCACTGCGGGAGATCTGTGATGCTCCGCCAGTCCTCTCGATCCGAGGCACGTACGAGCTGCGCGACCATCTGGCGATCGCGATCGTTGGGTCGCGGCAATGCACGATCTATGGAAGGCAGCAGGCCGAGAAGCTGGCCGGGGCGCTGGCTCGGGCGGGGATCACCATCGTCAGCGGGCTGGCACGCGGGATCGATGCCTGTGCCCATCGTGGAGCCTTGCAAGCCGGGGGCCGGACGATCGCCGTTTGTGCTACCGGGCTGGCCGAGATCTACCCGCCGGAGCATGCCGATCTCGCTCTCGATATCACCCGCGCGGGGTGTTTGGTCTCCGAGTCCCCCCTGCGGCGCGGCACGATGAAGGGGATCTTCCCGCAACGCAATCGGCTGATCTCCGGCCTCTCACTGGGCGTCGTCGTCGTCGAGGCGACCCGCACCAGCGGATCGCTCCACACCGCCCGCCACGCCATGGAACAAGGCCGCGAGGTCTTCGCCGTTCCCGGTCGCATCGACAGCCTCGCCAGCGTCGGCTGCCACGATTTGCTGCGTGACGGAGCCACGCTGGTGCGCGGAGTCGAAGACATCCTGGAGTCCCTCGGCCCACTCATCAAACCCATCCAGTCTCAACCGGGTGAGATCGTCCACGCTCCCCGCGAACTCACCCTCAACGAGATCGAGAAAGAGGTGCTGAACCTCGTTCGCGACGACGCCCAGCACCTCGACGAAATCGTCCGCAACTGCTCCCTCGAACCTTCCCGTGTGATCGCCACCCTGACCATTCTGGAAATGAAACGCCTCGTCCGCCGCCTCCCCGGCAGCCTGCTGATTCGCGCCCCGTGGTAGATGTCAAAGCCCAGGGGTCGCAACCCCTGGGCGTTCCCCCAATGCAGTCGTTTCAACGCCTGCCCCGTTTCAGGGAGCAACCTCCATTGACAGCTGATGCCTACTGCTTGAGAATCCAAGTGTTGGAACCATTGGGGGAGCAGTTCCGCAAGAGGATCACCAGTCGTTGGCAGATTTTTCGTGGACAGACGGAGTGGATCCGGTTTGTCTGGTGTCATGTCGTAGAGGGGTTAACTATGCAAAAACATGCGATGGCGTTGGGATATTTCTTTTTGGCAGTCTTCTGCGTTTTCACCAACGCTCACTGTATCCTTGGGCTGCACCTTCCGCTGTTGTGGGCGGCGCTGGCTGCGGCAGTGGCAGGTGTCGGATATTTGCTGAGCGCTTGTGCCGTGACACTTCAAGCGGGAAAGACAAGGTTGTCGCACTGGTTTGTGCGCATGTTCCATCTGGCACAGCAACCCCCCATTCGAGAATCGAGTCTCCGGGACGAGCCCGGCGTATAGGCACATGCTCTGGTAAATCACTTCCTCCTGTCTGGACGATCAGAAGTTCGCGACTTTACGGCAAAGTGGCTCGCCCGATTGATGCACCTTGTATTTGACACCGAATCGGACCGCCCCTAAAGTCTCTCGCTGGTTTCCCACCCGTTCTCGTAGCTCAATTGGATAGAGCGTCGGCCTCCGAAGCCGAAGGTTGGAGGTTCGAGCCCTCCCGGGAACATTTCTTATTGGCTCATACGGTGTTCCGGGGAGGTCTAGGGAAGATTGACGGAACGTGGTAAAAGGCTGCTGAACTGGTTGCGAAAGGATCAATC
>JAYTCW010000393.1:0-4222 GCA_043736295.1 Planctomycetota bacterium | reverse complement strand
GGCCGCCGCCAAGCGGACCCAGGCCGAGAAGCTGAAGGCAGCGGAGAAGAAGCCCGCCGCCGCCGCGACTCCCGCAGTCCAGAAGAAGGCGGAGTAACGAGGGGCAGGATGGATTTCGGTGAGTCATTCCGCAGGACACAGCGACTCGTGTCGACTCTGGGCAACTCGTGACCGGCTCGCTTTACAGTCGGTTCGGTGTCCACTTTGCGAACGCTGGCCCGATCATGAACACTGCCACTGATGCGGGCCCCGGACTGATCGCCCGCTGGAGACAATGGCCGCTGTATGGGCGGATTCTCGGGGCGCTGGTCATCGGCATTGTGCTGGGGCTGCTGCTCGGCCAGCGGGCGATGGTGTTCGAACTGCCCGCGAAGATCATCCTCCAGCTGCTGGGGGCACTGGCTCCGCCACTGATTCTGATCGCGGTGACGCATGTCTTGATGACGACCGAGATCAAGGGGAAGACGGCGCTGCGGCTGGGCAGTCTGTTGATCCTGAACACAGTGGTCGCGATTTGTATTGGGTTGTTTGTGGCCAACACGGTGCAGCCGGGGAGGTGGTCGAGGCAAGAACGTCCCGAGACGAAGCTCGACCCGAAGGAAAAGTTGACCCCCGTTCAGATCGCGGTGAATAACATCCCGAGGAGTCTGCTCGGTCCACTGGGTGACAACTCGAATGTGATTGGCGTGATCTTTATTGCCGTGGCCTTTGGCATCGCATTGAGGCAACAGAAGGACCGCCCCGTGGTGAGAGAGGTCGTCGAGGCGGCCTATCAAGCATTGATCACGGTTCTCCATTGGGTGATCGACATCGTCCCGATTGGCGTGATGTCGATCGTGGCGAACATCGTGGGCACGAAGGGTTTCGGGATCTTTCTGGATTTGGGAGCGTTCATTGTCGCCGTGATACTCGCGCTGGTCCTCCAGGGATGCTGGTACTTGCTGCGTATTCGCTATTTCTCTTGGTGTCGTCCGCTGGATGTCCTGCGCGGAATGCGAGACTCGCTGGTCATGGCCTTCTCGACAGCCAGTTCGACGGCCACGATGCCGGTTACGTATGCCTGCCTCAAGAACAAGGTCGGTGTCCGCGAAGAGTCGGCCAGCTTGGGTGCACTCGTCGGGGCCAACTTCAACAACGACGGCACTGCACTCTACGAAGCCATGTCCGCTCTGTTCGTCGCCCAACTACTCGGGATCCATTTGAGCCTGAGTGACCAACTGTTGGTGGTGCTGACCTCGATCGTCGCCTCGGTCGGAGCGGCTGGCATCCCCGAGGCCGGACTCGTCACGATGACGCTCGTCTTCTCAGCGGTGAAACGTCCACTGGAATACATCACCCTGTTGGTCACTGTCGACTGGTTCCTCGACCGCTGCCGGACGACGATCAACGTGCTGGGCGATGTGAACGTCAGCTGCTTACTCGACGGGCGGACGAAGCAAGAGCCGCCGGTCGAGTCGACGCCGATCGCTGGAGCCTCCGCTTAGGTTAGACACCACGGGTTGCTCCGAGAGCGTGACATCATTCAACGGGCAGCTGGACTCTCAGGTAGTCTGTAGCCGCCTCTATTCACTAAGGCTCACGCGTCTCCACCACACCCGCACCATCACCATTGACGCCGAGCGTACTCATAAACTTGCCGTCTTTGTTGGCGACATCCACCAGTCCGTCGCCGCGATAGCTGACGCCGAGTACCAGAGCGGTCTTCTCGACATTATTGAAGACCTCGACCAACCCATCTCCCCGGTCATTCGCTCCCGCTCCGATCGTCCACTGGCCACTGCTGTTCGCGACATTCAGCAAGCCATCGCCTCGGAAATTACAACCGAGTAGCGACACCAACTTGCCACGATTGTTGAAGACACACACCGTTCCGTCACCGCGATCATTGGGAGCCAGCGTCATCACGGAACGACCATCAGCTGCCACAATCGTCAGGCTGCGAACTTTCAAATCTTGCAGTTCCCGAATCCGCTTGGCCCCCATGCTCAGCGCCGCACCGCCGATGAGCAGCAGCAACATGGCAGCCGTTCTCCAGCGTCGATTCGAGAGTTCCAAAGCCGCGAGACGAATTTCGATGGTGTTCATGATCGGCTGACCTCGGACAGGAGCAAGTGCGAATTTCGGGAGAGTAATAGTCGTCGTCAATAATCGTCAAGAGGGAGTTGTTGACTGAATTGCCGACGGTGAGCGAGGAGGTGATGCAGAACTTTTGGCGCTGTCAGCAGAGTTGGGTGACAGTTGCTCACGAGGGTTGATCTCCGGTTAAAAACTGTTCTGTACTCCTTACTGAATCGACTGCAACATCGCCAGCACTTCCTCTTCATCCCAAGAGTCGGAGTCGATTTTCAAACAGATCAGCACATCCCCCGTCGAGCCCGGGACCAGCCCCTCGACGAGTTTGTAGGTCTTGTCGGTCGCTAAATCCTTCCCGGTCGCAAACTCGAAGCGGACCATGTCCGGTCCCACCTGGATCTCGCGTATGTCCCGCTCTTTGATCAGCAGTGGTTCCTCGGCTCCCCCGCGTTCCAGTAACGTCTCGCGGATATGTTGCCGCACGCGAGCCTGGGAATTCCAGCGGCTCTCGACATGGATCAGGGCCAGGACGCTATCGACCTTAGGCATCTCGTAATAGGCCCCGCTCACACTCAGCTGATGAAACACATTGAGTTCGATGGTGCCCCGCGGCTCGAAGCTCTCCGGAATCGTAATCGTACGGAACATCTGCTTTGTCAGCGAGATGGCCTTCTCCGGACTCTGTTCGACCTGGGGACGGAAGTAGAACATCGCCCCACCGCAAATGCAGCAGGCGATCATCAGCACCGTGGCCAGCCCGCCAGCCACCATCAGCAGCAGCCGCCGCCGCACGCTAGCGTTCGGGTCAAGCGGATCGTGGCTGGGGAACGCGTCAGACATCAAGGGCCTTTGGGCTCGGGGTCCGGAAGTTCGACCAGCAGTGGGTCGTTGATCTGCTGCATCCGACCGAGGATCTTCCGAGCGAGAGATTCTCGCATCTCCTGCACCTCGCGTCGATCACTCCCGATCAGGTTGGTCGTCTCGTGTGGATCGTTGGTCAGATCGTACATCTCGTCCCGGTCACGGTGCCGGTAGTCGATTGTCAGCTTCCACTGCGGGGTTCGCCAACAGCGCATGTCGACTTTGGCTCCTGTTCGCATGCTGTACTCGCAGTAGAACTCATCCGACCACTCGGGTGTCTCGCCTTGGAGGAGTGGCACAATGCTCCGTCCATGGACTGGGACATCTTTGGGGAGTTCCGTCTCTGTCATCGCTAACAGGGTCGGATACCAGTCGAGGTGTGTGACCGTTCGCTCGACCACCGATCCTGCTTTGACGACGCCGGGCCAGCGTACAATCGCGGGCACCCGTAGCGACTGATCCCACAGGTTCGGGCGGCTGTTGGCTCCGATGTCCTGCCACCGGGCTTGCGGTTTCTCCTTGAGCATCCACGAGGCGTTCCCTTTGTGGAACACCCCATGATGCCCGGTGTTGTACCCGTGATCGCTCGTGAAGATCACGATCGTGTTCTTATCCAGGCCCTGTTCTTTCAGCGTCTGCATCAGTCGACCGACACTGCGGTCGACGCTGCGACAGCTCATGTAATACTCACGAATCATCTTGCGGAGGCGGTCCTCATCCACGCCCGGCGTTTCGCTGGAGGGCAGGGTGGGGACCAGGTTTTTGAACGGCTCCATGTCCTCGTCCGGGGCCGGGAGCCAGGCAGCGTGTGGCTCGCGGTAATGCACCGAGAGAGCGAACGTGTCGGCCTTGTGCGACTTGAGGAACTCAATCGCCCCGTCCGTCACGACATCGACAATGAACCCCTGCGTCGGCACGTCATGCCCACCGACCTCCAGGATCGCATCCCGTGTCGGCCTCCCTCCGTCGAGGAAGCCCATGAACTCCTGATACCCACTCAGCGTCGGGTGATACCGGGCCGCCGTCCCGAGATGCCACTTCCCCATCAGCCCGGTCACATATCCCGACTCCTGCAATAGCTCCATCCACGTCACCGTATTTGGGTTCAGGCCAATCTCTTGCTCCGTTTTCGGATTGATCCAATCGAGGATGCCCAGTTCCGACCCGTAGCGGCTGCTCACAATGGACGCTCGCGAGGGACTGCACACCGGAGTCACGCAGAACGCATTCTTCAGGATTGCTCCCTGTGCCGCCAAGGCATCCAGATGCGGCGTCGGCAGTTCCTTGT
>JAYTCW010000392.1:0-4566 GCA_043736295.1 Planctomycetota bacterium | reverse complement strand
TGTCGTCGCAACTCATTGAGGGAATGTCGCTTGCTGCGAACCCGCGAAAATTCCGGACACTCGAAAGAATGTGTGGTCATGACTGCCACGGATCCCCCTGGTATCGCCTGCGCATGTGGCCGGGGGAGTACCTATTGCCTTGTATTGCGTTGTGCAGTACACTTGAAAACGAGGTGCCCCGATGTCAACAACATCTAAATCCAGTTCACTGATGGTCCGTATGGACGAAGACTCGAAACGGGTCTTGGCTGAGGCTGCGGACCTCCGGCGGATTAGCGTCAGCGATTATGTGCGGACGGTGACTGTGGCTCAGGCCCGTCGTGAGGTCGACAGTGCTCGCGAGCAGACGATTCAACTGAGTCCCGAAGAGCAGCTGGCCTTTTGGAAGGCGTTACAGGCCCCGGTGAAGCTCACTCCCGCGCAGAAGCGACTGGGGAAGATGATGCGGGGTGAGCGTTGAACGAGGTCGTGTTTCCCGAGGGATTCCGTCTGGCAACGCTGGAACGGGTCCATCGACGCAAGTCTTTTGATTGCGGAGAAGTAGCTGTCAATGAATGGCTGCATGCTCGGGCGTTGCAGAATCAGGAGAAGCATCTGTCCTCAACGCGAGTGTTGCTCGACAGTGACGATACGATCGCGGGCTTCTACACGCTGGCGACGGGACAGGTCGACTTTGGTGATCTTCCCGCCGAGGTCGCGCAGGGGTTGCCGCGACGTGCGTTGCCGGTTGCAGTTCTGGCGTGGCTCGGTGTGAGCCAGAAGTTCCAAGGCCAAGGACTTGGCGATCGACTGTTGGCCCGAGCCTTGCGGGACTGTCACATTGCCGGACAGACGTTCGCGTTTGTCGCAGTGATTATCGATTGCCTGCATGATCGAGCGAAGGCGTTCTACCAGCGCTGGGATTTTCAGGAGCTACCCGGTTATCAGTACCGATTGTTCCTGAGTACCCAGACGCTCAATGCGCTCATGGGGCGATGATCAGTTCGCTGACGGGGCATTATTCAGTTCCTCATAGGACAGTCCACCGGACCAACTTTGACCCACTGACCGAAACAGACATCGGACCGAGATCGGACCAACCCTATAGACATGGGGTTTGGTCCGATCACCTCCGGTCCATCGGGACAACTCGATTTGGTCCGGTCTGTCCCGATTGGTCCGATGAAGAGATTGGGGGATCGTTGACTCGGACATGCGGACGACTCCATACGCGACCACGGGCGTGCCGACAACTGGAGCGAGATGGTTATCTCGCCCGCGACACGGAGCGGCTGCGGAATCGGGTGAGGTCCATCGTCCCGACAGTCTTCGGTATCGCCTGGCCGTTACGCACTGCCTCGGAGGTTCGGGATCAGGAAGTGGTGGACGGTCTCCGGAAGACTCAATGGGGGCGAGAGCTGGCGGACGAACTGCTCGATGAACTGGCCAACGGGCGGCGTCGGTAGGCTGCCCCGAGAACATCATCCCCAGCAGGAGAGCTGACACGACTCTCAATCTTGCAGACAGCGTCTGCAATATCAGCGGATCAAACGGTGATTTCGAAATTCATGTTGCGAACATCGAAGTGACCACGGTTCATCAGGATTCTGTGGCATGAGCCTGGAAGAACTGAGCCACTTCTGGCTTACCAGAGCGTCCTGTCGCGACGGCAATGGTCAGGTCGTACAGCGATCCCTTCGGGGCATCGATCTCAATTCCATTGAGGTCCAGAAAGAGCAGCGCCGCGACAGCTCCAGTGCGTTTGTTGCCATCAACGAATGGATGGTTCTGCACAATGTGGTACAGATAGGCAGCTGCCATCCCGAAGGGAAAGGCATGCAGTGGCTGACCTCCAAATGCCGCTTGCGGTTGGGCAATGGCGGACTCCAAGAGCCCCGCATCGCGCAGACCGGAATCGCCTCCATAGCGGCGAATCTGATCCAAGTGAGCGACGAGGACATCCTCCAGCGTCAGAAAGTCGATCACTTTCATTACTGCGCCAATCGCTCCAGGTCGTCGCCGAACTTCTGGTTGATCTTTTCGAGAGACGCCTTCAGTTGGCGCTGTCGGCGTTTATCTCGAATCGGCGTGATGAGGATCGCATCTCCGTTGGTCGTCAGTTCCAGCGGCGTGTCCGCAGTGATCTGGAGCAACTCCAGAATGGGCTTGTCGATCACGAGCGCCAGGCTGTTGCCGTGTTTGATGAGTGTTTTGTCCATGGGACCATCTCCTTGCGTGTACACATAGTGTATACGGCGTGCGAGGCTCGGGCAACAGGAAATGAGAGACGCTTCAACGACTGGTTTTGTTCTGAAAACGACGGAGCCAAGGTGGTCGGCAATCACAAGAAAACGCCCGCACGGTCCGTGGGGCGTCGGTGGGAAGATTCCGATTGGGCGGGTCAGTACTCGGGTCTGTAGATCGTCCCGCAGGTGTCGCAGCGGACGAACTCGTCGTCTTGCCATACGAGAAGGTCAGCATCCACTTCACCGCAGTTTTCGCAGGGAAACGCGACTCGGTTTGTCTCCCGTAACGGTGGGTCGAGGCGATCAGTGATGGCCAGCAGCACTTCGACCAGATCGTCGGCATCGAGCACCCGCGAGCGGTGTCCGTCGTCGATCGCCTTCTGAACGGCGATGGTCACTTCGCGGATGGCATCGGCCAGTGGGTGGGTCGGGTTCGTCATGGTCGTCTCCTACTGCTTGAGGGCGAACTGGCCCCGGTCGACCTTGGTGAATCGGGCATCGGCCCCCTTCTTCTGTATCTCGCGGAGGATCGCGGAGTACAGAGTCTGGGCCGGAGTCGCTCCGCCGGGGCTGGTCCAGTACCCCTGGGTGGCCATCGCTTCGATCATCGCCTTGGTCGTCATTGGCGTATCCCCGATTAGGTCAGTACTTTGACCGCTGCGTCGAGCAGCCGTAGCCCACCACGCTCGACGCTGTCCGGTAGGCGATGGTGGGCCTGCGCCCAAAGCGGCTTGTCCCACCCTACCTGGCTGCATGACAAGGTGTCGCGGGCGATTGGCATCCTGCGGAACGCGCGAACGATCACCTCGGAAGAGACGATGCACTTGCTCTCGAGCGTCCGGCTCGGGATCAACTTGGGTCTGATCGAGGGGATCGAAATCCCAACGATCAACGAGCTGTTCATTCACACCCAACCCGCGCATTTACAGATGCTGAGTCGAACCCCGCTGGAGTCATCCGACCGTAACGCCAAGCGGACATCCTATATTCGGCAACGCTTGGGAGTGGTGGGGGAAGGAGATGCTGATGAGTAGCGAGCGAAAGGGAGAGCCTCGAAAAGAGGAATCACCACGCAGTTCATGTAGTTCATGTAGGGTGGGACCAGCCGCTTTGGGCGCAGGCCCACCATTCTGGGGACACGCTTCATGCATGGTGGGCCTGCACTCCAAAGCGAGCTGGTCCCACCCTACGCATACTACAATCCAAATCCGCCGTACCGTGCAGATCGCCACGATCGCTTACCGCATTTTTCACATCGTCGAAGCCTTGCAATGAGTTGCGGAATCCACAGCGGTAGATTCCATATCAGGTAGGAAAGCACAAACCAAAGTATTGGGGCGACCAGTATCAACCACCATGCTTTTGTTGCGGCGAATCCAATTAGCAGTCCCGTCAGTAAAGAACTGAGGCCGAACACCGCACACCCACCGATCGCCACCGGCGTTCCTGTTTCATGTCCACACTCAGTGCATCGAAGTAACAGCGTGTCCCCCTATCTCATTAAGCTCGCGTTGTGCGAGCCGACGAACGACCCAGCTCAGCTGCGGGGCCGGCTTTGCGGCCCCGTCAGCTGCAGCGCCTGGTTCGGCTTGCCTTTACAACCCCAGCGCCGCCACGAAGCTGACGAAGTCCGGGGCCATGACCACCCACTCGTTGGCCTTGCCGTTGCCGGCCCACTGTAGGCGCATGACTCGTGGGTTGGCCGCGTCCTCGCGGTAGTCCAGCAGGATCGGGGCGTCCGACCCGAGGCCGAAGTCGCCAATGTCCAACGCCAAGTCGAAGTCGATCCCTCGCGGGGCGGCCATGTCCGAGAACCAGAACGGGTTGCCCTCGCTCTTCTGCCGAACCGTGTAAAACGGGGGCGGCAGCAGGTACAGCCACTGCTCTTCCGGGGCCAGCGCCTGAATCCGCTCCGGGGGCGCGAGGGACTTCAGGTTCTGGGCCATCGCTTCCGTCGAGTCTCGCGGCCACCGTCCGGCGGCGACCAGTTCATCGAGCAGCCGAGGAACCGTCAGCATTCGCGCTCTCCGCCGCCCAACGACTGCGTTGACCGGGCCGCCGCCAATCAACATTGACTTCAGGAACGACGCGATCGGCGGCTCCGCGTCCAACGCTTGGTTCTGCCTATTCCTCCTTGCTGTGTGACGTGGCGCGCTCTCGAGGTGGCGGCCCAATCAGGACGGCCACAAAAGCCATCGGCTTCTCCCCCTGCACTTGCTTTTTCTCTCCGCTGGGTGAATGGTACAGCACCGGCTCAACTGTTCGATTGCCTGTTTCATCCGCCATCGTGACTCTCGCCTCATATCCAGCGACTGGTGCCCAGCCAGCAACGCTCACCAAC
>JAYTCW010000391.1:0-11736 GCA_043736295.1 Planctomycetota bacterium | reverse complement strand
TGTCGTCATTCATTCCTGTTCGGAAGCCGGAAGTTGACAGGCTGGAAGCCTATCCCACGGTCCGCTGCCCGAATCGATTCGGCAAGATCTCCGGCCTCTCCCCCCCGGAGAGCATGGACTCTCACGGATCGACCGATACAATACGCATCATGAAGAGTTCAGTCCCATCGCGTTCGTGTTGTTGTCCGGGGTCAAACCTCCGGATGACGATGGAGTTCGTGTAGCCCGCCCCTTGTGACAGTCTGTCGCAGGTGGCAGATTCGCAACGATCACCAAATTTCGTCTCAGCCCGGAGGTCACTTCAGGGCTGATCTTGTTGATGGCTTGCGTTGATCTCGACTGACTCTCTGTTCTGTGGAAAGTGACCGCATGTTTGACCCCGCGAACCTCATGCTCGGACTGGACCTGTCTTGGGCAGGCATTCAGGCGTGGCCGTGGCCGATGATCGTGACTCTCGGCGTTCTCGTCGGGATTATCATCGCCCTCTATTACGAGAAGATCGCCGCTGAGCTGATCATGCTCGCGGCGTTGATCACCTTGGTCTGCTTCCGGGTGATCGATATGAAGACCGCTCTGGTCGGGTTCTCCAACGAGACGATCTTCACAATTGCCGGATTGCTGGTCGTGGGGACCGGTCTGCAAACGACTGGGGCCATCGAGTACATCAGCCGGGCCATGCTGGGACAGCCGAAGAAGGGGACTCCGCTCTTGCGGTTAATTGCCCCGGTCGCGGGCCTGTCGGCGTTCATGAACAACACCCCGCTGGTGGCGTTCTTTCTGCCGATCTTCGTGCATGTGGCCCGTAAGCTGCGGACTTCGCCATCGAAGTTGCTGATCCCGCTGTCGTACGCCTCAGTCCTGGGAGGCACCTGCACCTTGATCGGGACCAGCACGAACTTCGTGATTCACTCGGCGATGAAGGACGCGGGGCTGGACGGGATGGGGATGTGGGAGCTGGCCTGGATCGGCGTGCCGGTTTCGATCGTGGGTCTGCTCTATATGCACTTTTTCGGGGACCGACTGCTGCCAGATCGCCGGGACATGCTGGAGTACGCCGAGAGCCACCGCCGAGAATATACCGTCGAACTGATCGTCCGTCCCACGTGCTCACTGATCGGAACTACGATCCGCAAGTCGGGTTTGCGCGATCTGCCGGGGCTGTATCTGTATGCCATCGAACGCGGCGGTGAGCGGCTCTCGCCCGTCGACCCCGAACAGTTCCTGCTGCTGGATGACATCCTGTGCTTTTCGGGAGTGGTCGCGACCATCCTGGACGCCCAGAAGATTCGTGGACTGGAGCCGATCGACCACCACGAACAGACCCTGCCGCACCCGGCATTAGCCTCCCTGCCCGCTGCACAAGGCACCCCGACTGCTGCTCCACGCTCCGGGAACCAGCTGTGCGAGGCCGTGATTTCGCCGAGTTCACCGCTCGTGGGGATGACCGTCAAAGAGGCCGATTTCCGTTCGCGGTACCACGCCTCGATCATGGCCGTCCACCGCAGCGGTGAGAAGATCGAACGCAAGATCGGTCAGATTGTCCTGCAACCGGGCGACACGCTGCTGGTCGACGCCCCCGAGGACTTCATCCATCGCTGGCGAAACTCGCGCGACTTCTTCCTGGTCTCGGGGCTGGAGGACAGTGCCCCCATCGACCACCGCCGAGCCTGGATCGCGCTCTCCATCTTTGCCGGGGTCGTGCTGGGGTTGACCTTCTTGTCGGAGCATTCGGCACTCATCTCGCTGATCGGGGCCGCACTGACGGTGTTGACCGGCTGCACCAGTTCGCGGGAAGCGAACCGCAGTATCGATCTCCCTGTCCTGATTCTGATCGCAGCCGCGTTGGGGGTGAGCAAGGCTCTCGACAAGAGCGGAGCTGCCGAATGGATTGCGAGCCACCTGATCGGCTGGGCCGAGCCGTGGGGCAAGGTGGCCGTGCTGGCGGTGGTCGTGGTGCTGACCGGGGTGTTGACCGAACTGTTGAGCAACAATGCCTGTGCCGCGATCATGGGGGCTCTGGCCCTGGCGACCGCGAAGAAGACGGGCATCGACCCGCGGCCGCTGCTGTTGGCGGTGGCGGTCACATCGTCCTACGGATTCGCGACGCCGCTGGGCTATCAGACCAACCTGATGGTCTATGGCCCCGGAGGGTACAAGTTCCGTGACTACCTGCGCATCGGGATTCCGCTCGACATTATCTGCTGGACCATGACGATCATCATCGTGCCGCTCGTGTGGAAGTTGTGAGGCTCTTATCACTCAAGCGGGCCGTCAATGCGAATGCGATGGATCCTGAGATACGCCCGCGGGAGGGCGAAGCTCCTGCTGAGCCGCGAGCCAGAGGACACGTCCACTCGCAGCAGCGGCTCGGCAGGAGCCTCGCCCTCCCGATACCGGCGAACTCCGAAAGTTCGCGTTGGCAGGGCACTCGGTTCTCAATCCGAACATCGCACCTATACTGCGACCACTCATCGCGTCTCTGAGTCGAATTCGATTCGGGGTCACAACCAAGGAACAACGAAACATGCTCGACCACGAAATCCGCAACAGCTGCCTGGACCTCATCGCGCGCATCACCCAGCTCAAGGACTCTCTTTGACTACGCCGTCAAGATGACCCGCGCGAATGAACTCGATGCTTTGATGACGGCTCCCAACGCCTGGGATAACGCCGAAGCGGCACAAAAGATCATCGACGAGCGCCGCCTGCTGACCAAGCAGCTGGGACCGCTGACCGTGCTCTCGCAGGGAGCCGATGACCTCACGGTGCTACTGGAGTTCGCTCAGGAGGACGACAGCCTGGCTCCGGAAATTCGGGAGCAGGAAGCCGCCCTGGGGAAGCAGCTGTATGCGGCTGAGTTGCAGGCCAGCATGTCGAAGCCCGAGGACGCGGGCAACGCCTACATGACGGTGCAGGCCGGAGAAGGCGGGACCGATTCCGCCGACTTCGCCCAGATGCTGATGCGAATGTACGCCCGCTGGGCCGATCTGCATGACATCAAGGTCGAACTCCTCGACGAGTCTCCGGGCGAAGAGGCGGGCATTCGCAACGCGACGCTGCACTTCGTGGGCGACTACGCGTTTGGCTTCCTCAAAGGGGAAACGGGTAACCATCGGCTGGTGCGGATCAGTCCATTTGACTCGGCGGGGCGTCGGCACACGGCGTTTGCGGCGGTCGATGTGACGCCCGACCTCGATGATGAAAACATCGTCGAGATCGATTGGGCCAAAGACATTCGCGAAGACGTGTACCGCGCCAGTGGAGCCGGGGGCCAGCACGTCAACAAGACCAGCTCGGCGATACGCTTGACCCACTTGCCCACGAACGTCGTTGCCACGTGCCAGAACGAGCGCAGCCAGCACCAGAACCGTGCTGCCGCTCGCAAGATGTTGATTGCCAAACTCTATCAACTGGGCGAAGAAAAGAAGGCCGCCAGCACAGCCGCTCGTCGCGGCGAGAAGTGCAAGATCGGCTTCGGTGGCCAGACGATCCGCAACTACGTACTGCAACCCGAGCAGTTCGTGAAGGACACTCGCAGCGACCTCAAGACCGGTAATCCGCTGGAAGTGTTGGAGGGTCAACTCGACCCGTTTATCGAGGCGTATCTGCGTTGGAGCATCACGGGAGTATGACCGTTTGCGCTAGCCACTGCCCGTTATGCGGACAGCCGAATCAATGTGCTCGCGAGCGGACAGCCACGGACACCGGGGGCGAGGTGTCTGTGGCTTGCTGGTGTGTCAGCGAACAGTTCATCCCGGAGTTGCTCAAGCAAGTGCCGGAGGAAGCTTTGGGCCTCGCTTGCATCTGCCAATCTTGTGTCCATCAGGCGAGTGGCCCGTGAAAACCTCGTGCCCAGTCAAACTTGATGTTGGGGTTCGCCTCCCTCGGGAGGGCGAGGCTCCTGCCGAGCCGATCTCGCGATAAAACGTCGTCCCTGGCTCGTGGCTCAGCTCCCGGCAGGCATGGCTCAACCCTAAACCCAAGCCTCGACGAGGCACTAGCCGGCTAGACTTCGGGTACGCGAAGTCCTCCCGCTCGCCTAAGCACTCGCCATCAAGAGTAGAGCCCACTCGGCTTCAGCGAGATTGAGAACTAGAACCCGGCATTGTTCAACTCATCTCCGCACTCATTGAACACATCCCCCGTACGTGCTTGCAGGAGATTGACGCTACTCATGATCACGACCAGAATCAGAGCCAGCATTACGGCATACTCGACAGCTGTCGGGCCGTCTTCGCTCTTCAGGAATCGGAGGAGTGCGGACATGTTGAGCAAAGTTCAGGGACGGGTTCGGGAGGAACGGTCAATCTCTGAACAACTCTATATCTCACCCGACATGTTGGTCGATCTATTCGGCGGAAAAACCAGAATCGCGACGAAATTTACGCGCCATCACAAAAATGTGGATTTCGGGCATCATCCGTGTGGTGGAAAGACAACGCTTCAACCCGCTCGACGGCGGGCTCGCAGCATGCGCGGTAGCGGTGCCAGGTCTGACACAATCGCAGCTTGCTCGTATGCGGAGCCTGGCGATTGAAAGAGAGCCAAGACAGCATCCGCCTGCTCCGGGCTCAGCTCAATCAGTACCCATCCACCGGGCTTCACGAAGGGGGGAGCCTCAGCTGCGATCCTCCGAATGAAGTCGAGACCATCGGCCCCTCCGTCGAGCGCCCGATGCGGCTCATGATTTTTGACAGGGGGGGCGAGAGTCTCAATCTCGGCTGTGGGGATGTACGGCGGGTTGGTGACCAACACGTCGAACAGTTCGCCCTTTTTGAGCGGACCGAACAAGTCGCCACATCGGAGTTCCACACGGTCGGCGACATTGTGCCGCTCCAGATTGCGCTGGGCCACTGCCATCGTGAGCGGGGAGAGTTCCACTCCAACCATTCGGGCTGTCTTGGAATTGACCCCGATCGCCGTGGAAATGCAGCCCGAACCGACGCCCAACTCCAGAATGATGGGAGTTGGAATCTCCTTGACCAGCCGCAGAGCCTCCATGACCAGCAGTTCGGTGTCGGGGCGAGGAATCAGGACATCGCGATTGACCTCGAACGCCAGGCTATAAAACTCTTTAGTCCCGACGAGATAGGCCACCGGCTCCGCATTCACTCTCCGCTTCACGAGGTCGCGCATCTTCTGGCGAGCCGCATCAGGTAGGATCTCGTCATATGCAGTGTACAACTGAATGCGGGAGCAACCGCGTGCATACGCCAGCAAGACCTCGGCATCGAGCCGCGCCGTGTCGCTGCCATGCTTCTTCAGGTGTCCGATCGTCCATTCCAGGACGCGGCGCACGGTCCATTCTTCGGTGGGCGGGACGATATCGGCAGACACGGCAACATCCTTGAAACGTGTGACTGACCGCTCGGCCAGATCCCGGCCCCGCAGGAATGAACACGGGTCTGTGACACGTCGGCCACAGACCCGCGCAAATTCTTCTACATCACCATCGTGACCGTCAACTGTTCATTTCGGAGCCAGGACGGCTGTAATCGCGCGCCCTTCCATCGAGGGAGCCTTCTCGACCTTGGCAATGTCTTCCAGCTTGGCAATCATGCCCATCAAGACATCCCGGCCCAGATCCTGGTGAGCATTCTCGCGACCTCGGAAAACGACGGTCAGCTTGACCTTGTCCTTTTCCGTCAGGAACTCGCGGGCGTGCTTGGTCTTGAAATCGATGTCGTGATCACCGATTTTCGGGCGCAGGCGAATCTCTTTGAGTTCGACCTGATGCACCTTGTTGTTCTTGTGCAGCTTGCGTTTCTGCTCGTACTTGAACTTGCCATAGTCCATGATTCGACAGACTGGAGGGCGCTCGGTTGGCGCGACTTCGACCAGATCCATGCCTGCGTCGAATGCCAAACGGAGAGCGTCCACTGTCGGCACAACTCCGACCATTTCTCCCAATTGATTCACAACTCGAACCTGAGCGATTCGAATCTGATCGTTGACCCTGTGCGTTTCGATTGTCTTCCTTCCCAATGATGGCGTGATGCAGGCCGCCTTCGGAGTAGAACACCCACTCCCAACCCCTGATCTGTACATCCCTTTTAATATCGGCAGAAATCGGCGTCAAGTCGTGGCTGGGAATGCAAATCGGGAAATTCTGTCGACCGACCAGGCTCTCTGGAACGAATTTCAATCCTCCCAGTCCTGCGGCTTGTCTGCTGGCAGGCCACCACCTCCATTCCGCTCCAGTGGGACACTTCAGATTTCCATCGGACAGTCCGAGTCACCTGACCTGCCTTGAGATTTCAACTTCTCGTCATCTCTCGATTGCAACAACTCCAGCCCCTCACTACGATTCTGGTCCGACAGGCCAGATAGCTCAGCTGGTAGAGCACAGGACTGAAAATCCTGGTGTCGGCGGTTCGATCCCGCCTCTGGCCACTTTTACACAAACCCCACATGTCGCCGTCACTTTCGGCAGCCTGAGGGGTTTCTGCGTTTATCGAGAGTTTAGTTTTCCATTCAGAATACTAACTTCGCCTGCCTGACTTCGCTCTCTCAAGCGAGCGGCTAGTGAAAACCGACCCCCGAGACTTCCGAAGTCTCGGAAGACTTCGGAAGTCTGTTGGTACATGAAGTCTGGCCGCTATCTCTGGGAGAAAAGCCTACTCGCTCTCAATTTCGCGGTTCGCGGTGTGGCTTGGGGTGCTGGCCGGGGGGAGTGCGATAAGGCTCGGGGCGCGGAGAGAGGACCGGGCGTTGCAGGCCGCCGCTCGGGAGGGAACTCGCCACGGGGCGGGCAGAGATGCCGGAAGCAGCAATCTTTGTGCGGAGAGAGCTGGGTACGCCTTTGCGGACGTACGAACGGTCGCCCGGAGCGACTTCACGGTAGATGCGTTGTAAGTACAGATCGAGCGAACTGTCGGGCTGGCGAGAGTTGGCAAACACACTCATCGCGCGGCGGACGGGAGGACGCTGCGTCGGACGTTCGGGCTCGCCGACATCCAGAACTTCGCAGAACCGTTCCGTCAGCACGACCATCAGAATGCCCAGAGCCAGCATACTCAGGCAGACCAGCATGACGATCAGCCCCGCTTGCAAGGGGCGGTCAAAGCCAATCCATTCTGCCAGCAGATACGTCAACCCAAACGCCATTCCGGAGAGACTGAGCGTCACTCGAAACGTCTGACGAATCGCTGCCACTTCTTCTGAAATCATCGGTCTCCCTCCGTGGAGTCCTGGCCCGTATTCGCAGTGCCCCCTGCGGAAGATCGTCCAATCACTTCCGGCAACTCGAACTCGTGGGACTGTAATCGGATCGGAAGGGGAGGGGAAGAGGAGGTTGAGTACCGACGAGGGCCACCAGGCAACGCACTGCCTGCACCCTGCATTGCCGTGAGCATTGCCCCTCTTAAGGAGGCGATCTGATGGCTCACGTGCGAGAGCGACCTGTTGTCTGGTAAGTTGTGGGGATCGAATATCCCGTTCATCGAGTGAGTAGGGCGACCACTGTGAAACATCTCAGAGCCGGAATCGTGATCGGACTCGCTGGACTGGTCTCGCTGAGTTTCGGCCAAGAGCTAGCACCGCCCCCCGCCTTCCCGATGCCGTTTGATACCGAGCCAGCCTCTTCTGGCTTGCCGCTCTCTCCGGAGGAAGCTGCGAAGGGCTTCCAAGTCCCGGCCGGGTTTCAGGTCTCGGTCTTCGCATCTGAGCCGGATGTCCGCAACCCGATCGCGATGACGTGGGATGGGCGGGGGCGGTTGTGGGTGGCGGAGAACTATACGTATGCGGATCGATCGAAGGTGTACGACTTCAGCCTCCGCGACCGCGTGCTGATTTTCGAAGACAAGGACAACGACGGGAAGTTCGACGAGCGCAAGGTGTTCACGGACGATGTGCAGCTGCTGACCAGTGTGGAGGTCGGGCGCGGAGGGGTGTGGCTGATGACGCCGCCGCAGCTGATCTTCATTCCGGACAAGGACCGCGATGACAAACCCGACAGCGAGCCGGTCGTGATGCTCGATGGGTTCACACCGTCGCGGGACAACTACCACACGTTTGCGAATGGGATCAAATGGGGGCCGGATGGGTGGCTGTATGGCCGCTGCGGGGCATCGAGTCCAGGGCGAGTCGGCGTGCCGGGGACACCGGATGCCGAGCGAGTTCCCCTGAACGGCGGCATCTGGCGGTTCCACCCGACGCGCAAGACGTTCGAAGTCCTCTGCCACGGGACCACCAACCCGTGGGGGCACGACTGGAACGCTAATGGCGACGGGTTCTTCGTCAACACCGTCAATGGGCACCTGTGGCAGATCATCCCCGGGGCCCACTACAAACGCCCGCATAGCGAAGACCCGAACCCGTACGTCTACGAGATGATCGACACCCACGCCGATCACTACCACTGGGACACCGGTAAGGACTGGACCGACTCACGAAATCCGACCGGTAAGCATGATGAACTCGGCGGAGGGCATGCTCATAGTGGGTGCTTGATCTATCAGGGAGGGAACTGGCCGAAGGAATACGACGGCAAGTTGTTGACCCTTAACTTTCATGGTCGCCGGGTGAATGTCGAACGCATCGAACCGCAAGGGGCGGGAAACGTCGCCCGCCACGAGCCGGATATCCTCAAGGCCGCCGACCCGTGGTTCCGGGGGATCGACCTGTCGACTGGGCCGGATGGCAGCGTGTTCATCCTCGACTGGAGCGACACGGGGGAGTGCCACGACACCTCGGGAATTCACCGGTCCTCGGGGAGGATCTATAAGGTCTCTTATGAGACACCTGAGCCCGTCCTTCCATTCGATATCTCGGCGATGTCGAATACCGAACTGGTCGAAAAGCATCGCAGTCGGAACTCCGCAGGACGGACCAACAACTGGTTCACTCGGCAAGCTCGCCTAGAGTTGTACGCGCGTGAAGAAGCGATCAGAAACGACCCCGCAGAGATGGAACGAATCAGGTCGATGCTCTTTGAAGATCGCGATGGGGACGAATCGAGAATCGAAAGAATTCAGACGGCTATGACCTTGAACTTCCTTGTTAAAGCTGACTATGAAGGCCTGCTCAAACACGAGAGTCCCACGCTTCGTTCCTATGTACTCCAACGATTACTGAGCCTGCCACTTGACACGATCTTGGGAAAACCGCACCCACGTCAAGTATTGTTCGCAATTGAACCTGATGACACAATCTGGGGTATGGCTATGTCGGCTGCCGACAGCGACATGGCCAACCCCGTACGCTTGACTCTGGCTTCCGCTCTCCAGCGAATCCCGGTGAATCGCCGTCTCGAACTGGCCCACTTCCTGGTCCTTAACCCGGCAGATGCGGAGGATCACAATCTCCCGCTGATGGTCTGGTACGGGCTGATCCCGGTGGCTGAGTCCGATCCAGCTGGGCTGGGGAAGCTGGCGGTCGAGTGCCAGTTGCCGACAACGCGGCGACTGATCGCGCGGCGATTGGCGGAGATGATCGACCAGAAGCCGGGGACGATTGATGGGCTGCTCGTGGAGCTATCTCAAATCGAGTCGCCGCCCGCGCGAGAGAAGCTGCTGGCCGATGTGCTGCAAGGCATGGACGAAGCCTTTGTCGGGCGGCATAAGCTGACGGCTCCGGCGAACTGGAAGGCGATTGAGTCGCTCGCAGGTCTCTCCTCGAACCCGGCCATCGCCGAGCGGGTGACTCATCTCAATCTGCTGTTCGGCGATGGGCGTGCGCTCGATGAAGTGAAACGCATCGCCCGTGACGGCAAGGTCAGCCTCGCCAGTCGCAAGGCGGCCCTCACCACGTTGATTGCCCTCAAACCCGATGACCTGCGAACGATCTGCGAAGAGGCCCTCACGGTGCGGTCGCTCAACACGATCGCCGTCGGTGGACTCACCGGCATCGACGACCCCGCCCTCGCCCAACGTCTCGCCAAGAGCTTTCGCAGCTTCTACCCCGCCGAACGACCGGCACTGATCGATGCTCTCGTCTCGCGCCCCAGCTTCGCACTCGCACTGCTGAAGGAAATGAAAGACGGCAAGATCCCCCGTACCGAACTCACCCCGGTCCACGCCCGCCAGATTCACAGCTTCGAGAACCCGGAGCTGTCGAAGCAACTGACCGAGGTCTGGGGCGAGCTGCGGGACTCACCAACCGAGAAGGTCGCATTGATCGAGTCTCTCAAGCAACAACTGACGCCCGAGGTACTGGCGAAGGCCGACAAGGGGCAGGGGCGGGTGCTGTTCCAGAAGACCTGTGCGAACTGCCATCGGCTCTACGGGCATGGCGAAACGATCGGACCCGACCTGACCGGAGCCGGGCGGGCAAGCCTTGATTACCTGCTGCTCAACATGGTCGACCCCAGCGCCACAGTCGGGGCTGAGTACCGCCTGTCGGTTGTGGTCCTGAAGGATGGTCGCGTGCTGAACGGCATCGTGGCCACTCGCAATGATAAGACGCTGACGCTGCAAACTGCGAAGGAGCGCACAACGATCGAGCTGGGCGAGATCGAGGAAGTCAAACCCTCGACCGTCTCGCTGATGCCCGATGGCCAATTGCAGACCCTCACCCCCGAGCAGATCCGCGACCTCGTGGGGTATCTGATGCACCCCGTGCAGGTGCCATTGCCGTAGACCAATGCACACTCTATTTCGGCGTGGTGAGAACTCGAAAATGCGAGAGCTTTCCATGCCCATTGACAAGACTTTGTGTCACGAAGCCCGTCGAGACGTACGTCGAATGACTTGAAGTGTCTCAAGGATCGAATACTGACATTCGGGGCATCTTACCGGACTTGATGGAAGATTACGCTCACCGGGCTGATCCCTGTCAAGGACTTCTTCTTCAAACCGGTGATTGCATTGTTGGCATTTGAACAACTTGACGAGCATGTTTCGATCCTTCCGTTCGTGGACTTGTTGGAACTTCACAACGAAGCAGCTCTATCGCTGCAAAGGCCGTATCAGAGTCGACCAGAATTCTTCCGCAGCCCCCTCTGGGGTCAATTCGCTTGTTCTGGAGCCTCCCAGAGACATCATTCCCATGGACTTGAGAAAAAGAGACGTGCCGTTCTCGCCCACCGATAGATGCTCATTCCATGAGTTTGTCGAATTCGGGTCAGACGAGTAGCAAATCCCTTTTCCTGCAATTCCTCCAACACGAATACAACATTGAGTTACGCTACTGCCTCCCAAGTAAATGTAGGCAGCGAATCGATCGCTATCCACGCGACGGTATTTGGTCGTCACTTCCGAGTTGCGCCGCTGTAACTCTGCAAGGGATTCTTCAAAGAAGTTTGCAATGTACGTAAACGCCTGCTCAAGATATGTGTCCCTCTCATGGTCGGTAAACGACTTCTTGATTCCCAAGTTACTCGATCGGACCTGAAGACGAGATTGGGGACCAATGCCTTGCACAGCTTGACCTTGAACCACATGCGAGACTGCCAGAGGCTTTGCTTTCACCCCAAGACACTTGCGAATGGCTTTCGCAACCTCAAGAAAGCCATCATGCCGATTAGGGAACTTGCTGATAGGCTTACCATCAGCGGGAACTGCGAGCAGCTTTCCGAAGGGCGCAGACTGCCAGTCACAGGGATTCAGTATCACAGGAATGACCTTCGCTGTTCCTTCCTCGTGGCGCTCCATAGCCCAATGCATTTCATTGTCATAGCAGTAATCAGAGGCGAGAAAGTATGGTTCATCCGACTATTTGGGGGGATGGTCATTGGCGAGATTTTAGCCTTGTAGGGTGTACTTGGTGTGGTGCAGGGTGAGGAGTCGTTCCTTCAGG
>JAYTCW010000390.1:0-6311 GCA_043736295.1 Planctomycetota bacterium | reverse complement strand
GTTGTTCGGCGGGCAAATCGTTCTTCGACGAATCGCGTTCAGGGGAACCGGCGGCTAGCGCCGTGCCGCTCACGGACCTGCGATCTCCCACATCGGTACGACCTCATCCGCATGATAGCTGGTCAGCAATTCATGCGGGCGGAACGACGCCTTGTAGTTCATCGACCGGTTCTCGGGAATCCAGTACCCGAGGTACAGATACTGTTTGCCGAGTTGCCGGGCGAGGGCGATCTCTTGCAGCAGCGAGAACGTGCCGGGGTTGTCGGGCCGCCAGTCGGGAGCATGGTAGAAGTACACACTCGAAGTCGCCTGGGGGACGATGTCGACCAGCCCGACACCGACCAGTTCACGACCCCGGTAGTAACGCATCTCGTGCGAGAACGGCCACTGACCTTCGAGGAAGCTCTGGGCATACTCCTCTCGGTCTGTCTCCCGCTCCTTCCACCCCTTCTCGTCGTGCATCGAGGCATGATAAGCGTCGTAGAGATCCAAATGGGCCTGCGACACGGATGGGGCACCGACCTCAACGCGAATACCGGCGTTCCGCTTCTCGCAGCGCCGCTGGCTCTTGCTCGCTTCGAAGGCGACCACATCAATGCGGATACTGCGGCACTTCACGCAGTTCGCACACGCCGGACGGAAGAAGTGCGTTCCAAACCGACGCCAACCGCGGAACAGCAACTGCTCGTACTGCTCGTCGCTGATGCCATAAAGAATGCGGTACTCCAGCGACGCGGTTTCCTCGGGGAGGTACGAACACGCGCGAGGCGGCTCGATGATTCGCAGCTGTTCGTTCTCGTCAGGGATGAGCATGGGGGTGTTACGGCGACACGGTTTCAGGATGAGTCTGGCGCGTGGTCTTTCATTCCGGCAGGGATGCCAGCCATTCGCCAGCGGTTGATCGCAGCGACACCACCGGAACGCAGACCCTCTCTTCTCGCATTCCCGGAAGGAAGCCAGAGGAGCGGCTCTCGGATGAAGCGGCGCGTCGGCCATCGTCGGGCGATCTCGGCCATCCCTCCGACTGTGCAGCCAGCGACTGCACTTAACCACCGAATAATTTCAGTGCCCCCTGCCGAAGTCTGACGAAGCCGATTTTCGTGCCACGAACGAATCGGGAGATGTGCAGTACTCCGTCGCACGTTGTGTGAACTGTGGAGTTGGCTCGACGACTCGGACGGTCTACTTTCCGAGTTCTACGGAACGCGCGGTGGCGGCGACGACGGCGTTCATCAGGGCGGCGCGCAGTCCGGCCTTCTCCAGTTCGTGCAGTCCGGCGATGGTCGTCCCGCCGGGGCTGGTCACGGCGTCCTTCAAGACACCCGGATGTTCGCCCGTTTCCAGGACCATCTTCGCCGCTCCGAGGAGTGTCTGCGCGGCGAGTTGGGTCGCAATCGCGCGCGGCAGTCCGACGCGAACTCCACCATCACTCAACGCCTCGATAATCTGGAATGCATACGCTGGCCCGCTGCCTGACAGGCCGGTCACTCCATCCAACTGCGATTCGGAGGTCTCGACGGCGACCCCGACCGCCGAGAAGAGTTGGAGCGCGAGGGCGGCGTCCTCGCGCGTCGCCTTGCCCCCGATGCTGAAGGCCGACGCTCCCGCCTGCACAAGCGCGGGTGTGTTGGGCATCACCCGCACAATACGGGCCTCCTCGGTCCCCAGCCACTTGAGCATGCGGGCGATCGTGACACCCGCTGCGATCGACACCACGACATGCTGCGGGGTCAAGACAGTCCCCAGTTCGCGGAGCATCCCTTCCATGTGCTGTGGCTTGACGGCTAGGAGGACAATGCGGCTGGCCTTGGCGACCTCCAGGTTATTGGCAGTCGTGCGGGCTTTGGTCAGGGCTCCAAAGTCCACGCGGGCTTCCTCGTGGACATCGCTGGCAATCAGCTGAGCCGATGTGGTCAGCCCACTCTTCAGGAACCCGATGGCGAGCGCCGTGGCCATCTTCCCCGCGCCGATGAAGCCGATTGAATGGGTGGAGGACATGCAACGAACTCAATTCGCGGGAGTGGGCGGGACCGGGGCGGGAAGGCTCGGCTCGGCGGTCGCCTCACGCATGTGAAACCCTGACCGATTCAGCCACAACAGCCCCAGCAGTGTGACCGGGATGTACTGCAACATATGGTAATAGATCGAAGCCGCGAGGACAGCTGCGCGATTGACCGGGAAGATTTGCAGAGTGTTGATAAAGCAGAATTGAATCACTCCGAAGAAGCCGGGGGCAGCGGGAACTGCCACGGCCAGCGCCACGACACCCAGTAGTACCATCGCCGCCTGGACCGGAACATCGACTCCGAAACTCCGCAGAGCCAGGTACATCATCACCCCGTTGAGAGCCCATTGCAGGAGTGAAACTCCCACGATGACCAGCAGTGTGATCGGAGATTTCAGGCACGCCAGGCCCCTCGCGGAGGTCTCCATCAAGCTGCCGATCTTTTCTCGAAGCCCTGCGGGGACACGTACGAGAGCGAGCCCCCAGGTGATGAACCGGATTGTGACTTGTGTCCAAACCAGGAAGACAATCGCCCCCGCCACGCCGACAATGGCCAACGCCCCCAGGAAGAGGGCCGACCCTCTGAACTCATCTGGCATCCCCGGTAAGCTCATCAATCCGATGCTCAAGTACAGCAAGATCGACAGCATGTCGAAGATCCGTTCGAGTGCCACGGTCACCAGCACCGCCGCCACCGGCTGAGAGGTCCGGCGGGCAAAGACGATCACTCGCAATAACTCACCTGCCCGCGCCGGAAGAACGTTGTTCACCGCGAACCCCGCCAGCATGGGACCTAAGCAATCTCGCCACGTGTCATAGTTTCCCAGCGGAGTCAGCAGTAGCTTCCAGCGATACGCCTTGAGCGCATAGAACGCGACCAACATGACCAGCAGCACGGGCAGGTAGAGATAATCTGCATCGCGAAACGCGGCGAGGAACTCGTGGCGGGCCTGCGGATCAGAGATCAGTTCCCGCGCGGCCCACCACAGGCAGACCAGCGAGACGGTGGCCCCCAGAGCCAGTTGAAAGCCGCGTGATTTCCAGAGACTTCGACGAGGCAGAGTTTCAGCAGTCACACATGTGTCCTCGGCGATTTCAGTGGGAGACTTGCACACGCTGCGCAAATCATTGGGGACTCACGAGTCTTTTGTCCTCACAAGAGGGCAAAGTAAGCCGTCCCCAGTTGAACACTCAGGGCTCGACCTTGGGGCACCGCTCTCTTGCTAGCCTCCCCCTGAAGAGGTTGTACCCGCCCACCATGCGATGTGGAACCCCTTTCCGGGCAGGAGACAACCGAGGCAAGTGTGAGACGCACTTTGTGTCCCCCTGTCATCCGCTCCGTAGGGACATTGATCATTCAACCCGGGGAAACGCCTTGGGGATCGAGTTCCGTGGGACGAGCCAGCCCAGAAGGGGCGGCACAAGGCGCGGCACCGCTCTGCTTCGCCCTTTCAGGGGGAGGCGTGTGCAACCTTGAACCAGGGTGGCGCTGCACGGCTCACTCCGTACCGCGCGCTGTCGATAAACCATTAACCATCAACCCTCTTCACGCCGCCTTCTCCCCGACGTTCGTCACGCACTGTTGGATCAGTTCGCCGACCTGCACGTTCTCCGCTTGGCCGTCGTAATTCAGCAGCGTGCGGTGCTTGAGGACTTCATCGGAGAAGTAGCGGATGTCGTCGAAGGAGACATGGGCGCGGCCTTGGCTCAAGGCTCGAACACGGGCCGCACGGATCAGTGCCTGTGCTGCGCGCGGGCTGGCTCCCCAACGGACGAAACGCTTCACGCCTTCGGGAGCCTCGGCGGATTGTGGATGCGTCGACAGCACCAGTCGGCAGGCGAAGTCCCGCATCGGGTCGGCCACTACCACCTTTTGCAATACCTCTCGCAACTGCATGATTCGCTCGGAGTTCAACAGCTTCTTGAGTGAGACTTGCTGCCGCAGAATCGTGCGGTTGACGATCTCATTGAGTTCCGCCAGTGAGACGAACGGCACGTTGATCTTGAATAGGAACCGATCAAGCTGGGCTTCGGGCAGCGGGTAGGTGCCCTCTTGTTCGAGGGGGTTCTGGGTGGCCATCACGAAGAACGGCTGCTTCAAGCGGTGGATCGTGCCGGCGGTGGTGACGGTCCCTTCCTGCATCGTTTCGAGCAGGGCAGACTGGGTCTTCGGCGTGGCGCGGTTGATTTCGTCCGCGAGCAACAACTGGGTGAAGATCGGACCGGGGCGGAACTCGAACTGGTAGCGGCCCTTCTCATCGGTCTGCATGACGTTGGTGCCCACGATGTCAGCGGGCATCAGGTCGGGGGTGAACTGAATACGTTTGAAGTCGAGGTCGAGCACCTGCGACATGGCCTTGATGAGTTCCGTCTTGCCCAGGCCGGGCACCCCTTCCAGCAGCACGTTGCCGCCGCAGAAAAGGGCCGTCATCGCCGCTTCGACCACGCGGCCCTGCCCCACGATCAGCTTGCCGATCTCGGCGCGAACCGCCTCGAAGGTCTGCGCGAAGTCGTGGGCTTCGGCTTTCATGGCGGCCATGTCGAGAGCGGGCGAGCCGGGTGAGTCGACGGGAGTCAAAACTGGAATGTCGTCTTCAATCAGGTCGATTTTGTCGGGCGTGTTCATCGAGTAGACCGTTGAGGGTTGAGGGTTGATAGCGAGCGGGGGACATCAGTCCCCCGTGTTGTGGGAGCGTTGGATTGGGAGCCACGGGTGGCCGACTGACACGTCGCACTGGCACGGGGGACTGACGTCCCCCGCTCGCTGCGGGTGAGCGAGTGGGCGGTTAGGGGAACCGGCGGCGAGCGCCGGGCCGCTCACTTCTCCCCGTCCTGTTGCCGCTTCCGCTTCAGATCGAGCAGTCGACTGGTGGTCGAGGTGTCTTCGATCGGCTGCTTGGCGACGGTCGGTTTGGGACGAGGGGCAGTCGGAGCGGACGTGCGGTCGGGGGCGGGACTGGCCCTGTTGAGGAATGCGGGCGACACGGTGGGATCTGTCGATGCGGGCCGCGCAGCTGGCCGTTGCCCCTTGAGCTGGCTGCTGACCTCCTGCTTCCGAGCCAGCAGTGTTCCCATCGTGGCGGTTGTGGCTTGCACCTTGCCGAATCCGAGACTGGCCAGAATCATCTTCCAGTCGATCTGGATACGCCGAATACCGACATCGAGTGGGATCAAACAGCAGAGGGCGATCAAAAACCAGTCAAAGACCGGCTGCGAAGTGGTCTTGGTCTGGCGGCGGTTGAATATCTGCTGCGCGGCGACTTCGGCGGTCTGTGTATCGCTGTCGGCGTCCAGCATCTGCCCGCCGGTCTGCTCCTGGATCTGCCGCAGGATATTCCAGTTGCTGGTGAACTTCAGATACTCGGGCGAATAGCTAACGATGAACCCGCCGGTGGCGCGGTCCTCGCGCTGGCCTGCTTTGCCCATGAGTGTCACCTGATACCGACCGGCCCCCCACTGCGGGAACTCGGCCTGGTAGCGGCGCGGGGCGACCTGCTTGAGTGTGACCATCTCGCGACGATCATTGGGGCCGGAGATCTGGGCGGCCACATCCAGGAACATCTCCTCGGGGTGGAAGTCTTCCGCCATCACGACCCCTTCCGCCCCGGTCGAGTACGCCCACATCCGCACATGACCCGGTTGCCGCACACGCGAGATGCGGATCATCAGCTGCTTGATGAACGGGTCGAACTTCTCCCAGTTGACCCACTTGGGGCCGAGGAAGCTGGTGAAGTCGGCGGTGTAGGCCGCTGTCGTGCCGAGCCCATACCGCCAGACGGAGAGGATCGGGTCGTCGATGTCCCCGTCTCCTTCCGGGCGGGTGAACAGGATATTCTCCGGCAGCCCGGTTTCCTTGAGCGAGGTCAGTACGTACCCGTCCAGATTCGGGATCGCGTCGATCCCGCGCAATACCGGCGAGGCGAACCCCTGCTCGACCTTCACGTCCCCCTTGAACACCATGTTCCGCTTCAGCGTGCGAGCCTCCTTGAAGAAGATTGTCGGCAGCTTGTTGGGATCATCCGGGAAGTAGTAACGCCCGCCGGTCAGGTCGGCGATCGACCGCATCACGGCGACCTCCTGGCCTCCGTGCGGGAAGATCGACACGGTGGAGACGGTGATTCCTTCGGTGGAGAACGCCTTCAAGAGCGGACCCGGCGGAGGAGCCGGGTCACCATCCGAAATGATGATCATATGCTTCGAGGCGGCATCGCTTTTCTTGAGCGCGTCGAACCCGAGTTGCATCGTCGGGGCAAACGCGGGCATGTCCCCCGGCTCGGCGGCGTTGATCTTCGTGGCCATGTTCTCG
>JAYTCW010000389.1:0-41935 GCA_043736295.1 Planctomycetota bacterium | reverse complement strand
GCCGGGCCTTCAGCCCTTCGGGAGACTAACGCCGACGGACCAGGGGCGTTGCCCCTGGCTGGGTGAACGGCTGGCCCGTTGGGCCGGAGGAGAGAACTTAGGCGATTACCGCAGCGGGTGATGCATGAATTCCGCAGCGGCGAACTGGGGGTCCAGGCTACGAGAAGTTTTCACTGTCCGCTCGCTACTGCGTCGGGGCGTCGGTCAGCGTGACTTGGGGAAACTCGAAGTGAATCTTCTGTGTCGAGATGGCGGTCGGGACACGGGCGTGCAGTCTCGCTCCCGTGGAGTGAGCGGTCTCGAAGCGGGTTTCTATCACGATGCCTTGCGGGTCTTCCTGGATCTGGGTTGTGTCGGACAATGACAGTCTGTCCCCCGTCGGCAGTTCCAGAGTCAGTTCCGGGGCCAATAGCGACGCGCGGTACGATTCAAATAGCCCGCTCATTTCCGGGAAGGCTGAGGCCACTCGGACAGTACAACTCGTCTCACTCGACTTCACCGACAGCAAGGACAGGCTGGCTTGTCCACGCCGGCGGGTCAGCGGCAACTTGGCACTCAGGTCGCTGAATGTCACGCTGGTGGTCTTCGCGGCGAGGGTGAGGTCGAGGCTCCCCTTCAGTGGGAGTGGTTGATCACTGACGGGCGCGGGTAACAGAAAATCGAACGACACATCGATCACTCCCTCCTGACCAGCGGGAAGTTCCAGACGTGCATGCGGCGTGAATGCCGGGATCGCGGTGCCCCCGGACTCGAGCAGCCAGTCATCGACACCCGCCATCAGAAACAGCGGTCGCAATCGCGGCTCGCACATCGTTCGAATTTTGATCCCGAGCAGTCGAGAGCCGCTCGCCGTGGTTCGGACGGCACTGCTCAGTAACTGCACACGGAACGGCCCGGAGAGGACGCTCTGGGGAGTCGGTGCGGGGGGAAGGGCAGCGGTGAATCGTCCCGCCGAATAGCGCAAGGAGGTGTGGTGTTCGATCCAGTCGATGGCTTGCCAAAAAGTCAGCGGCTGCGTGGGGAATGGCTCTATGGGCTGGATCGGATCGACGGCTGTCACAACCAGCGAGTTGCCGCTGGCGGTGGCCAGCTGCTGGATGGCCTCGCTCAGGTTGGCAGTCTTGGTCCATTGAACGGTCTTCGGAGTCAGCGAGGCGGCGAACTCGGCTTGATCGATGGCGCGGACCACGCGATCGAGGCTCTCTCGCACCGCGGGGTCTGAGGTCGATGTTGGCGGGAGAAGGTCGATGATCGCCGGGCCGTATGCGATCAGTTCGGCCTCAGCTTGAGTGCGTACAGCCCGCGAGTCGCTGGCCAGGTCGGCCACCAGGCGGGCGACGGTGGCGGGGGAAACTGATCTGAGAGCATCGTCAGCACGAACAAGTGTGGTGCGAGACACGATGATCAGTAGAGCAATCAGGCAGGCTCGAATGACCGTCTCGTAGCTCATGTCGCTCCGCGACTGAGATTCCTGTCGCCGGACACCTCCGTTGGAACATGGGGAGCTTCCGTTATTGGATTTACTGGCGATCAGAATGCGAGTCGCGGAGCGACATCGCCTACGGGCATGCGTCCGCCCCCACGCCGTTGGCGTAGGACGGCTAACCGCTGATCGCTGATCGCACATCGCTCTCCCGCTACTCATGATGTCCCTCGGGGACGCCGTTCGGGAAAGACCTAATCATAGAGCGCGCCGAGTGAGTTAATACGAAGCTTGCATTCTGGCTGACTGCAACCGCAGACAGTTTGGCCCCGCCTAATTCTCAAAGACATCAATCGTGGCGTCAAGATTCTCCCCCTGCCCCCCTTGGCCCTGATCGGTTGGGTTTTGGACCTCTTCGAGGATCTCTTCGACCCGGAAGGCGATCTCCGGATCTTTGTTGGTCTTCTCGGCATTCAAATGCGGCACCGCGACGGGGCCGAGTTTCAACAGCTGGGCTTTGGCGGCCATTCGCTTCTCGTACGATGGGTCGCCTAGTTCCGTAATGATCTGCGCGATACGGGTCTTGATCTCGGGGTCAGCGCCATCCAGAATCAGCAGCCAGACGCGGACCAGCTTGTCGGGCTGGGGAGTGATTTCGAGCGGGGCCAGCGTCTCGATCACCGCCGGGTCGAGGCGAAAGACGATACGGGCGGCGTCCTTGTCAAAGGCATGTGCCAGCAAGATCGACTGCACGTGAGCGATCTCCGGGGCACTCAACCCCTGAGCCGCCAACAAGGGTTCCCACAGCGCGACGAGTTCAGCGGGTGTCTGCTCCTCACCGGCCCAGACGATGTCATATTGTGGAGTATTCGGAGGTGCGACGGGAGTGGCTGGAGCTTGCCCCTCGGCAGGAACCACTCCCGGCGGAACGGGCTGACCGGACAATCCAGCTGCCAGTCCTTTGAGTGCCTCGGTGACAATGTTCGTTTGCGCCGGGGCCGTCCCAGCGACCGGAACAGCTGGAGTTGCCGGGGCGACGGACTTGCCCAACCCGGGAATTTCCTTGATCGAGGCAACCCGGTACTTCCCCTTGCCCAAGGGGCGGTACACCATGACATCATGAATGGCCGCAGCTCCGATGTTGCGAGCTTTGTACCCCGTGTCCGCTGCTTCTAACTCGACATTCGTCGGAGAGCGAAGAGTCAGGTCATAGAGGATAAACTTCTCAAACCGCTTGTCCAGTTCCACGGTCAAGCGATCGGCGTTCCGAAGCGGGTTGAGCCAGCTGGTGAGCGGGAAGGGAGTACTGAGGGGCTGCGGCGACTGGACCAGGTTGAGCTTTCTCCAGAGCGCACGCGTCGACCGGGCATCGGTATGCGGCCAACGTGCGAGGAGCTTGGCCGAGTTCTCGAACTCCAACATCACATCGACATTTTCTGTCGGCGTGCCCTCGAACGTCAGCACTCCCAGCGGCTGGGCTAGAGCATCCGTCGGCTTGGGCGGGACCGGTCGCTGCGAGAGGGCGACTGCGGGCAAGGTCGACCGAAACGCCGTGCGGTCGTTCATGGTATTCTTGGCCACGAATCCGACATGCACATCCCGCACGATTAGGGTTTTCTCCTGGGCCAACCCCCGACCCGCACACAAGGCGAGCAATCCAGCCAGCAGGCACGCCGTTCGCCAGAATGGGTGTGGTCGCGACATGGACGAATCTTCGAGAAAAGTGTGAGGGACACGGACCAGCTAACTCGTGAAGACGACAGGCGGGAAGCCTATCCCACGGGCGTGTTACTTCGACCCCTGTGGAGGCACCGGGGGGGCAGCTGTGGGTTTCTCGGACTTCGAGAGCTTGCGGAAGTAGTCGGCGAGGACATCTTCGTAGCCCGCCGGGAAGCCTTCGCCTTGGGATTGGAGGATCTTCTCGCGTTCCTTGGCGGGGATGTCGGCCCAGCGGTCGCCTTCGTTCTTGGCGGCCCGCATCTGGCCCTCCTTCATCTGCCCCTTACGGAGAGCGGACTTCTCGGCGGGCTTGTTCCCGGCGTTGCTAGACCCCGTGCCGCCCCCGGTTTTCTTCTCCAGCTCTTCGATCATGAAGTCCAGACGGGAGATGATTCGGGGCTGGGTCACGAGGGCGGGGGGCTTGGACTTCCCGGCCGCCAGGTCTTCGATGGCCTCTTGCATCTCGAACTCGAGGATCCCCAGCGGGTACTCTCGCCACTCCTCGCCATCCAGCGGATAGGGCGTTTCCAGGCGAGCCGCCACGTCGGGGTCTTCTTCTGCGGCTTTCTTCAGAGCCTCGGCCTTCGCCTGCTTCTGGGAATCTTCTTTGTTCTCGGCGGGCTTGGCTTCAAGCTTCGCAGGAGCCTCCGGTGTTGCTTCAGACTTGCTCTCGGCCTCGGCTGTCGCGGACGCTTCCGCTGCCCCCGTCGCGGCTTCCAGCGTCACCTCAACCTTGGCCTCTGCCTGAACTGCGGATACAGCCTCACCCTCGGCCAGCGCCGCTGAGGCGAGTCCCAGGATCAGAACCGAATAGAGACTGAATGTTGGCATGAAGATCTCCAAACGTCGGTGACTGACTGAGAACAATACGGTCGAGGTTCGACCCTGGAGGGTCACAGACATTAGCCGGTGGTTGAGCGCAGCGACACCACCGAAAACCGACTCACCCATCATCCGCATCCCGGAGGGATGCCAGATATCAGTCGCAAATTTCTGGCATCCCTCCGGGATGAACCTGCCTACTGAAGACTGAGAACTGAAGACTGAAGAATGACAACTTCCCCCCTACTCTTTCGCCCCGTACGTGTCGGCGATCTTCGTTGTCGCATCCAAGACCTGCTCCTGCCGGGAAAGCAGTGGCTCGCAACGCTGAGTGCGCTGCTCTTCGGTAATTTTCTTGGCGACCACCAGATCATCAATCCGCTGAGTCTGTGACTGCAACGAGACTTCCATCTGACGCACCATCTTCAGCTCAGCCAGCAGCTTGTTCATGTTCCCCTTGCAGCCCTGGCACTCCCCTGACTCTCCCTCGGGACTGGGCTTGCTGGCTTGCTTAAGGGCACCCAGCAAACCTTCCAGATCGGCTTCAATCTCCATCTCTTCCAAAACCACTTCGTCGTTCCCCAACCCCTGTCCCAGCTGATCGCGGACGAGTTCCATCTTGCCCACGATGTCACCCAGAGCTGTCGGGAACGCCACGCTGAATTCCGTCAACACGCAGAGATCGATGCAGTCGTTGGCCAGAGTCACAATGGCTTGCTCGGAATCGGCTAACCGCTTCAGAGAGGCGACCGCCGGGGCAGATCCTTCGGCGATGCGGGGCTGGAGTTTCTCGGTCGTGCCGCGGACCTGCTTCTGCTGGGCAATCATCTCGGCCAGATGTTCCATGACTTGCCGCCGGACCAGTCCTTCGAGTTCTTTCTTCAGTTGCTCTTCCGCGTCCGCTAACCCTTTGTCCGCTTCGCCGAGCTTCTTGATGGCCTCCTCCTGCGAGGGAGTCGCCGGTTTTCCTTCTCCTTTGCCCAGGCTGCTGCCGGCCTTGCCCATCGACTGGCTCGCGGCACCAATGGCACCTGCAGATCCGGGAGTCAGGCTACCGAACTCTTTGACGAGTTGTTCGAGGTCATCCGCCTGCCGCTGATTCCGTTTCTCCGACGGCTCTAAATTCTTGATCTCGCCGGGAGGGGCGTCCTTCGTCAATGCCTCTTCAGTGCTCTTAAGTTGAGACTTCTCCGCTGCGGTCAGTTTAGCGAGTTGCTCGCGAGCCTCGCGGAGCTTTCGCAGCTGTTCGAGTTTGACTTCAAGCCCGATGTCAGCGGTGAGCAGCAGTCGCTTGAGGTCTTCGAGCTTCTGGATGACTTGCTTCTGCTCATCGGTGGCTTGGTCGAGTTTAAGACTGGTCAGCAGGGTGGCCGCTTCACCCATCTGCTCAGCAATCAAGTGTTCGCGGGCCTTCTGGACTCCCAGCAGCAGACGGGCGGCATCGTCGGGTTGGGATTCGCGGATCAGCTTGGCGAGTTCGGCCATGCGATCCTCAAGCTCCTTCATGTGAGCCTGGGCCTTGTCCTGCTCGAACTTGATCTGTTCCTTGGCCTCCACGGGCTTGGCCTTTTCCTGAGCCGGGCAAAGACCCGGCAGGAGCAGGGCTACGGCCAGCACGATTCGACGGAATACACTCTGCGACATTCTGAGATCTCCTGAGTGAATCGATGGCGTACCTGAGACGAGCGAGAACCGCAGCAAACTTCCGAAGTCTCCGAAGACTTCGGAAGTTTTGTCGGGGGCTTACTTGTCAAAGATCGAATCGGCTTCTTTCTTGCGAAGTGCGTCGGCTTGCTTCTTGAGTTCTTCGGTCCGCTCGCGGATGCGAGTTTCCAACTTGATGACGGCGTCGACTTGGTTCACGATGTCAATGAAGCTGTCCCACTGGGCCATATTCTTCAGTATTTGGTCCAGATCCGCCACAATTTTCTGCTGCTGAGTCGAAATTTGGTCCAAACCTTCGCCAGGGGCCTGGACGAGACTTTCCAGGTTTAGACGCTGGGCGGGCAGTTCGGTGTCTCCCAATGCTCTGAGTGGCTTAATGATGATTGTCGAGATCAGATCCCACGCTTCCTCGCCCCCCAGCTTGTTCAACTGCATTTCGAGGAGGGTGGCTTCGAGTCCCTGAGTCACTTGGCCGACTTCGCGGGTGATGACCTGATGCTGGCGGGCAAGGTCTCGGGCGTCTTCGCTGGCGATGGCAAACGGAATCTTGGTGGTCAGCGAGTCGGCCTGGTCTCGGGCTTTTTGCAGGCGAGCGCGGAGTTGTTGCTGCCGCAACAGGATCTCGCGGAAGAGTTCTTCCGCTCTCACGATCCGGAAGACGACGGGAGCCGAGCGGGTCGACTGGCGACCGAGGATGCAGTCGTCGTCGGCACTGGCCGTGATCACCAGCGTCTGCCCGGGTTCGAGCTTCATCGCGGAGAGTTCGACGCGGTGCTCCTTGTCGACTTGGGTTTCCAAGGCCGGTGAGGCCGGGCCGTAGAGGATTTGGTCGACCTGGGAAGTAGGCTGGGCGATGACGGGAGGCTCGGGGGTCGCCGCTGGTTCCGGTGTTGTGGATTCGGGGGCAGGGCCAGTGGTAGGCGGAGCAGACTCCGTCTTCGCGGGTGCCTCCAGGGAAGCTTCGGCTGCGGGGGGAACAGTCGCGTCCGGCAGCGCGGGATCGGCTGGCTTGTCTCCCTCGGGCTTCACGTCCTGCTTCGAGGACACAAGCGGTAACTCGTCTTCCTCGGGCTTCACCGCTGTCAGGGCCGGAACCGTCAGATTGACAGCGGCCTGGTAGACTCCAAAGTCGTCCCGCACGCTGATGGTGAGCGGGATCGTCGCCTCGGGAGTGACCCGCAGTCGCACGCCCGAATGCCGCATGCTCAGTCGCGGGGCTCGGTCGGGAAGTTCGCCAATACTCACCGATTGCGGATGAGATTCCAGTCCCGATTCCTTCGAGACCAGCACAATCCGCAGCGAGACGGCCTCGGTATGAACCCAGTCGACCGAGTGCCTGAGTGGGCACTCCTGTTGAAAACCCGAGATGGAGTTGGAAACAGTCTCGACCTTGACCGTGCTGCACTCGACGTTGGTCTCAAACTCGAAGTGAGCGGTCGTCTGCGGCGAGAGGCGGACCGCGCTATCGCTCGCGTTGAAGTCATACGTCTTCGCCTCGGAGTCTCGTGGCCCCTTGGCGATGAGCGACATACGGACGATGCGGGGGCGATCCACTGGAACAATTCGGAACGGCTCCGCACGGCCATCGCCGCCCCAGGCTTCGACTCGGCTGCTCTGCTGCTGCGGAGGCATCTCTAAGCGAAAATCTCCGACAGCGAATTTCTCCAACGTCAGTGTCTGCGTCTTCCCCTCGTCGGGACGCAGGCGGATATGAACGGTCTGTGTCGGTTGCTGCTGGTCGATGACTTTGACCCTCAGCGAAAACAGTTCACCGCGTGGAACCTGCAAGACCCCCTCACGAACCCCCACCACTTCGAGTTGAGTCGATCGCGGCCACGGACGATCCGACCCCGCGAACCAGCGCTGGGCCCACAGTTTTGCCGTACCAGGAAAGGCCAGCGCGATCCCGGCGGGGACGAGCAGTGCGGCCAACGCCACTGCCGCAGCTGTCCAGAGATGCCGCGAGTTCAGCGAAGCACCCAGATCAATTTTCGCCAGTGAGGCGTGGCTGGTCCGGACGGCCTGGTCACGCATCGCAGCGGATTCACCGATCTGATCGGAGTTCCCCTCGACCAGTTGGAGGACGCTGGCGACCTGTGGAGCCAGCGGAGGCCCGGACCGCTTCTGGTCGAGGGCGGCTGCCACATCAATCGGTCCCAGCGGCAACCGCCAAGGACGAATCACAAACCAGAACAGCACGCCCGCCGCACTGCCGAGTACCACTCCCCAGTAAATGAGACGGGCAGTCAAGGACAGATCAAGCCCCCAGTCGAGTCCTAAACTGAGCAGCAATAAACCCACGGTCACGACCAGCGTGCGCGCCACTCCATCGGCCAGGAAGTGCCCGAGCAACGCCCGCCGCACGACATTGAGGCGCGCCGCCACCTCCGCTCGCAGGGAGGTGAGTGAATTCGAGGTTGGGAGGTCATTTGCCATGTTTGAGGTCAATTCGGAAACCCACCGTAGCGTGGGCTTTAGCCCACGCGAGATCATCACCGTTCCACACTCGTGGGCTAAAGCCCACGCTACTTCAGATCAACCGCACTCGTTTGCGGATCACCCACTCCGCGACCAGCAAGACAAACAACCCCACCCACACGAGCGGGGCGTCCCAGATTTCCTGCCGGTCTTCCAGGACTCGCGTCACTTCGCCAATCCGGAAGGTGTCCGCCAGTTGTTTCACTTGTGTCGCGTCGAGCACCTTGCCCCCGGTGGCTGTGGCCAGTGGCTCCAGCCGGGCGCGGTCGATGCCGGGGTTCTCATACTCGGCATTGGGCATGCGGACATCCACGGAGAGGGTCGCCGCGCGGGCGACGCTGCCAGCTGTCTCGTCGCCCATCCAGACGCGGAAGAGATACTGCCCCGGATCAGTCGCCGGGATGCTGACGGCGAACTCCCCCGGACCGCCGGTGGGGGAGAGCGTGATCGACTCGGGGTCTCCCTCGCCATGTTCGACCTCCCCATGCAGAGAGTCGAGCCCCGGTTCCATCTCCGCCGGATCGAGGAAGCGGGCGATCACCTTGACCGGACTGCCGGGAGTGTAGGTGGCCTGCGGAGTGCTGAGTCGGAACGGGTAGGCCCCGCCGAGTTGCTTGCTGCGTCCCGCCCGGTCGACCACGCGGGCCCAGAAGCCATCGAAGGTCTGCTCGCTGACGTACCGCCAGCGATAGGTACTGTCGAAGGCGACAAACAGTACTCGTCCCGGCCCGACGAGTTGGGTCGCCATCAGCACTTCCGGACCGTACTCGTTCCGCATGCGCGGGTCACCGTGGACCGCGAGGACGGTCGCACCGGGCTTGGCCTTCGTCACCGGGAAGTGCCAGAACATGCCGGGCAGACTCTCGATGACCTTCTCGTTCTCCTCGCGTCCCTCGGCAAATGTGAAGATCGGATCGGTCAGGCCCGACTCGGTGATCTGAAACTTCCACGGCTCGCGGGCACTCAGCTTGACCTGGACATCGGACCGAAACAGACCCGGCTCGCGCACGACCGGCAGCAGGTTCAGCCAAGCCATCGTCGGGTCGAGAGCCTTGTCGAACGAGTTGGCGGTGTTGATCTCGCCCGCCACATACGCCAGCCCGCCCCCGGCCTTTGACACAAAATTCGTCAGCATCTCGGGGAAGTTCGGCGGCCACGCATTCGGATCGGGATCGTAGAGCAGCACACAGTCGTAATCGTCCAGCTCCTGCTGCGTCACCGGCAGGCGGCGGATCGGCACATCGCCCAGATGTTCGTAGTCGTCGTCCGCGTTCTGGAGCCAGCTGGAGAGTTCGATCTTCCGGTCACGATAGAGAGCGTTCTTGAGGAACTGCACTTCCGGAAACGCCGACCCGGCAATCAGCAGCACATGCAGCCGGTCGCGGACCACGCGGACCTCGGTGTGCCCGCGATTGTCATCGGTCGAGAGTTCCGGACCAGCGTCCTCGACGGTCGCGCGGAATTCGAGCTTGATCGGGGAGTCTTCGGTAAAACTGAAGTCGACCGTTTGGAGCGCCCCGTCGATGCCGAGGATGACATCCTGCCGCCCGATCTCTTCCCACTGGCCCCCGTTCTTGCGGCGTTCGAGCAGGACGCGGGCCGATTGATCTTGGAGTCCGCGCGACTGCATGTGGACGGTCAGGCGATTGGTGTCACGAATCAGCGCCACCGGGTTCGCTTCGACATCGGTGATGACCACATTGCGCGGCCCCTCGGGCGTCCCGAGAATCAGCGAGGTCACCGGCACCGACTTCGCCGCCAGTTCCGGAGCGACCGATTCGGGGGCCTCGCCCGAGGTCGAACGTCCATCAGTCACGAGCAGCACGCCCGAGAGCGGCAACCCGCTATAGGCCAACTGAGCCTGCCTCAGTGCCGCTCCAATCGCGGTCGATTGGCCGGTCGAAGTAATCGCCGCCTGAGTATTGAAGTCGGGAGCCTCATCGCGTAGCCGGTCCGAAAACGTGTGGACATGGACGATCCGTTTGCCGTCTTGCGACAGGGTCTTGAGCATCTCGGGCGAGAGGACCATGCGGGCCAGATCGAGCCGCGTCTTCTCGCGCAGCCCGGCCACGCCGCCCGGAATCCCGAGCTTGGTCGCCACATCGGCTCCGGTCACCTCGTCCTTCCACGCATCGCGCAGATCCATCGACGGGCTGTTGTCGACGAGGACCAGCAAGTGTGACGGGAGTTTTTCTTCCTTACTCAAGACTAAAACCGGCTCCAGCAGCATCACCACCGCGAGCAGCAGCAACAGCGCCCGAATGCTAAACAGTGACCAGCGGGCGAGCTTCCCCGTCTGCCGCGTATCCCAGCGATAGACGAAGGCCAGCCCGACTCCCACCGCCAGAAGCGCTGCCAGCAGCAGCAACATCCGATCGCCGCCGGGAAGCGAGATCCAGTCCAATGACCAACTCCCCCCCTCGGTCCACGAGGAGCGGTCCAGGCCGAACAGGATTTCCCAAATACGCTTCATTTTTCTCTTCTTCGTAGGACGGGCCCATTGGCCCGTCCGTCTCTCCTCGAACACCCCACTCGGACGGGCCAATGGGCCCGTCCTACTTCACCGTCGTCGATCAATCCACGCGGCCAACAGCGTCTCCACAATCAGCAGTCCCAACAGCACGCGGATCACATACCGCCACAACTCCGACCCCGCAGCTGTGATGTCCAGTGTCTCACCGGAGACGTGGACGATCTTGGGGATGAGTTTGCCGAGGAATCCTTGGAGTGCCTCGTCGGTGAGCTTCACCAGTCGAGTGTCCCGCGGGTCGGGACTGACCGCGAACTCGCGCTTGACCGACTCGCCAGTTGGACCCTTCCAGCTCACTCGATAAATTCCGGAGTGGTAGGTCTCCGGAGAATCGAGCAGCGGAATTGTCGTGCTCATGTTCAGCGGAGTCACCACCGCGTCGGCTCGCCCCGGCGTGAACAGATCGACATTGGCGGGAGCTGACTCCTTCGCGAATGGGTAGCGGAGTGGCTCGCCCGCAGTCAGGTTCTCCCAGCGGGTCACCTGCGAGGCGACCGACTGCGTGGCCAGTCGGGTCGCCAGCACAAAGCTTCCCTCAGTCGGCCAATCACTCCAGCTGCGATCGGCTGTGACGGTCCAGAGGAGCACTCGTCCCTCGCCGAATTTCTTCTCGATCAGAGCGGGAGATTGATTGAGATCATTCCAGTGGGCGAGGACGTGGATCGTCGGATCGTCCTCCGAGAGAGTGACACCCTGAATCCGGCGTGGGCGAATACGGGACAGGGCTTCAGGATTCAGTCGGTTGAGCATCGAGAGCGGAGAATCGCTGCCCGCTTCAATGATCAGCCCCTTGATCTCGACATCGCGCGGGACATCGAACTTCGCGGGGAGCAGCCCGCTGCCGTTCTTGTAGAGGAGCCCGTTGTAGCTCTCGGGATCGATCTGATCGCCGGGATAGATCATGAGGCCCATTCCGGCCTGGACGAGTTGCTCCAAGTCCTTGACCCGCTCGGGTGTCACCGTGTCGACGTTGGCCAGGATCACGACATCGGGGCTGGCGAGTTGCTCCCGCATCCACTCGGTACTGACCGACTGAGTCGCGTTCCACGGAGCGTTGCCCGCCGTCATGGCAATGGCCACAAAATCGGTTTCGCCTTCGAAGGCATTGACGCCGGGGTCACCGTCGACCAGGGTCAGGTCGACCGCCCTTCGCACATCGACCATCAAGTGCCGCGTGTTGTCGCCGTTGATCGCATCGCCGGGAATCGACAGCGACAGCTGATGCTGACCGGGCGTTTCGAAGATGACTTGCAGCGGAACATCGACGGTCGAGTTGGTCGCCACCTCGGGAAGTTCGATCCCCTGCTCGACTCCATCGACCTTCATCACGGCACTTTGTGCGGCCAGCGTTTCCGCGCCGTCATTGCGAATGGTCGCCATAAAGCGGGCGGGGGTATCGACCATCACGACGGGCTCGACGCGGTCGAGCTTCTCCAGCACGCGGTTGCCAGCGGGCTCGGCCCCGGAATCAAAGACGCGGAGTGTCACCTTGTTCGCCGCCCAGCGGTCACAGATCTCGCTCACCTCGGGAGTCCAACCCGCCTCCCACAGGTCGGTGACGAGGATCACCTCTTTCATCGGGAACACAGCTGACTTCAGATGAGCGTCCACCGCACCAAACGTCGACGCCCAAGCACTCCCCGAGTCGACCGGTTCCAGCTTCTCCAGCCGACCGAGCAGGTCCGCCAGTGCCGACTCGTCGAGCTGAACCTGCCGCACGAGTGGGTCATTCGGGTGCGACGAGGTAATCACGGTCACGCTGTCCTGCGACCCGATCTGCCGCATGATCTCGGCAGTTGTGCGTCGCGCGCGGTCGAACGTCATGGAGGTCGCGGGCTTGTGCCCCATGCTGAGCGAATCATCCAGCACAATGACACGGCTGGCCCGCCCTGAGAGCCGCAGCATCCCGGCGAGGTTTGTCCCCTTCCCGACCGGCCGCGCGATGGCAAAGATCAGTGCCATCACCGCCAGCGTGCGCAGCGCGAGCAGAATCCACTGCTCGATTTCTAACCGCCGACGATTTGTCTTGATCGTCAGCTTGAGGTACTTCATCGGTGCCCAGTCGACCCGGATAAACCGCTTACGGTTCAGCAGGTGAATGATGATCGGCGCACTGGCGAGCAGCAGACCGAACAGCAGGCTGGGGAGGAGGAAGGACATAGGGGAGGAGGGGCCTAGGGGTGATGGCCTAGGGCCTAGGGCCAGAGGTTGAGGTTTGGGGGGAACTGAAAACTGATGACTGAAAACTGACAACTCTCGCTGTTAGCCGGCGGGCTTTCCCGGCGTGTCTGGCGGACCACTGGGACTGGGGCTGCTCTCTTCGGCCCGGCCCATGCCGGACATGCGGCCTCGGTGCCTTGTCGGCCCCGAGAGTTGCCGGGCGTGGAGGAAGTGGCTGAGCTTCACGCCGAGATTTTCATCGGTGAGGATTTGCAGGTAGTCGATCCCCGCGTACTGACAGCGGGTGCGGACCTCGCCGATGAACGACTCCATCGCAGCCTGATACGCCTCGCGGAAGGCCCACGGCTCGGCGAAGATTTCTTCGGTCCCCTCGATGTCCTTGAAGATCACCGAGTCCTTGAACGGTAGCTCCAACTCTTCGCGGTGCAGCACATGCAGAATCAGGATCTCATGCCCGGAATACTGCAACTTGCCGAGTGAGTCATACAGGGTGTCGAGCGGGGTTAAGAGATCGGACAGCACGACCACCATCCCTCGGCGGGGATACTTGTCGGCCAGCATCTTGACCACCCGACCGAGATCCGTCTCGCCCGCACACTTCGTCTTCTGAAGCATGTCGTCGAGGCGGATGAGTTGCGACGAGGCACTCGACTGCGGGAGTTCCTGCGAGACCTTGGTGCTGATCGTGGCGAGGCCGACTGAGTCGCGCTGCTTGATGAGCGCCCCCGCCATGCCGCAGGCAATCGTCGAAGCGATGTCGAACTTGGTGCGCGGCTTGCCGTACATCATTGAGGCACTGGCATCGACGACGAAGAACGCCCGCAGGTTGGACTCCTCTTCGTACCGTTTGATGTAGAACCGGTCGCTGCGACCAAAGACCTTCCAGTCGATGTTCTTGAGGTCGTCGCCCGGAGTATACGACCGGTAATCGGCGAACTCCGGCGATAGCCCATGCAGCGGCGACCGATGCAGGCCGGAAATCGATCCCTCCATCGGCTGACGGGCTTTGACACCAATCGCCGTCAGACGGGAGAGCAGTTCGGGATCGACGTAGGAAGGGGGCATGTGGCAGATGGCTTATGGCGGATGGCCAGAGGATCGATGAGCGAGAGAAAGCCCAGGGGTTGCAACCCCTGGGCTTTGGCTATTTCAGCGCTCTCTGCACCTGCGGATCCTTCGTCGTTTGGGACGGATGGAGCGGGATCGAGTCGACCAGTTTCTGGATGACTGTGTCGGGGGTTTGGCCTTCGGCTTCGGCGTTGTAGCTCAGCACGATGCGATGGCGGAGGACTGGGATGGCGGCGACCTGCAGGTCCTCGACAGTGACTTCGGGGCGACCGTACAGAGCGGCTCGTGCCTTTGCCGCCAAGATCATCGACTGGCCCCCGCGTGGTCCAACGCCCCACAGCACCCAGTTACGAACGAACTCTGGTGCATCGGGATCGTCCTTGCGAGTCGCACGCACGATGTTCATCGTGTAGTCAACCAGCAGATCGCTAATCGGCACCCGGCGGATCAATGCCTGCAACTCCAGAACTTCCTCCCCATTGAGGACCGGGGTCGGATCGCCAGGAGGGGCACCAGTCATGGCGCGATAAATCTTGCGCTCCTCATCGCGATTCGGATAGCCGACGATCACCTTCATGATGAACCGGTCGAGCTGGGCTTCGGGCAGCGGGTAGGTCCCTTCCTGCTCGATCGGGTTCTGGGTGGCGAGGACGAAGAACGGGCTGGGGAGCTTGTAGTGGTGGTTGCCTGCTGAGACTTGGCGTTCTTGCATCCCTTGGAGCAGAGCGGCTTGCGTCTTGGGCGGCGTGCGGTTGATTTCGTCGGCCAGCAAAATGTTGGCGAAGATCGGGCCGTGGACGAACTTGAACTCGCGCGTCCCCGACTGCCGGTCCTCGTGCAGGACTTCCGTCCCGGTGATGTCGGCGGGCATCAGGTCGGGGGTGAACTGAATCCGCCCGAAGTTCAGTGACAGACTCCTCGCGACCGTCTGCACGAGCAGCGTCTTCGCCAGCCCCGGCACCCCTTCCAGGATGCAGTGCCCACCCGCGAAGATCGCGATCAATAGCTGTTCGACGACAGCTTCCTGTCCGATGACCACGGTGCGGATCTGTTCGCGGATGCGTTCCTGGGCCGATTTGAGTTTGGCGAGGGCGGCCAGATCGGGCGGGGTGTCTTGAGTCATGGAGTTGTCAGTTCTCAGTGGTCAGTCGGGGATCGTTGAGGGTTGAGGGTTGAGGGTTGAGGGTTGAGGGTTGAGGGTTGAGGGTTGAGGGTTGAGAGTTGAGAGTCAACTTCTTTCGCTCAACGCTCAACTCTCATCGCTCAACGTTCTTAGCGTTGGTAGATCGGCAGGTACTTGTACGGAATCTGGAGCAGGATGCACGCCAGCGCGCTGCCGAAGACGGTGCCGACGCCGTCCCCGTTCCAGTTCCCACCGGGTTGTTGTTGCTTGAGCAAATTCTCCCGAGCCTTCGGGAAGTACGCGTCCCAGTACTCGTCCCCGGCCTGGTAGAACGCCAGCGAGGCATACAGGTGCAGGTAGAAGTAGTGGCCGCTGTTGAACTCGTTGCTCGATGACTTGAACTGCTCCATCACGAACTTCATGCAGCTGTCCGCCAGCGGTGACTCATACTCCCCCGCCGAGTACAGGCAGCAGATCGCCGCAGCTGTGATGGGCAGCCGAGTGTCGCTGCCCGAGCCGTAGGAGTAGCAGATCCCCCCCGCCGGTGTCTTGCAGAGTTCGAGGTAGCGGATAGCGTTCTCGATCGTCCCCTTGGGAATCGTGAAGCCCGCGTTATGAGCCGCTCGCAACCCCTGCATCTGGGTGACGGTCACGCTCCCTTCGTCTCCGCCGCCGGGGTAGTAGGTCCAGCCGCCGAGGTTGCTCTGCCCGGTCGCGGTCAGCTGGATGGCCTTCTTGATGACGGTCTCCATCTTCTTGCGGACTTCGGGCCGGGTCTCCATGCCATAGGCACTGGCCAGGAACATCATGCCGAAGCCGTGGCCGTACATCGGGTGGCCCTGCTCTTCGCCCTCCGCGATGAGTCCGGAGGCTTGGGAACGGCTCACGATATAAGAGGTCGTCCGCCGCACTTGATCGGCATAGGCTCCGCGCGTCGAGGTGCTGCCGTTCGAGAGGAACGCCATCCCCGCCAGCCCGGCCATCGCGACCGGATAGGTGTCGCCGTCCGCCAGTCCGTGCCAGCTGCCGTCAGCAGCCTGGACTTTGGCCAAGTAGTCGAGCCCCTTTTTGACGGCGCTGACGGTTTCGGGGGTGATGTGCTTGGGGAGCAGGTCGGCGGCACGAACAACCCCCGCCGCTCCAGTTGCCAGCGAGGCAGCGAGTCCAGCGAGGATTCGGCGGCGGCTCATTGGGAATGGCATGTGAGGGGTTTCCTGACGAGAAGTAGGACGGCCTTTCCAGGCCGTCCCTCTGTGTCACGCAACGTCGGGTGGATGTAGGGATAGCGGTCTTAGGCTTCCCAGCGGGGCGGTTTGCGGTGGTTGTGGATTGATCGGGGACGGGCTGAAGCCCATCCTACGGGGCCACCTCGAACTCCACATCAATCACCGCCGACACGGTGATGTCCTGCAAGCTAGGCGAGGTAAACAGTTCCGCTTCCTTGTCCGCGTCCTGGGTCATGAAGGCCAAGTAGGGATTGAACTGCTGTGTCTGGCTGGTCGCAGCTGCGGATTCGTTGATCGACCGGACCTTGCCCAGCTTCAGGCCAGCCAGCTTGGCGAGGCGCTCTCCCTGCCGCGTCGCGTTCTTCATGGCTTCCTCGAATGCCTTTTGGCGGGAGCCCTCCACATCGGACAAACGGAACCGGGCCAGTGCCGAGCCCGCCGTGTTGTAGCCCCCGGTGTAGGGGTTGTAAGCGGGCTGTCCCGCTTTGGCCCCGAGAGTAATCCCGGCGTCTTTGCCCGCATCCAGAATCTTGACCAGCGTCTCGATAATCTGCTCGTTCGTGAGCTTGTCGATGCCATCAATGCGGATCGAGAGTGGCTCTGAAACGCTGAGCGGGCGATTGGCCGAGGCTGTAGCGGCCATGCCGCGCATCATCGCCTGCTGCGCGGCAGCATCCATCGCCGAGGTGATTTCGATGCGTCCGCTATTCACTTTCAGGCTGGGAATTTGCAGGGCTTCGATAGCCTCGACGGCGCGCTGGCGGTTGCTGCGATACTTGGTGATGGCGTCGCCGGCCAACTCAGCATTCCCGCTGACCTGCCCCTCCAGTTCCAGCACATCGGCCCGCAATTTCACCACGCCGGTGGCTTTGACCGAAATGCCGGTCTTGCCTTGGGCGAAGCTGGGGGAACTCGCGATTAACAATGCCAAACCGACAACCAACAGGGGCTTCGAGTGGAACATCAGACGTGTCTCCTGGAACGATGTCGAGGGGGTGAGGGAGGGGGATGGATTCGGGGTGTCGCGTTTGCTGCAGGAGACGTGTGGTGAGGGAGGGATTCGTCTATCGGTGGTCCCCTGCGGGTCCCCTCTCCCCCGCGATCGATGTGGACCATCAGAGTGACATGTTGCGGGGGAGAGGGATAGGGTGAGGGGGCGGAGACATCCCCCTCACCCCGGCCCTCTCCCCCACAGTCGAGTCCTCACTGCAAGCCACATCGATTGTGGGGGAGAGGGGGCAGACAGAACCGGAACCACCATTTGGCACATGCACCCACGGCCTACTTGGGGACTGGCACCGGGACGGATACCCCCGGAGGATCGGCCAGCTTGTATCCCGTCACGGACGTGTTCGAGACCGTGATCAGATGATTGCCGATGACCCGCATCGAAATGCCATCGGAATCGGTTTCGGTGGTGCGAACAATGCGAACAACGCGGCCCGTCTGCCGACCGATCTCGAAGATGCCACGCCGCGTCGCCACGAACACGGAATCCCCCGACGACACCAGACTCAAGCCACCTCCGCTCACTGGGAGAATCAAGGACCACTGCAACTTTCCCGTGGTGCGGTCATACGCGGCCAGTTCCGAGTTCATCAGGTACACGAACCGGTCATCGACATCCACAATCATCGCCGAGGAGACCGTGGGGCGTTTCCAAATCACCTTTTGGGACTGCACATCGACGCAGAACATCTCGCTCTTGCCGACCTCCTTCAGGAAGAGCAGGCCATCCCGCACCAGCATCCGGCCCCGCGTGTGCAATCGTTTCTCCTCGGGCAACGATTCGTTTCCGTAGTAATGTTGCATGTCCGTGGTCTGCTTGGTCTCGTACAGCACGAATTGACCATCGACCTTTTTCTCCGTCGGAGAAACCTGCAACACCGCCCCCGAGTTGTTCATCACGCACAGCTGACGCCCGACCTCAGCGAACTCGGGGAGTGAAAACGTTGTGCCGCCGGTGTAGGGGTTGTTCTGCTGCTGAAATGTGCCCAGCGGCATACTCCAATCCGACGCCCCGCTGGTGAGGTTGACCGAGTTCAGGGTCATCGCTGCTTGTTGCTGAGCATGAGTCACCACCAGCAAGCCGCCCTTCCAGGGATAGAACTTACCCAGGTAGCTGATGTTTCCGTTCTGCTCGCCACCCACGGACCACTGCTTCTCGCCGGTCTTCGCATTCCAAGAGGTCAGCGGGATCGCGGGTTGCCAGTAGTTCAGCCGATCCAAACCCAGCGCTGTCGTCAGCACCCGGTCCCCGATCACCTGAATCCCGTACTGGGAGAGGTTGACCCGCCCCTGCTGCATGGTCGCAAAATGGGGATGCAGCTTGTCAAAGCTCTCTGTCCGCCAGAGCAGCTTGCCAGACTGCACATCGACCGCAAACACGATCCCCATCCAGTTCAGGTAGACCCGCTCGCCATCCGTGTCGTAGTTGGGAACCATCGTCCCCAATCCCGATTGATAGTAGGAGTTGGACGAAATGGTCGACTGCAGCAGAGTGTTGCCCTTCTTGGACAAGAAGGGCACCTGCCACGAATGCTGGAGTGATCCTGCGGGCAGTTCTAAGCCATGCCCCGCATTCGACGCGAGCGCCGTCGCTTTCTTGCCCAACAGTTCGGACACATGCTCTGCGGCCAGACGCTCTTTGCCGCCAATCGTGACCTTGTCGGTCGCGTACCGCTGTTGCAACTGGGCCAGCAAGCTCTCGGCTTCGCCGACTCGACCGGCTGCGATATAGGCTGTGGCGGATTTGACCATCAAGCGAGGCAGGGGGATGTTGGTGTCGGCGTGGTAGTCGACAATCGAACGCCAGCGACTGGCGGCATCCGCGAAGTCACCCTTCTCAAATGCAATGTCACCCAGGAGGTTGGCGGCATCGTCTCCATACGAGGTGATGAAATACTGATCGAAGATGACCTCAGCTGTGGTTTTCGACTGGGGGTCATTTGCGGCCAGTTCCTTTTGCAGCTTTTCGAAGAGTTGTTTGGCCTTGGGCTCGTTAAAGAGGCGAAAGGCGGCTCGTCCCTCGGCATTGGCCTCGACCAGCAGACGCCAGAAGCGCACACGGGCGGGAACCATAAACCCATTTCCGGCCGGGAGCATTCCCACTCGTTTTTCGGGGGGCAGATTTTCCAACACACGAAAGGCCTTCTGCCAGTCGTTCCGCTCGGCGTGTCGTTCAAAGTCGGTGAGTGTGTTTTGGACTGCCTCGTCCACGGCGAGAATCCCCGCGTTCGCCTGGCCGTCGACGGGTTGGGGAACCCCATTGACGATCGTGAGGGCTTGGGCATGGGCCTCGGTCGCGGTGATGGAAATGGAGAGTGATAGGACCAGCAAGATCCCCACGTTTTGCGGGAACAGAGCCCAGGGAGATTGCCTCAACATCATCCTCCTCAACAATAGGGATCACTTCGGAGTGATATGAATCGCCGTGTCGTTCCAGGCAGGATGAATCCACTGGGACAGAAGAACCAGTCAGATAGGACGCAGGATTGATCGTCGATGATGACGGAAATCCGGGATCAGAACTCGGATTTTGCAAAAATCATTCTGGCGAACATTGCCACCGCTGACAACTGTCGAAGAGAAGGCTGTCAAAATGGTGTGTGCATCGGAAACCAATTTGCTCTTTCTGGTATCTCTCCCTCTGAAGCCACCACTCGAGGCAGGCGTTGAAGCATTTCGCGGATTTTCGAGGGGGGAGGGGGGGCGGCGATCTGTAGGATGAATTCATTCTGCAGTGATGAGGTTTGCTGGAAGTTTGCTCGGAGCATAGAGCATTCCACGATTGACTCTGTGTCTCCCGTGCAGCACGGACACCGACGTCCGTGCTGCACAGCCCTTGGGGTCCGGACGACAAGGGCGAACACTCTGCGCCAGCATCGCCGAGGTCTCCTCAACTGGTTCGACCACTCGCTCTTGTCCAGCCCGCAGTCAGGCATCGACAACAAAATCGGAGCCCTGCAACGACGAGCCTACGGCGATCGAAACCACGAACGCCTGAAGGAACAACTCCTCCCCATCATCAGACCAAGTACACCCCACAAGGTTAATGCCATACTGATGCCCATCCCCAAAGAGTCGGATGAACCGGATTTTCTGTTGTCGGCAAAACAAAAAAACGCCAGTGAGGTCGACTTTCGACCCCACCGGCGTTTGGCGATGTTCATTGAACGGATGAATCAGTTCGCTTCGGTGCCCTTCACTCGATTGACGGTCGCGTTCTGAGGAATCTGGAAGTGTCCGTAGAGCGTCTCGCCTTCGCGAAGAATGTAGAACTTCAGTGGGTTGATCGTCTTAAAGTCCTGGTGGTCAAGAACAAAATCCACATTATTTTGGGTCACGGTTTCCCAAACATGCAAACCCACCAGCACATCCCCCTTCTTGATCCCATTGGAGTCGGCTGGGCTGGTCGGTTTGACATCGGTCACGAGTAAACCGCCGCGGTACGGCTGGTTCGCCAGAAGATTGGTGCCATTCGGGATGCTGGTCAGCTTCATCCCCAGCACATCCCACGACTTCTCGCTCGCTGTCGGCGGGACCACCACGGGGGGTTGAGCCACAGGCGTTTGAGCGACAGCGACTGGTGGCAGAGCGGGCTTCGCCGCTGCGTACTGTTGGCGATTTCCACCGCGTGGATTCATCACCAGTGAGACAGTCGAGATCTCTGTCTTGCCTTCTCGCTTGAACATTAACTCAAGTTTGTCACCCACAACTCGGCCCAGCAGTGTCCGCTCCAAGTCAGCTGCGTCCACGACCGAATTCTGTCCCATTTTCAGGATCTCGTCACCCGGCTTCACCCCGGCCGCTTCCGCTGGTGAGTTGGGAGCCACAGACCGCACAATCAGCTTGCGATCCGCGCCCCGCTTGTGATCGAAGGTCGACATGCCGTGAAAGACATCGGGATTCTTCTGACTCATCAACTTAGCGATTTCGACTCGGGCATCGTCGATCGGAATGGCGAACCCGATCTTCTGAGCCCCGGCACGGATGGCGACGTTGATCGCGATCACATCCCCATCGGCGTTGACGAGCGGGCCTCCGCTGTTACCGGGATTGATCGCGGCATCGGTCTGAATCAGATTCTTGTAGGACTGCTCTTCGTTCAACTCGACATCTCGGCCAATCGAGCTGACGATCCCCTGGGTGACCGAGTGCTTCCAGCCGAAAGCATTGCCGACCGCAATCACATCTTCGCCGATCATCAGGTCGGACGAAGTCCCCAATGGCATCACCGGCAGACTGGCGGGCGTATCAATCTTGATGATCGCCAGATCGCTCGTCTTGTCCGAGTTGAAGACGCGGGCTTGATATGCCGTTCCGTCACTCAGCGTGACTTGAATCGTTTGCACACCATCGATCACGTGATGATTGGTAACAATATAGCCACGCTCATCAATGATGATCCCAGTGCCCATGCCATTGATCTTGGGCCGACCGGATTGAAACAACACCGTCGCGGGACCGGGTTGTTTCTCCGTATGGATGTCGACGGCGGATTTCATAATCCGATCGAGCGCAGCCACCTGAGCGGTTCGCCGAAGCGAAGGCGGAGGAGTCACGGTGTCGTCGGCAGGAACGTATGTACCCACAGAGAGGGCGACACACAATCCAACGCGAATCAGGAACTTTGTCATGCGGACCTGTCCTGGACGGGGCATTCGGGTCTCGTCAGAGTTGGCAGAATCCTTCAGCCAGGTGGGGAGCTAGTCCGTTGACTCCACGGTGTTGTGATCGGTCGGTGTCGACAAGGGGCATGAAGCCCCCTTCCGGTCCATGAATTCCTTGCCTAACCGGCATTTGTGGAACTGGTGAGGCTGTGCTAGCGCCGCCGTATAAGTTGTGAGACTCGCAGTGCAGCGACTGAGATTTTCTCATGCAGGAGTGGTGCCGAGTGGGCAATCGCTGGTGAGGGAAGGACAGGTTTTGTGATACAGAGAGGCCGTAACTCATGGGGCTGAATCAGGTTGCCCATCGCCCCTTGAGACCTCTCAGACAGTGCCTCAATCGCCAGAGCGACGGGGAGCTGGGCAACAACTGCCGCCGCGAGCTGAACGGAGTGCAGCGTTTACAACTGCACCACTGCGGCGAAAAGTGCCGGTCGCGAATTGAGCTTGCGTGGAATGAAGACGGAATTCAGCGGTTTGTGTGTTTCACTTTCCGTCTTATCGGTTTTGAAAAGGGTGTCACGCAGAGGCGCAGAGGTCCGTGATCCAGTGCTTCGTCAATGCGAAATACTGGGGTTCACCACCCTCGGGAGGGCGAGGCTCCTGCCGAGCCGCGAGTGGGATTCGACGTGTCCCTTGGCTCGCGGCCCTACGGGAGCTTCGCCCTGCTGGATGGGCGAAGCTCAACCCCACACCTGAGCGCTGACAGGGCACAAGTCATCTTCTCTCTGCGACCCCTGCGCCTCTGCGTGAGCCTTCCTTTCCTCTCGAATCGGAGATGAGGCTGAAGAAAACGTGACTCCTGAATTGCCCCCTGGCTTGGCTCCAGTGAACTCTCGCATGGCCACAATCCACTGCGATCCGAAGATCCAGTTCGTCACTGTTTTGTGGGGCCACGGGTCGCCCTCGGCGCAACTGGATCGGAATCGTTGACACGCTCACTCTTCCGCTCCTCTCTCGAACCGGACCTCCAACCGATGTTTGAATTCCTCCGCGATAAGCTGGCTGCACTCCGTCTGAAGGCTCGTCATGAACGCATCGTGCAGGAGCAGTTACTTTCTCTCACCGAGACCAATGATCCGGTCGCCGAAGACCCCGGTCGCTGGCAGCCGGTCGGCGAACTTGGCTCGACGATGTCAGACGGAGTGCGACAGGATCTCCGCAGCCGCGCCCGAACACTGGTCTCGCAGAACCCTCATGCGAAGAACGTTTTGCGACTCCTGGAGTCTTACGTCACGGGGGCGGGGTTGAGGCTGACTCATCACGCTCGCACGGGGGCACCGGCGAGTGACCTGCTCGGTCTGGCCGACCGCTTGTGGAGTGATTTTCTGTCGGCCAATGTGACGCACTACTCCTTCCGCGAGCACGCCCGCCGCTCGTGGCGTGACGGAGAGTGCTTTGTGCGCCGCTACTCTGAATACCAGTGGCCACCCGCCGTGCGTTTCCTCGACCCTGAGACGATCGGCTCTTGTCCCGACTTTCCGGTCTCACAGGGCATCCTCACTGACCCACACGATGTCGAGTCGCCGCAGGAATACCTGCGCATTGATCCGCTGCAAGGTGGCCTCGCCGAACGCATCCCGGCGAGCGATATCCTGCACACGCGGGTCGGCGTCGACTCCAATCAGAAGCGCGGCGTCACCGTCCTGGCTCCCATTCTCGGCACGCTCGACTGCTATGAAAAGTGGATCGACACCGAACTGCATGCTCGCAAGCTGCAAGCCTCAATCGTGCTTTGGAGAAAGGTCCAAGGCTCTCCGCAACAGGTCCAGTCCGCAGCTGACCCCAGCGGCTCGGGCCTGCCCGGCAGCCAGCGGACCGAGAGGTTCAAGCCGGGTTCGATCCTGACCACGAACCAGGCGACCGAGATCAAGTTCCTGCAACCCGATACCAACTTCGGCGACGCGGTGCCGCTGGGTCGGTTGCTATTACTAAGCGTGGCTGCGGGGGTCGGCCTGCCGGAGTTCATGCTGACCTCCGATGCCTCAAACGCCAATTATGCGTCGACGATGGTGGCGGAGGGGCCAGCGGTCAAACTCTTCCAGAGCGAGCAGCAGTTCTTCGCCCAGGAGTTCACCCGGCTGTGGCGATGGGCGATGGAGGTCGCCCTGCAGCAGGGGCTGCTCCCCGAGGACTTTTTCGAGCAGATCGAAGCCAGCTGGACCTTCCCGCAACTGGTCACCCGCGATCGACCGCGCGAACGGGCCGCCGATGCCCAACTGGTGGAACTCGGCATCCTCAGCCGGTCAGAAGTCGCCCGGCGAGACGGCGTCGAGCCAGAACGCATGCGGGCCGAGCGGGTAGAGGAGGGGGCTGTCGTACCGGCGTAGGTCTCTGCCGTCAGCCAGACCTCCGAAGTCTTCCGAGACTTCGGAAAGAGTGTGGTCGCCATTGTATGTAGAATCCCCAGTAATTCTCGCCCCAAAGGGGCTGGACTCGAAAGCCCAGGGTGCAGCCCTGGGAACATGTAGCCCCCGCAACGAACAAGGCCCAACGGGCCGTCACCCGTTGGCGGTGTTGAGTAACGGCCCGTTGGGCCTTGAGGAAGACTTTGCGTCCGATTCCCCAGGGCTTCGCCCTGGGCTTTCGGGTCAGGCCCCGTTGGGGCCGAGGAGAAAAAACCTACGTAGAATGGCGACCACACTCCTTCGGAGGTCTGTTCATTGGCGGGAAAGGTTAGCCACGCGGGTGTAGCGGAGCTTCGGGGAGATGCGGTCCCCAGCGGAGCTTTGGACCGAGCAACAATCCCCCCTATGGCTGACCGCTGACCGCTGAAAGCTGACGTCTATCAAAAACAGAAGCCACTCGTCCCGTGTGGAATCTTTCCACATGATGGGGCGAGTGGCTTGAGCCTTGGGGGAAGGAGATCCCAAGTCACGACTGTTCGGCAAAGCGTCTTGCCGCCTGTCCGCAAGCCCGGTAGCCGGCGGATGTCGGTGTGAAACAGCCAAAGCTGTTTCCATCTGATTGGAAGGGGAGAACGTGTGTTTGGGTGGCGTGTTTTGTCGGAAGAGATCGGCCCCATCGGGACGCATGCTCTCTAGCATTCATCCGTGAGATGGCCCCCACCCTCCATGAGGTTGGACTTGAGTTGCAACACACTGTACACGCAGTGTTTGCGTCAATTCCTCCCGAGGCGGATCGCCTTGCGAAGAACTCGACCCTGTTGGTCCCCACGAGGGCAAACAATACCAACGCTTCTGGACGGGTCAAGCGCGATCTCAGCGCTCAGAGGGGGTTTGAGGGGTACTGATCGACGCAGGTCGCGACCGCCCTACGGATTGGGAATTTCAACAATCTTTCTGCGTACATATTTCAGAGTAACGAATCGCCTCGCAGACGCAGACATTCTGTGAACAGGGACTCATATTCCTTCGAAATCGCCTGCCAGGAGTGCCTCTTTAGCACAGCATCTAGCGTCTTTCGAGGCGCGATGCCCCACATCTGGTGTCGCACCTGTTCCACAGCCCATCGCAGGACCAGTTCATCTCCCGGGGGAATCACGATCCCGACCTCGCCAGCCAGCAGTTCCCGCACCCCCTCCACATCCGTCGCTATGCACGGCAGCCCGGCTGCGAGCGCCTCCAGCAGGGCGTTGGGCATCCCTTCCCAGCGGGAGGGCAGGACGAACGCCTGGCAGCTTTTGAGGATGCCCGGGATGTCGGCCTGAAAGCCGGGCAGGTGGAGTTGCCCGCTGACCCCGAAACTGTCGGCCAGCCAATCGAGGGTCTCCCGTTCCGGCCCCTCCCCCACGATCAGCAGGTGCATTTGCGGATCTTCGATCAGCAGCGGAGCCACCGCCCCCAGCAGTTCGTCATGCCCCTTCTGAGGGGTCAGCCGCCCCACCGTCACCAGCGTCCACGCTCCAGATGGGATGCCGAACTGGCTCAAATCGACCGGCGCGGCCGAGGCAAACCTCTCGGCATCAACACCGTTGGGGATCACGCGGAGCTTTTCGGCCCGCAAGCCCCCGTGCGTGATCGAAAACTGCCGCACCCCCTCACTCACACACACGTTGAACGTCACGAGCCGGTTGGTCCAGCGATCCAGCCACAAATGCCACCACTTCCCCCGCTCTGCCACCCGCAGCCCCGACAAGACCACCGGCACCCCCGCCCACCACCCAGCGAGCCGTCCAAGGATGTTGGCATGAAACAGGAATGTTTGCAGCAGTGCTGGCCGAAACTCTCTCAGTTGCTTCACCAATTGAAACAGCACGCCCACCTGATACGCCCGTCGTGCCCCAAGGCATTCTGTCCGTATTCCGGCGTCCCGCAGCCGCCGAGACAGATCGGTTTCCGGCCCTAAGCAAAAAACCCGCACCTCCCAGTGGGCCGGGTCCAGCCGCGTCACGATCTCGACGAGAGCCCGTTCCGCTCCCCCCGGGTCGAGTTCCGTAATACAAAACGCCAAGCGAACCGGCACGCAAGAGCCTCTTGAAATCGAGAGATGGGGGAACACTCAGCTCATCCTAGCAGTCGGGTGCCGGGAGTCGAGGGTGGGGGGGCGGCAACTCACTTTGTCAATTGGGACAGCTCTTGTTGGACTGAAAACTGAAAACTGAAAACCAACCCACCATGAACACAGCGTGGTGCCCTGCCCCGATGTGGTGAACGATTCCATTTTTCGGCACGAGTGCCATACTGCCTCGCTTCGAGTCCCTTTTCACTGAGTGTGTCCCCATGGAAGCCGGTATTGTCGGTCTCCCGAATGTTGGCAAGAGCAGCCTGTTCAACGCCGTCACTTGCTCCCAGAAAGCGATGGCCGCGAACTTTCCGTTCTGCACCATCGAGCCGAACGAAGGCATCGTTCCGGTGCCCGATAACCGGCTTGATCGGATCGCCCACTATTTTAAGCCACTGAAGATCATCCCGGCCCAGATCAAACTGGTGGACATCGCCGGGATTGTGAAGGGGGCCAGCGTCGGCGAAGGGCTGGGGAATAAGTTCCTGACCCACATCCGCGAGGTCGACGCCATCATCCAGGTGGTCCGCTGCTTCGACGATCCCGATGTGACCCACGTCTCGGGCAAGGTCGATCCGCTGTCGGACATCGAAATTATCGAGACCGAGCTGATGCTGGCCGATATGCAGGTGCTGGAGAACTCCATCTCCAAGGCAGCCCGGATCGCCAAAAACGGCGATAAGGAGGCCAAGCAACGCATCGAAATCATGGAGAAGTGTCAAGCTCACATCAACCAGGGTAAGCCGCTCCGCACCCTCGAACTCGACCCGGTCGAGACGAAGCTGGCAGCAACTTATGGAATGATGTCCGCCAAACCGATCCTCTTTGCCGCCAACGTCGACGAGAACGATCCCCAAGGGGAGAGTGCCCGCGTCCAGCAGGTCCGCGACTACGCCAAGACGCACAACTCCGGTGTTGTCGTCGTCTGTGCCAAGCTCGAGTCCGAGCTGGCTGAACTCGACCCAGCTGACCGGGCCGAGATGCTGTCGTCACTCGGTTTGAAGGAGCCGTCGCTGGCGACTCTGGCCCGCGAGGCGTACCGCACACTGGGCCTGCAAAGCTACTTCACCGCCGGAGAGAAAGAGGTCCGGGCCTGGACCATCCCCGTCGGCGCGACCGCCCCGCAAGCAGCTGGAGTGATCCACACCGACTTCGAGCGCGGCTTCATCCGCTGCGAGACCTACTCGCTCGACGACCTCGAAACCCACAAGTCCGAAGCCGCCATCCGCGCCGCCGGTAAGCTCCGCGTCGAGGGCAAAGCGTACGTCATGAAGGACGGGGATATCTGCCACTTCCTGTTCAATGTGTAAGGGACGCTCCGCTTCGAGGACTTCGCGTTGCATCTCAACATTAAGGGCAGTGGAGTCGCTGAGTTTGGTGGACTGACAATATCGAGAGAGGGATCGATGTACCCGCAGCAATTTGTGGAGATCGATCCCCGGAGCTTGCACTTGCCGACGACGCGGATGTCGGGGGCAGACCCTTACAAACTACAACTACAGATTGCTCGGTTCGGGACATCCCTCATTGGAATGCCTACCCCGGAAGTCTATCGAGGTAGCGACGGAGAGTTTATGATCTACAATGGAGTCACACGGGCGACGCGGGTTGCCAAGCTGCTGCCTGGACGCCTGATCTCTGTGGAGATCGTGGACGACCTGTCGAAACCGGTGGGCCACCTGCCGACTATTGGGAGTGCGTTGTCATGACTGGACGGCGTGAAGAATTGTTAAGACTGGTGGCGGAACTGAGCGAGGCCGATCCGGAATTGAGATTGGGCCAAATGCTCACGAACTTGGCCACTCTGGCGCGGGGGCCACAGCCGGAGTCGGTGTGGGACTGCGAAGACGACGAGTTGGTCGAGGCTGCTCGTCGACTGTTGACCCGGATTCCAGAGCGTCATCCGGTGATCGCCTGACTTCTCTCACTGGGTCGCCCGGACGCGTTTAGCAGGGTCATGTCACGGGTGTCCCCGGAGTGGTGGGCCTGCGCCCAAAGCGGCTTGTGTCACCTTTCGATGACTCAACTGGCGGGCTGACCGCCTCTTGTTCCTCTGCGAGGAGAGCCTTACAATACGTGTACCAACACGTATTGGAGCCAACGATGCAGAAGAAGCTGACGATCACCTTGGACGAGCGCTTCTATCAAGGTTTGCACACGGTCGTGGGGCGACGCAAGATCAGCCAATTCATTGAAGGCCTAGTTCGACCGCATGTGATCGGACAGGATTTGGATCTCGCATACCGAGACATGGCCCGCGAGGAATCCCGCGAAGCTGAGGCATTGGAGTGGTCCGAGGCCACGGTGGGGGATGGCAGCGATGAAACGCGGTGAAGTGTGGTGGGTCAACTTCGATTCCTCGCTCGGCGGCGAGGTGCAAAAACAGAGACCGGCAGTGATCGTCAGCAATGACGCGGCCAACAAGCATCTGAACCGGCTGCAAGTTGTTCCGCTCACCACCCAGGTCGACCGCATCTACCCCAGCGAGGCCCCCCTCGTGTTACGGGGCAAGCCGCACAAGGCGATGGCGGACCGGCTGACGACGGTCAGCAAGACTCGTCTGAGTGAGCAACTCGGGCGGGTCAGTCCGAAAGACCTGCAAGCCATCGAACAGGCGATCCGCGTACAACTCGGCCTGCTCCCGTGAGGCCGGTGGGGCGGTCGGACACGAACGCAGTATCTGCCTATTCAACATGTCGCGACTCTCGTGGAACTCGTCAGAGTTCCTCCGGGGACGGAAGAAGTCTCACAACTTCTGCGACAGCCCACTTGCCTTCCTGTAGGCGATGTCGCTCCGCGACTCGCATTTCGGGCATTAGAACCCCAGTTGTCAGTGCAAATGCAACGTCTGATGTAGGTCACGTCGCTCCGCGACTGACATCCCAAATCACCGTTTAGCGAGATGGGCGTTCGCACTTCACGCGACGCGAAATGAGCCGTAGCTGCCCCTCGCCCGAGGGTGGGCACGCGAGCCAAGTCGCCCACGTTCTGGCGAACGTAGCTACCCACCAAATGTCTCACTTCTGGACGTGTGAAGTATCCCTGTCATTGAAATGCGAGTCGCGGAGCGACATCGCCTACGCACAACGAGTCGCCCTCATTCGACGAAGGGTAGGCTCGCGAACCAAAAGGCGATCTCCCCCTCTCCCGCCGATCAGGCCAGCAGCAGCAGTGCGATGAGAAACGTGACCGAGGCGATGCCCAGCATTCCCCGTCTCACGAATTGCGGGGAGTACGGGGCGAACACGGCTCGCAGGGACTCCGGCATTCTTTTGCTAACGATGAACAAGGTGATCCACCAGATCAGAATTCCCACACCGGCGACTACCAGACCGGGCATCACATCCCAAATCCACGTGGAGTTGGATTGGTGAATCTCCTGGCAGAGGCGGGCAATATCCGCGTCGTAGTAGTCACCGGGGATCGCGCGTCCCTCACCATCTAATAGAGGGACGTGTCTGGCAGCGTACTCCACTTGTATTTTTGCTTCATTGTTAACGGCAAGTCGTAGATTCGCATCGGCCACACGGTTCTGCGTGGACGCGTAGGAATGACGGAGAAGGAAAATACCTGGCACCATCGGCCATGTGATGATCGCAACAAGCAAGGGGACGTACACCATCAGCAGCGGTGGAGACAGCAACCATTTCTGCACGGGGGACTGCCACTCATTCGGCTGTCGGGCAATTGCCGCCCGAGCGAGTACGAAGGCCCCCAGAGCCGCGACCACCACGATCGCCAGGCCCGCTCCCGTATCACCCGAAAACAGCGCCAGCATTAGTCCCGAAACCAATATCAGCAACGACAGTGCCGGCAAGAGGTAGCCCTCGCGCCCTCCCGCGACTCGCCGGAGCATCTCGGCCGGGGACGGCGGCGTGGCGTCGGTCGTCTCTTTCGGAGACCGGGCAAACCACGGGCGATCGGGGTGGTCGATCCACTCTGCCGGAGCCCCGAGCGAGCGCAGCACCTGATCGAGGCGCGACTCATCCACGGGACCATCCGCATCCGCCAGAGCGGTCTGGATGTGGTCGCGAATGTCCCGTTCAACATCCATCGGATCCGCTTTGCCATCGTCGACCAGAACGCGACGCAACTCGGCAAAGTAGCTGTCCAGTCGCTGCTGGGCTCCCAAGGTCAGTTCGATCATGTTGCGTCTCCCCGGAGTTTGAGAACTCCCAAGTGAATGCGGTCCCACGCCTCGTTCATATCGATCAGGCACTTCTTCCCCAACGGGGTCAGCCGGTAATACTTGCGGGCCGGTCCATCCGGCGACTCTTCCAGAGTTGCTTCGACCAGACCCTGAGTTCGAAACCGGCTCAGGATCGGGTAAATCGTCCCTTCCCCGATCATCAGCCCGTCAATGTCTCGCAGCTGTTTCACAATGTCGTAGCCATATTGCCTTCCCGGAAGCAGCGCATTGAGAATGCACAGTTCCAGCAATCCTTTGCGGATCTGCACATTCCAATTGGAGAGTGGGCTGTCGTCCATGACCAGACTATATAGCAATGGCAGGTAGACGTCAATACGTACTAGTGAAATGGAGTCTGTTTTGCGCGGATTGGCTCGACTCAGTCGCCCTAGAACTCATGAGCAGGAACTGGCGGTCACGACCTGACGGGCACCGTGTTTGTCACTTCTGGCCTGAAATCTCAGAATCGCTTCATCTCCGCTCGAACGCAGTCCGATCAATCCCGCGTCGGAAAAGATGCGGTGAATTCAAGTTCCGCTCTGCGGGCATTACTTGACACCACCGCCCGTATCCGATAACGAACGCAGCACAAATTGTGCGAACCCTTCCGACGGGGAAGAGTTCGCGGACAGCCGCTGGGGGTCGAGCTCCTCTTCGGCTGTGGTGCCCAACTCCAAGTTTCTGCTCAAGGTGAGAGCCCATGTTGACCCTGACCGATGACCTGATGACTGTTCCTCACAGCCCGACTTGGCTCGGACAGGCGGCCCCGACCGGAGTCACTTCGTTTGATGCCCTGATGCGGGATGACGAAGAAGAGGAACTGGACGACGACGAAGTCGATGATGAGGAAGACGACGAGTTCGACGATGACGAACTCGAAGACGATGAACTCGATGACGACGATCTGGATGAAGATGAGTTCGATGACGATGACGACTTCGATGACGATGGCGACTTCGATGATGACGACGAGGACGATGACGACCTCGAAGAAGACGAAGAACCCGCCGATGGCGACTTCTAGTCTGTCGACATGAGACCATGAGATGGGTTGGCCGGTTCTCTCCGCAAGGAGTGAACCGGCCTTTCGTGTTTGGCGATTGGCTGATGGCTTGTGGCTCATGGCTGATGGCCAGAGAGGAACCCTTCTGGCCATCAGCCACAAGCCATCAGCCCCCCCCCACAATGCGTCCCGGACTCTCTCACGGCCTGATCGCCACGCTCCAGTGGACGGTCACGCCCCAGAACTCCATCCACCTCGCCGCTGACCAGCTGCGCGGGGCGGTGGTGTTTTCGACTCCCGCGATGATCAACCTGATGGAGCATGCCGCTCGCGAACTCTTGCTCCCCTTCCTGGAACCCGGAGAAGAATCGGTCGGCGTCACCGTCCAGATCGAACACCTCGCAGCCACTCCCCTCGGAGCCACCGTCACAGCGGAGGCCTGTGTGATCGCTGTTGAAGGCAAGCTGATCGACTTCGAGGTCACCGCCCGCGACGCCATCGACCTGATTGGACGTGGCACGCATCGCAGAGCCGTCATCGGCGTCGAGAAGTTCGCGAACCGCCTGAGAGAGAAGGCCGCGAAACTCCCGGAGGCTGCCGTGATCCCGATCGATGTCACGCCCCAGACTGGCGAGTTGCCGAAGCTGGCCACTTTACTCGTGTCGGTCAACGGAGCAGTCGCCACCGTGACACTCAATCGTCCGCAGAAGCTCAACGCCGTCAACGTGCAAATGACCTCCGACTGGGAGCAGGTCAACAGCTGGCTCGCCGGGCATCGAGAGATCCGCGTCGTGATCGTGACCGGGGCGGGAGCGGCCTTCTGTGCGGGAGACGATGTCCCCGAAGTCGGCACGCTGTCGCTCGATGCTGCTCGCGACCTGAGCCATCGCCAGGCCCGGATGTACCTCGCCTGGGAACGTCTGCCGCAGATCTTCATCGCAGCACTACAAGGCCCCGCTCTCGGCGGCGGATGCGTGGCCGCGTACTCGTGCGACTTCCGCATCGCCGCCCACGGAGCCCACCTCGGCATGCCCGAGATTAAACTCGGCTGGCCCCCCGGCTACGGCCTCGCCCAACTGACAGCTCTGGTCGGCAAGGCCCGGGCTCTCGATCTCTGCCTGACCGGTCGGCAGATCACCGCCTCGCAGGGCTTGGCGTACGGACTGGTGCATGAGGTCGTACCCGCCAACCGCGTACTCCCCGCCGCGAAGGAACTCGCGGCCCAGCTGCTCGCCATACCCGCCGAAGCCCTGCGAGAAACCAAACGCCTGATCCACGCCGACGAAGGCGTGACGCCCAAGCAGGCGTACCTCGTCGACACCGCCGGGTATATCCGCTGCCTCGAACTATCGGATGCTCAAGAGGGGATCGCGGCGTTTCGGGAGAAGCGGGCACCGAGGTTTGGCGGTTAGTGGCACCGTCCAGCGGTCGTCGTCTTTAATATCATTGCGGTCGCTTCGCGGTTCCGGCGAACTCGAAATGCCGCTACGACCGTCCCGAATCGCTGAGTCATCGAGTGGATTGTTGTGAGATCAACAGAGTGTAATACTCACATTGTCGTCGCCCGAGAGGTCGTTGCCAGGAATTCGTAAATGTTATTCGATCAGCCTGAACTGTCGGAATCGCATCCTGTACAAGGATTGGTTGGCATCTCCAGGTCGGTCAGATACTGGTCGGCTTTTTTCGACCAAGCACTGGCGATGATCTGCTTTTTTGTCTTGGGAGCGATTGCCGGTGAGTATCTCCCTTCGTCGAAAAAAACGACGACAGATGTCGTGATCGGTGTGTTGATGTTTGCTCTCTATTTTGGATACTTCTTCGTGTGGGAGGCGTTGTTCTCCGCGACTCCTGGCAAGATGTGGTACGGGTTAAGCGTTCGACATCTGGATGGGTCCAAGTGCAGTGTGACAGCCGCATTTCTCAGAACGATGACCAGATTCATTGAGGTCAATCCAATCATGCTCGGAGCATTGCCAGCAATCATTTCTATTCACTGCACGAAACGAAAACAGCGGATCGGAGACTTGATGGCCGGGACAGTTGTCGTGAATCGCAGTAGTGTTCCGTAAGCGTCAATCGAAACGCCCTTTTGCCAAATGGCTGTGGGTCGTCGAACATGTTGACATGCTGCCGCCGCTACTCCGTTCCGGTATCAGCAGCTACGCACCCTTCACCGCCCCGAACGCCGCGAAGCAGGAATTCTTGTGCAGAAGTTCCACCCGCGTGAACCCCACGGACCTCAGCAACTCCAGCTGGTAGGTCACCGGGCGCGGGCAGTCTTCCTTGTCGATGTGTAGGCGGGGTGGACCAAGCACTGTTGAGGGTGTCTGGTCTACCCCGACCAGGATGCTGCTTGGGGTGACCGGATTGACGAAGCAACAGGAGGTTTCGCCAAAGGTGGCACTCGATCACACCTCTGAGGCCAATAGTTTCCAGAGCGGGCCAGCCGGTACTTACTCCGCTCAGGGCCCAAACTCTCTACCAGAATGTTTGATCTCATCCGATGTCATTACCACAAGTCTTCGAAACTTCAGTCCAGAGTACGCAGTCAATGTTCCGGTGAATCCGATGATCAGTATCTGTTTCCACAGGTACTTGAATTGGATATCCCTTCTCTCGACCACGGATTGGTGAGGATTCGCGGGATTCAAATAGATTTGGATGAGATCACCAACGTGGTAGAGGTTGTTGATCGAGTCCTTTTCAAACAAGGTTCCGTCGCAGAGGTGGCTGAGCGTGTTGCCACGAAACTCCTCTCCCCGGAACTCGTACGTGTAACGCAACTCCGATGACTTTGGCTCGTTCTCGATGGAGACGACTCTGGCCTCGACGGCCTGCCATGACTTGGACGCCTGATGGAAGTACAAGCTCCAGAGTAACTGGTAGCTAAAACCAGCAGCGATTACTCCACTGAACAGCAAACGCCACAGATTGAACATCTTTGAATTTTCAGTCATGGATTCTCACCTGGAAGTGTCATTCCGAAACGGCATCGCCAACAAACCGGTAAGGCGAACGACCTGCTTCTCCTCGCGCGGTGCCACCAGCCCGATCACCATCCCCTCATGCCCAGCTTGCGGTTGAGCCGTGTACGTCCGAAACAAAAAATCCCACCAGGGAAGCTGGAAGCCGTAGTTGCTGTTGGTCTCGTGGACGAGGACGGAATGGTGGACGCGGTGCATGTCCGGGGTGACGAGGACCAGCCGCAGCCAGCGATCGACCCCGAGCGGCAATCGGACGTTGCTGTGACTCCATAGCGACGCGGCGTTGAGGATGATCTCGAACACCATCACCGCCAGCCCGCTTGGTCCCAGCACCACCACCAGCCCCAGCTTGAAGACAGCCGACAGCAGAATCTCCAGCGTGTGAAACCGGACCCCGCTGGTGACATCCAGATCGAGGTCCGCGTGATGCACCTTGTGCAGTTGCCACAGCAGCGGGACATGGTGGGACAGGACATGCTGCCCATAGATCGCCAGATCGAGCAGCACCAGCGCGAGCGTGAACTCCACCCACACCGGCCACTGCACCATGTTGAGCAGACCCCAACCCTGAGTCTGTGCCCAAGCCGCAGCTGCCACCGCTGACAGGGGAATCCACAGCCGCGCTGCGAGAGTGTTGATCGCCACCAGCCCCAGATGCGACAGCCAGCGAGCCGACCGGGAAGCCACCCGCTGCTTGCGCGGGGCCAGCCACTCCAGCAGCCCCATCACGAGGAGCGTGCCAGCGAAGCAAGTCAGCCGCCAACGGGATTCATTCATCAGGGAGTCTCGTCGAAGGCCGCAACTGGGAGATGGAAATCCCTCGGCGTACTGGACAACCACACTCTACGCCTCGGGGGGGACCAGCGGAAGAGACCGGAAACCATGCTGGCAGTGCCCCTTCACAACCCCTGTCCCGAGAGTGGGCCGAGCCCTCGCCTTTCCTTCCCTTTGATTTCGATGGTCAGTGACCCACAGAAATGTCGCATGGATACACTTTTCGATTGCCTTCGCGTGCTCTAGCCTGTGGTCTCGACCGCTCACCACTCACCGAAAGACCACTCATGAAAATCGCCAATGCTCTCGTCGGACAGTCCGGCGGACCGACAGCTGTGATCAATGCCTCGTTGTCAGGTGTCATTGACGGCTGCCTCAAGGCCGACAAGAAAATCGGCCAGGTCTTCGGCATGCGGTACGGCATCGAAGGCGTGCTGAACAACTGGCTCATCGATCTCGGTGCGGAGTCGAAAGAGGTTCTGAAAGGACTGCGGCATACGCCCAGCAGTGCCCTCGGATCGAGCCGACTCAAGCTGAAAGAGGAGCACTTCCCAGCGATCCTCAAACAGCTGAAGAAGTACAATATCCGTTACTACTTCATGATCGGTGGGAACGACACGATGGACACGATCCACCGGGTCGTGGCCCATGCCAATGCCAATGGCTGGGAGATGACCGGCGTCGGGGTGCCCAAGACGGTCGATAACGATCTGTTCGGCACCGACCACACGCCGGGCTACCCGAGTGCGGCGCGGTACGTCGCTCTGAGCGTGCAGCAGGCCGGACTACTGGCCCGCGACATGCAGCGGGTCGACCAGTTCGTGGTCTTTCAAACGGTCGGGCGCAGCGCGGGCTGGCTCCCGGCAGCTGCGGCACTGGCGCGGAACAAGAAGGGGGATGCCCCGCATATCATTCTGATGCCAGAACGGGCGTTTGAACGGGAGCGGTTCCTGTCACGGGTGGAAGAGGTTCAGAAGCAGTACGGCTTTTGCTCGATCGTGTGCGGCGAGGGAATTCGCAATGCCGATGGCTCTCCGGTCAGTGCTTCGCAGACTCGGGACAAGTTCAACAATGTCGAGTTCGGAGCGATGGGCGGGGCCAGCGTGGGCATGGTCCTGCACCGCATTGTGAGCGACGCCTTCGGCTGGCGGGGCGAGTTCCAGGTCACCGAGTCGCTGCCGATGTGCGCTTCGGATCGTGTCGCGAAGATCGATGTCGCCGAGGCGTACGGCTGTGGCCGTCAAGCGGTCAAGCTGGCGACCAAGGGGCACGGCGGGGTGATGGTGACGATGGTCCGCCAGCAGGGGAGCGACTACGCCATCGACTACGGCACAGCTCCCCTGAGCGAAGTGGCCAATCACGAACGCCCGCTGCCGGATGAGTACATTGATGAAAACGGGATGGATGTGACGAAGGCGTTCCTGAAATATGCCCAGCCGCTGGTCGGGGAGTTGCCGGAGTTTGTGAGCCTCAAAGGGGTGAAGGCGAAAGCCTGATCGGCGGATTCAGTGACGACTCGAACGAATCCCTTTGTATGAGAAATGGACCTCGCCACGATTCCCGGAGTAAGGCGAGCGGCCAGTGAAAACCGACCCGCGAGACTTCCGAAGTCTCGGAAGACTTCAGAAGTCTTTTGGTACGCGAAGTCCGGTCGCTCGCCTCACAACGAAAACACTCCCGTCGTATTCGACGGGAGTGTTGAGAGAGAGACGTTGGAGCAGTTCGTTTAGTTCCGATTGTGGCTTTCGCCTTCGGCACGCACGTGGCCATCGCAATTGATGTCGTTCTGGCTATCGCAGAAGTCGGGTCCGTCGTTGAAGTACGATCCCGCGATGTATCCCTTATGCCCGCTGAACCCACTATATCGCAGCGTCTGGTTCATGCTGCCCACCGCAGAGCCGACATCTTCGAGTTCTTCGTTGACCCCATTAGCGACTTCAGCGAGTCCAACGACGAGTCCGAGGACGACGATCGTCGAGATCAGGACCAGTTCGGAGGAAACAACGAAGCCAGCTTCGTCCTTCCAGAGAGAATTGAGCATCTTCATGATTTGACTCCAGAGAATGGTGAGCACGACCAGGCTGCCCGTGGTGGGCTGAGAGAGCTGAAGTCGCGTCTTCACAAGAGGATTCATGCACCCCGAATGCCAAACTTGGTGAACATGGGAGAAAAAGTGTTCATCCGGATGTCGATGAAATGACATATCTCATTGCTAGATAATTTGTTACGCGTTGTTCATTTCATTTCAGTCTGTCGAGCGCCATTGTCATTCGTCTGAACAGGTCATGATGCGAGAATCACACGCGTCCCAGCGACCGGGAGGGAGTGACTCGCGTAACTTGTTCTGAGGAAATCGCTTGCATGATGATGCCTGGTTCAGGGAACAATGATGCCGAAACACCACGTCGACAGGCATCAAGGCATCAGCGTTCGGAACCGCTGTCCCGCAGAAGGGCTCTCATCGCGTGGGCTAAAGCCCACGCTACGGATCTCCTCTTCAAAAAGTCGAATGCCCCAAAGTCTGCTGGCAAAGAAAATCGCCAACCACAGCGTTTCAGCGCTCCGCGCGGAACCGGCGAGTGAGCAGCCTGCGCACCAGCCAGAGCGGTAATAAGCGAAACACTGTCGCCGAGATCGTGACTCCCCAACCGGGGTAGACTGTCGCAAGACCTCGTTCCAGGGCGGCCAACCCGTCGGCCACGACTCGGTCGTTCGGCATTTTTAGAAACCCCTGGCCGGATCGGTCGGTGTCGCCGCCTGACTCACGACGAGCGGTTTGACTAAACGTCGTCGGAGTGGGGCCGGGGCAGACAGCTGCGACTTGGATCCCTTCATCGAGAAGTTCAATTCGCAGTGCCTCGGAGAAACTGGTCACGAACGCCTTACTCGCCGCATAGGTGGCCATGCCGGGGAGGGGGAGCGTGCCTGCCAGGGAGCTGACATTCAGGACACCCGCCGGTCGATTCTGCCGTAAGAGCGGAAGCAGTGCGTGGGTGAGTTGGACCAGTCCGGTGATGTTGAGATCGATTTGTTCTTGAATACGAGCGGCATCGGCGGTCTCAAATGTGCCATAGTCGCCTCGCCCAGCGTTGTTAATTAAAAGATTCAGAGGAGACTGACTCTCCGTAATCTTCAAGAGTACTTGCTGACGCCCCTCGGAGGTCGAGACATCCGCCGGGCAGACCACGATCTCTAAAGCCGGATTCAATCGCAGCAGTTCCTCTCGCACGGAATGGAGTGCCTGCTCACGCCGCGCGACCAAGATCAGCCGCCGCGCTCGAGGGGCTAACTGCCGAGCGAACTCGACTCCCAACCCGGCCGAAGCGCCCGTGATGACCGCCGTCACTCCCTCACACGAAAATCGCCTCGCCACAATCACTCTCCCCCGGAACATCACCAATCGAAGGGCAAGTTTAGCAGGTAACATCCACACGGACTCGCTCCTGGCCACATTTCACGAGACGAGGCTCCACGCCCCTCCCGGGCCGCCTCGTCAGAGGTCTTTGGGAATCAGGGTCATGGACGCATCGTCGCCATGCCTCCGCAAACCATACGCCGTCAGGCATTTCGAAACCCTCCCAAGAGCCCTATGACCCCGAAGTCTTGTGTGTTGAGAAGTCTAAGTTGATCAGACGAGTGGCCAGTGGAAACCGCCTCGGAAGACTTCCGAAGTCACCGAAGACTTCGGAAGTCTAGCGGTAAGCGAAGTCTGGCCGGTCACCTTGACAGGGACTCTGAACCGCATTTCCGATCTGTTGACCCGAGATCACACTTCTTTGCTCAAAGTCACACAAGAGATGCGGTCGCATGCAGGGCGAAGAGTTGAACATTGAATTGGATCTCTTGCCGCTCGCGATCTGGTTGACGGAGTCGTGCTTTGCCCCCTCGCAGTTGCATCCGTCAATGCGATTCGACACGATACCGCACATGAACACCTCACCCCTTCGCTGCGTTGTGCCGTTCCTGGCGTTCCTGTTCCTGTACTCCACTGCAGCTGGTCTGCGGGCGGAGGAGAAGCCTGCGCTGGGGATTGAACTCCCCGCGACGGATGAGGGGCTGCCGGGGGCGGGACCGATTCGGCGGTATGACTGGTTCCAGGGACTCTGGACACAGAAGCGGACCGCCTGGGCCAAGCAAGTCGAGAAGGATCAGAATGCGGTCGTCTTCCTGGGCGACTCGATCACCCAGGGCTGGGGCGATGACATGGGGAACAGCTTCCCCGGCGTGAAGGTCGCCAACCGTGGCATCAGCGGTGACACGACTCGCGGGATGTTGATCCGGCTGCAAGCGGACGTTCTGTCGCTCAATCCGTCGGCGGTGGTGCTGTTGATGGGGACGAACGACCTGGAAGAGAAGGCCGAGCCGGAGGTCATCGCCGGGAACTTCAAGCTCATCATTGAGGCCCTGAAAAAGCACAACGCCAAGATGCCGATTGTGTACTGTCAGGTCTTCCCGAGTTCGGCCACGAAGAGCCGACCGGCTGACAAGATCAGGAAAATCAACGAACTCTGCTTCGCCGTGGTGAAGGGCGACCCGCAGGTGACTCGCGTGGAGACGTGGCTCCTGTTCGCCGATGAGAAGGGGGACGCCATGGCCGCCGAAATGCCGGACCTGCTGCACCCCAACAAAGCGGGTTACGACAAGTGGGCTGCGGCTCTGCGTCCGATCTTCGCGACACTCGGGTTCCTGGAGACCGAGGACGACCAGTTCGAACTCGAACCAGGGGCAATTAGCCTGTTCAATGGGAAAGACCTGACCGGCTGGGGCTTCCGCGATCAGAAGACGCAAGAGAAGCAGGCCACGTTCGATGGCCAGACCGCCAGCGACGACGGTCGCTACGTCGCCCTGCATGGCCGCATCGTCGTGACCACTCCCCCCGAAGGTCGCCGCGTACAACAACTGTGGACGACGAAAGAGTTCCCGAAGAACTTTACCTTGAAGCTCGACTTCCGCGCGACGCCGAACGCCGACAGTGGTGTGTTCATCCGCCGTCCGCAATTGCAATGCCGCGACTACCCTCTGGCCGGACCGTACAAGGAATTGAAGAACTACAAGCCCCAGGACTGGAATCAGATGGTCGTGGTCGTGAAGGACAATGTGGGCCACTGCACCTGTAATGGCGAGGTACTGGAGGCCGAACTGAAGATGCCGGAGTCCGGTCCGATCGGCCTCGAAGGCGACAACGGACAGATGGAGTACCGGCGGATTCGCGTGATTGAGATGCCGTAGGGATTTGTGCGATGTGACTATCTGGCGACCTCAAACCAGATTGCCACAGCCATTCACAGTTATTCCTGAAAGCCAGAACATGGCTTCTACTCCCACACCTCTGGAAGAGATTCTTCGTCTGGCCCCACCAGCTGATGAACTGGTGCGGGCTCAACACATCACGCAGTTCGTTCACTCGTTCGTCGACAAGAATCGCCGTGATCGGTGGTTCCATTTATTGTTGAAGCCAAGTGAGACGACACGCCGGACTTCGCACAAACTCTACAGAGACCTTGATCGTTCGTATTGCAGACTGATCGACGGGCCACCACTGTTGCCTCCACAGCCGTTGAATCCTCGCCAGATCGGAATTTTCGACGACCTCAGCGGCAGTCCGAAACAAATCACACTTGAGCAGCTTTGGAATAGCAAGGTTGATCCATTCGGCGACAACCTGTTTCTGATTCGCGCTGGCGAGTTGGCACTGTTCTTCTTCCATGAGTGCGAGCTTTTCCTGTGCGAGCGCTCGACTTGAGCAGAGAGAAACGTGAACTCGGGGCGATTGAATCGCGAGTTCACACTAGTGCCCCGTCAAGGCTCAGACTTGGGGTGGAGCCAAGACCGACGGGGAGGGCGTAGCTCCTGCTCAGCCGCGAGCCAGGGGACGCGCTGTCTGGTGGATGCGGCTCGGCAGGAGCCTCGCCCTCCCGAGGGAGACGGACCCCCAAAATCAAGCATTGACGGGGCACTAGATCAAATCTGATCCTCGAATCAGCCCTTGGTTTCCTCCCGTCCCGCTTTCGATATACTTCGAATCAGATGCTCCCGCTGTGGTGCGGGTCGGCTCGCGCAGTCCCCTTCCCGGAATTCGAGCCCCATGGCCGATTACAACAAGTTTGATCGACGGATGGAATCGCTGGTTGTCGAGACCCGGACCAGCTTTGCCGCCGACGCAGCCGGCCTGGCTCCCGCAGACGCCCAGTGGATTTCCACCGCCATCCATCACAAACCCGAACTGGCTTCCAAGATCAGCTACGAGCGGGCACACACCGGCTTCATCCGCGACATCGTCGTCACAGCTGCGGATATTGCCCGGTTGTATGAGACTCAGGCTCGGTAGTGTCGAGCGAACCACTGTCCTCAAGCCCAGAGGTTGCAACCTCTGGGCTTTTGACATGCCGCTCGCTGATCGAACTCAGTCGAATGCTCTTGTGTCAACCCCTCTGTCGTCATGAGAGTCTCTGACGCCCCTCTTTCGGACTTCGCATGCCACGCCAGATTCTGGTTACTTCTGCCCTGCCGTACGCCAATGGCCAGATTCACATCGGCCACTTGGTCGAGTACCTCCAGACCGACATTTGGGTGCGGTTCCAGAAGCTGCGCGGGCACCACTGCCGGTTCTTCTGTGC
>JAYTCW010000388.1:0-4811 GCA_043736295.1 Planctomycetota bacterium | reverse complement strand
ACTGCACTCACGACCCCCGAAACCCACAAATACCACACCCTCATCGAATCCCTCATCACACTCTGCACATGACCAACGGAAATCGCCTAAAGTGCAGTTGGAGGGCAGTACCAAGGCAGAAAGCCCCGCGTTTCCCTTGAAAAACAAGGAAAAAGCGAGGCTTTCGAAGCGGAGAGGCAGGGATTCGAACCCTGGGTACCCTCACGGGTACTCCGGTTTTCAAGACCGGTGACGGTTTGGCGTAACTAACGACTTGGTCGTAAGATACGCGACCAATGGTAGTCCGAGGTGCCCTCAGTGGTGCCGAGAGGTTTGAAAGGTGCCTTTTGGCCTGTGGAATGGATCAAACGTAGATCGGCATTCGTGCCGCGATTCGTGTTCGATCAGGCGGCGTTGCTTGCTCGTTGGTGGAGGACATTTTGCATGCTGCGAACTGTCTCATCGGTCGCATCGCGGACCTCGATGGGCGTGCTGCGCTGGGATTCAAGAGCGGCCAACTGGGCTTCAATCTTGGATTTCCAGGTGCGGCAACGCTCGACGAGCCACGCTCGATCATCTTGCGACAGCTGCGAGTGCGGAGCCTCGATCAGCGTGTCGCACCCGTGGATGAACTCGCGAAGCCGGGCGGCCACAGCTTGTGGCTCCTCGGGGCGTTTGTTGAACCAATCCCCCGCAGCTGTGGAGAGGGAATTGAGGTACTCACCCGACGAGACGTTCGCGGTGAGGATGCCGGAGCGATCAAAGCCCCAGGTGGGGCCAGTGGGTCGACTCATCCACAAAGTCACGCCGACTAGAAGGGCTGCCGCGATGGCCAGTAGCTTGGAAGGTGTCCACCGAGCAGGACGGGAGCTGCCCGATACTAATGGCTGCGGTGCGGGGCCGTTTTGTTTCGCAGGGGGAACCGTGCCCGGTCGACCAGCGAGCTTCTTCGAAAGGGCGTCTCGCTCGGCGATGATGCGTTGCCCAAACTCCTCAGTTCGATGAACCGTGTCCCAATACTTTCCGCCCTGTTCCAGTACAGCGTCCTGAAGTTCCAAAAGGAGACTGGGGTGCTTCAGCAGTAATCCAAGCTGCTTCTCCGACAGAACCGACAAACCTTGATTCAGCAACTGGGGAAGCTGGCCCGAGATGGCTTGTTGAAGTGACGGTGTGGGGGCCGGGAGTGTCGATCGTGATTGATGAATCGCCACCATCTCCGCGACCAGATCGCCCAGGTCCAAACCGACCAACTGCCGCTCCAGCCAGGCACGGCGGTCGGGGAATGAGTCGGGGAGTTGGAGGATGATCGGTTTCATGAGAGCTTCTGCTGCACGCAGTCCTTAATGAGGCTTCGCCCTCGAAATCGCCACTTGTCGACGTGGTGGGTTTCGATGCCGAACTTTTCGGCAATCTCTTCGGTGGTCAGTCCGTCCAACGTGTCGGTCACGGCATCGACGTATTTGTTCTGGAGGCTCCGCAGGCAATCGAGCATCGCGTCCAGATGCGGATGGGCGGGCTTTGGCGGCGGTGCGACCGGTTCGATGCCGTCTTCGAAGGAGTCGGTCTTGCGCGGGGGACGCTTGTACTCGTCCTTGAGCAGATTCCGGGCGATGGTGAAGAGCCAGCCGCTGAAGCTCCCCTGCTGGAATCGGGGGAGTGCCTGGAAGGCCCGCAGCCAGACCTCCTGCGACACATCAAACGCATCCAGCTGGCCCAGACACTTCGGCTTCAGAAACGCCACCAGCCGTGGCCCGTAACGCTTGTGCAACTCGTGAAACGCCGACTGGTCGCCCGCTTGAAAGCGGGCCACCAGTGGCAGATCGTCGAGTGAGTCGTTCGGGTTGGCCATGTTGCCAGAATAGAGTGGCGGTTCATCGGACTCAACTCTGAAGCAAACCAGCGCCGGTGATCGTTCGGGAATGTAGAACGGACGCCACGTCCATTCCGCCCGGATCTAGGGGTCCAGGCTACGATTTCGAACACCTATTGTTGATCGACTCTAGTAGCACACCTTCACCCGCTTCTGCACCGGGACGCGCACCGTGCGGTAGGCGACCACATCAGCGATGTAGGGCTTGTCACAGTGGTCGTACTGGATGACGTGCTTGACGTACGGCTGTTCCTGTTCGACGTACACCGTCACCGTCTTCCAGTAGCAGCGGGGAGCGTCACAGGCCGAGACCGTACCCGTCGAGAACCCACAGGCTCCGAGGAACAAGACAGCTGCGAGCAGAGACTTCCGAGTGATGGGACGACGCATGATGAACTCCTGAGTTCGGGGGTTGGTTGGCGTCCGAAGTGGGACGCTTCACCAGAGGTAACGAGCGGGGATGGCGGTTCTTCCGGACTATTTTGCGATTTCTGAAATCGGTCGGAGTGAGGTTCTACGGAATGTCGTCTTTCGCTCCGCGAAAGAACGCCCTTTCGCGGAGCGAAAGGCGACACTCCCGATGTGCCTTCCCACGAGCGACTCACCGGCAACTCCGCACCACGGGCCGACACGTCGGCTGCCGCACCACGATGTAAGTCACGCGATGGCGGCATTCCGTTTCTGGTGCGACGACCCGCGCCATCTCGACCGGCTTCGGTGGACTCGGCTCTACCCGCACCGGCTCGCGCTCGCTCAGCGATCCCGCGAACTCCTTAACACTCGCCGCGACCTGCCGTCCAGAAGTCCGCAGTTCGTCCTGATACCCCAATGCCAGCGCCAGTCCTGTCAGAACCAGTACCGCCTTGCCGAAGTCTTGCCACCAGGGATTGGTCATCGGTCGTGCTCCTCAACATCTGGGATGCCTCATCACTTCCGCTTGGAAGCGACTGAGTTCGCAGGGGATAACGCGATACCGATTCACTTCTTCCCGAAAATCCCCCCACTTCTCCGGAAGATTTCCGCTCGCCACTCGTTGTCTCGATCGACGGCATGGCCCGCGCGTGTTGCCGCCGGACGGCCAGTGTGGCAAACTGTGTCCGTGACAAACTCATCCCTCGGGAGTCGGTGCCCATGTCCCGCTTATTTGCTCGGTGTCTGTTGTGCCTGACTCTGGCGACCTCCGTGGTCCGGGCGGAGAACTACGCGGTCATTATCGGGATCGGCGGTTACGACGAAAAACAGCTGAAGCCGCTCGGCGAGTATCCCCGCAATGATGCGATCGAGTTTCGCGATCTGTTGGTCCTCAGCGGGTTCAAGACCGAGAACATCATTCTAATGGTGGACGACCTGGCGGCCTTGCCGAAGACGACTCCGGCGGGACGGTATCTGCCGGAAGCGGCCAAGATTCGGAAGGAGATCGAACTCCTGCTCCCCGCCCTCGAGCGGGACGACACGCTGATCATCGCTCTAGCCGGGCATGGGGTACAGTTCAAGGGGGAGAAGGAGCCGTTCTTCTGCCCGCTCGATGCCAAGCTCGACGATAAGACCACGCTGATCTCGCTCGACTGGCTCTACGGGCAGCTGAAGTACGATGAGGACAAGGACACGGGCTGTAAGCCGCGCCAGAAGCTGTTACTCGTCGATGCCTGTCGCAACGATCCCGAGTCAATCATCCGCCGCACGGGGGGCAGCGGGCCCGGTCTGGCCAGCGTCACTCTCCCCCAGCTGGCCCCGCTGCCCGAGGGGATCGTAGCGCTGTTCAGCTGTGAGGAGGGCCAGGAAGCACTCCAGCACGAGCCGCTGAAGCACGGAGTCTTCTTCTACCACGTGCTGGAGGGGTGGAAAGGCTCCGCCGATGCCGACATGGACCAAAACGTGACGCTGGACGAGATGATCGCGTATACGAAGTCGGGGACGCAGCGCTACGCCCGCACGAAACTCTTCGCGCCGCAGCGGCCCCGGCAGAAGGGGTTCTTTGATGGCACGTGGGTGCTGCGGACGCTGGAAGTTGAAAAGCTGCTGACGAACACGTTGGGAATGAAGTTGACGCTGATCCCCAGCGGGGAGTTCCGGATGGGGTCGACGGATGCCGACATTGAAGCCGTCCTGAAGCTGGATGCGTCGTTGAAGAAGGAACAATTCGCGGACGAGCAACCGCAGCACCGGGTGCGGATCACGAAGCCGTTCTACATGGGAGTCCATGAAGTCACGAAGGGACAGTTCGCGGCGTTCGTGAAGGCCAAGAACTACCAGACGGATGCGGAGAAAGACGGCAAGGGCGGGTATGGCCTGAATGCCGAGGGACAATACGAACAGAAGCCGGAGTACACATGGAGAAACCATAGTTTCCCGCAGACGGATGACCATCCGGTGGTGAACGTGAGCTGGAACGACGCAGTGGCGTTCTGCGAGTGGTTGAGTGCGAAGGAGGGGAAGACTTACCAACTGCCGAGCGAAGCGCAGTGGGAGTACGCCTGCCGGGCGGGAACGACATCCTTGTGGTGGCACGGGGCCGATGCGGAGGGCTTGGCGCAGATTGGAAACGTGGTCGACGGGACCGCGAAGGAGAAGTTCAACTATACGAATGCGATCACGGCGAAGGATGGGTACGTGTTCACGGCTCCGGTGGGCCGGTTCCGGGACAACGCGTTCGGGCTGTATGACATGCACGGGAACGCATTGGAGTGGTGCCAGGATGGGTACGATGCCGAGGCCTACGCCGCTCGTAGCGGTGTGACGAGCGATCCACTAAACGTCAGTACAGTAGCTCGTCGTGTCTTGCGCGGGGGCTCGTGGATCTACAGCGCCACGTTCACCCGCTCCGCCTTCCGGAACAGGAACTCGCCCGACTACCGGATCAACGACACAGGGTTTCGTGTATCGAGGACTCAATAACCATCTCCCCTTTGTCCCTTTGTCCCTCTTACCCTCTGCCCTTCTTCCTCTTTTCCTTTTTCCTTTC
>JAYTCW010000387.1:0-2222 GCA_043736295.1 Planctomycetota bacterium | reverse complement strand
ACACGAACGAGGTCGTCACCGTCACAAAACCGGCACCGCGCTCGCACAACCGTCGAGCCAGCAGCAACAGCTTGCCGAGCGACTTCGAATTGTCGACATTGTGGTTGTAGTTGTTCCACTTGCGGCTGATCTGGTCGGGCCGCACGAGCGGGCCAGTGTCGTAGCGGACGATTGTGGCCGGGTCTTCTTTGCGGAAGTCGAACGACTCGGAGACCCCGCCGAGCAAGGTGTCGAACGCCTGCTGCCGGACCGCGTCGATCCCGGTCCCGAGGCTCGCTTTATCGAGTCCCCCGCGCAGCTGATCCAGTCCAGAGAGCAGTGTCCGCCGGTCATCGAGGCGATCAAGCGGCAACTTGAGCTTCAGATTCTCCTGCATCGCCCCCGAGGAGCTGGGGGTAAACGGGGCGTACCCGCTGCCGAGGCCACCCGCCGATTGAAAGTCGCCAAACGCTTTCTCCCCCGGCATCGCTTCGGGCACAGCCGCTTGAGGGAAGAGCATCACGTTGGTCGGCATCCCAGTCTGAGGCCGATTCTGCCCGGCAATCCGCGAGTACAGCGACCCCAGATTGGCCCCGCCCGACGCCTTCCCCACGATCGGCTTGATGTCGTGATTGGCGTCCCCCGTATGAAACGAGCGAACCACCGAGAACCGATCTGCCAGCGAGGCCAGCCGGGTAAACGTGCCGCCAAACGTCACGCCCGGCAGCTTCGTTGCGACCTCGCCCGTAACACTGCAAATCCCGCCGGGAGCTGTCATCTTGGGATCGAACGTCTCGATCTGACTCGGCCCGCCTTGCAGGAACAAGAACACCACCGAGCGCCCGGTCAGCAGATGAGTCAGATCGCCGCCGAGGGCCATCTGTGATCCTAGCCACGGAATCAAAGCCCCGCCCAGCCCCCAGGTGCCCGCCTTCAGGAAATCGCGGCGCGATCTCCCTTGACCGTCGAATAGTGTCAGCATCGGCCACCTCGGGTTCATGGAATCCAGAACCCATAAATACCATCAGATGGAATTGGTGTGAAGTCGAAACCGAGCCAGAAACATGGCAACGCATTTTATGAAGTGACGCAATTCTTCTCTGAACTGAAAACTCACGACTGAAAACTGATGACTGAAAACAAGGCATCGCCGTCGCAGAAAGGAATCCTCGCTAGCGGATTGTGCCGTTCCTTGGTAAAAAACAAGAGTGAACTTTCGCTCCCCGACTTCGGGACTCGTCTTGAAGCTTGGTCGGAGCGATGGTCGGATTGTGGACCCGCCTTTCAGTCGAAGGACTCTCTCATGAAACGTGTTGCAGCTGCTCTGTGTTTGATGCTGGTCGCTGGTTTCGTCGTGGCCGAAGAAGCCAAAAAGGAAGAAGCCAAGAAGTTTGATCAGAAGTGTGTCGTCTCCGGCGCTCCTGCCAAGGAAGACAAGACCGTCGACTACAAGGGCGGCAAGGTCTACTTCTGCTGCGAGAACTGTCCCAAGGCATTCGCCAAGGACACCGCTAAGTTTGCCACGAAGGCCAACCTCCAGCTGGTCGCCACCGGTCAGGCCAAGCAGGCCAAGTGCCCACTCTCGGGCGGCCCACTGAATGCCGAAAAGACCGTCAAAGTCGGCGGCGTCGACGTGCAGTTCTGCTGCGAGAAGTGCCAGGGCAAGGTCGCCGCAGCCACGGGTGACGCTCAGGTCGAGATGGTCTTCTCCGATGCCGCCTTCGAGAAGGCAGGCTTTGCCGTGCCGAAGAAGGAAGAGAAGAAGAAGCCGTAGAGACCGTCCGAAAACTTCCGAAGTCTTCCGAGACTTCGGAAGTTTGGTGCGATTTTCAGGCAATCACATCTTCGAGTTTCGCAATGCACACGACTTCCTCTTGGCGGAGTCGTGTGCATTTTCGATTGGCTTGGATGCCATGTCGGCGGGCCTCGACGACGTACTGTTCGCGGTTCGTGGTGCTATCGCGCAGATCGTGGACATCGGCGTCTTCAATCACTAGGTAGGGACCGTCAGTGCCCACCAGAGTTCCCAGTACCACGTATTGGCTGGCCAGATCAATCACCACTTCATGCTGACGCAATGCGTCCAATCCGCCCGGTGTCGTTGTCATTGCTTTCCCGAGTCATGTGTTCGGTAGCGTGGGCTTTAGCCCAATGGCACTTACTTTAGAATCTTTACCGCCCCCGGAAAACTTGGCACGGGATTTGCGCCCGGGCAATGATGTCCTCAAACGGGAGTCATTGTG
>JAYTCW010000386.1:0-36461 GCA_043736295.1 Planctomycetota bacterium | reverse complement strand
CACAATGACTCCCGTTTGAGGACATCATTGCCCGGGCGCAAATCCCGTGCCAAGTTTTCCGGGGGCGGTAAAGATTCTAAAGTAAGTGCCATTGGGCTAGCGCCGTGCTGCTCGCTGGGGTTCGGCACACGGCGAAGCGGAGCTTCGAGGATTTACGGTCCCAAACGGAGCTGGGGACCGAGATCACTGGCTCGGATTTGGGGTTGTGGGATGCGCCTTGGGGAGGGCGAAGCTCCTGCTGAGCCGCGAGCCAGGGGACACGCCCACTCGCAGTAGCGGCTCGGCAGGAGCCTCGCCCTCCCGAGGGGGGAGTACCTCAAAATCAAGACTGGACGGGGCACTAGAGACCCTGCTCCTTACCTTCCAGACACCGGCGGGTCCGCGGGCGGGGCGGGGCTTTGAATCACGCGATCTCCGAGTGCCTCTGCCAGCAGTTGCGACCCTTGTGCATTCACATGGCAGAACGGGTCCACATAGAGCGTGTCGGTCGTCTGTACGAAGATGTGGGTTAAATCGAAATGCCGCACGCCCAATGTCCGCAACTCTGCGCCCTCCTTTCGTAACTGCGGATACCCCAACGCGACGATCTGTCCATACTCCACTTCGTCGCTGTAACAATTGGCCATTTCGAATTCAGAGAGTGGCTTAGATCCGGGGTCGTATTGATTGGGCTGAATCGCGTGGACAAACAGGATCTGGTTGGCCTCGCAGAGCTGGTGCATTTGGAGCGTCGCTTGTTTCCACAGGCGGACACTCTCGCGTAACGCTTCGTCCCGATCTTGGACGACGGGGTGCGGACCGGAATTGATGAACGCCTTGCCGCGTGCGTATCCGCGTCCCATGAGATTGGTTTCGATCTCAATCAGTTCGTTTCTCAAACGCTCCTCGCGAACAAACCAGAGGAGTTGATACGACGGCAGACAATGCAACGGAGATCTCACCGCTGCCAACGCTCTTCGCTGACGACTTCCGCGAATCTCGAAGACCCGCAGAGAGAAGTCGGCATCGCGGGCATCGACGATGTCCATTGTGCGGGCATGCCACCCCTGAGGATAATCGAGGGCCACATTCGAGCGGAAATTTTCCACGACCGGCAGGGCAATCTCGTTATACCCATCCAACGTGATCACGATGTCAAACTCTCCCCCCAGAAGCAGGTAATAGTTAAGTGCGTACAGAGACTGTGGCTGCTTGTAGCCGGGCTGAGCCAGCCGGACGAAGACAATCTCTCGATTGCGGTAGGTTGGAACCTCGTGCAGCTTACGGCGGAGAGCCTCCGCCCCCGCACACGACATCTGCCAGGCGACAGACCCTCCCGCGATGGCCACGATCAGGCGATCTGGATCGCGACGATGAACCCCGTCACTGGAGTCGAAAAAGCCGTAACGATTGGTCTTCAGTGCCAGACCGCAGCAGTCCACTTGTGGAAGGAAATCCGGATTATGGACCCAGCCGATGTACGGGTGAAATGTCTCGGTCTGACTGGTCTGGTTCCAGCCGACATGTTTGTAGGCCAGCTGGCTTTCGCGAATACCGGCCATTCCCCCCTGGGCCATGACTTGAATCATGAGAAAAGAAACGATCTCGACAGCCAGCCATGCGAGACAGAGCAGAACTGACCGAAAGAGCCATCGGCGTCGCGGTCTCTGCGGTATCCGGGAGGCGCTCGATGAGACGGCAGCATGAGTTGTCACGGGCGTTTCCTACTCCGACATCTGGGATGTGTCCTGGCGATGTCGCATGTGGTTGCATTTGTCGACGACGGAGAGTTTCACCAGACTTGATGTGATTCGCAATCACACATCGGTGCGGTCGCTCTGAATCCGTCTGAAGAACCTATACCGAGAGAGATGTATTCGTCCTCGACGCACTGATTTCATGATCAGTCTTGCTATGCTACCTTCGAGTTCCTAAGTCGCTCGATAGTCTGACTCCGATCTCCATGACAGCCATCCTCGGCCTCTCCGCCTTCTACCACGACTCCGCCGCCGCGCTGGTGGTCGATGGAGAGATCGTCGCTGCAGCCCAGGAAGAGCGGTTCACTCGGAAGAAGCATGAAGAGCGGTTCCCGTCGCACGCGGTGGAGTTCTGCTTGAAGCAGGCCGGGTTGACAGTCGACCAACTCGACTGGGTGACGTTCTACGAGAAGCCGTTGCTGACGTTTGATCGGCTCTTGGAGACGTATCTCGCTGTGGCCCCGCGCGGGTTCACCTCGTTCCGTGCCGCGATTCCGGTCTGGCTCAAGGAGAAGCTGCACCTGCGGCGGGAGATTACGAACCAGCTGAGGCTGAAGCACTCGAAGCGGTTGTTGTTTACGGAGCATCACGTCTCGCATGCGGCGAGTGCATTCTTCCCGTCGCCGTATGAACGGGCGGCGATCCTCACAGTTGACGGGGTCGGCGAGTGGGCGACGGCGTCGTTCGGCGTCGGTGAAGGGAACAAGATCGCGCTGTCGCACGAGCTGCGATTTCCGCATTCGCTGGGGCTGTTGTATTCGGCGGTCACGTACTTCTGCGGGTTCCGGGTGAACTCGGGCGAGTACAAGCTGATGGGGTTGGCCCCGTATGGGGAGCCGAGGTTTGCCGATGCGATTCTCCAGCACATCGTCGACTTGAAGGCCGACGGTTCGTTCCGGATGGACCAGTCGTACTTCGGGTACTGCGACGGGTTGACGATGACCTCGCCGAAGTTCGCCGCTCTGTTCGGTGGGTCGCCTCGAAAACCGGAGAGCGAGATCACGCAGCGCGAGATGGACCTCGCCGCCTCGGTGCAGAAGGTAACGGAGGAGATTCTGCTGCGGATCGCGCGGCACATCCACGCGAAGACGGGGGCCAAGCATCTTTGTCTGGCCGGTGGGGTGGCACTCAACTGCGTGGCCAATGGGCGTATCCTGCGCGAGGGGCCGTTTGAGAGCCTGTGGATTCAACCGGCGGCCGGAGATGCGGGCGGCTCGTTGGGAGCCGCTCTCTATACTTGGCACCAGATCCTCGGGAACCCGCGCGTGGCGACCGGACAGGACAGCCAGCGTGGGTCGCTCCTCGGGCCGGAGTTCAGCGACGACGAGACGCGGGCATTCCTCGACCAAGCGGGCGCGACGTACGAATTCATCGAGGACGAGTCGCAGCTGTGCCGCGAGGTGGCGTCGATCCTGGCCCGCGAAGAGGTCGTCGGCTGGATGCAGGGCCGCATGGAGTTCGGCCCGCGTGCCCTCGGCGGTCGCAGCATCCTCGGGGACGCCCGCAGTGCCAAGTTGCAATCGGTGATGAATCTCAAGACCAAGTACCGCGAGTCGTTCCGGCCCTTCGCTCCCGCTGTGCTAAGGGACCATGTGCATGAATACTTCGAGGCTGAGCCGGGGCTGGACAGTCCGTACATGTTGTTGGTGTCGCCGGTGAAGCGAGAGCTGCTGACCGAGGAAGCACGTCAGAAGGTCGCGTTGTCCGGCTCCCCTCTCCCCCTGGGAGAGGGGCTGGGGGTGAGGGTGCATGCGGGCAGTCCTCCCTCAACGCTCAACTCTCAACCCTCAACGCTCTCCCAGATCAACATCGTTCGCTCGACCGTCCCGGCCATCACGCATGTCGACAACTCCGCCCGCATTCAGACCGTCGACGCCACGCGGCACGGACGGTTCCACCAACTGCTCACCGCGTTTCACACCCAGACCGGCAGCCCGCTGGTCATCAACACCAGCTTCAACGTCCGTGGCGAGCCGATCGTCTGCACGCCGCAGGACGCCTGGAAGTGCTTCACCGCCACGCAGATGGATGCCCTCGTGATCGGACGCTGCCTGATCCGCAAGGCCGCCCAGAAGAACCTGCCGGTGGTGAATCTGGACGAGTACATTGGCAAGTTCCCGCTGGATTGAACCAGAATTGCCACAATCCACCATTGTGCATACACTCTGGGGAATGTCACTGGTCTACTGTCAGTCAGGTGCAAATTCGAATGGCGAGAACAGTTCCACCCCTGTTTGCAGACCTGTCACTTGGAATCACTTCAGTTCCTGTGATTCCGGTTCGTCGCCGTCAATACAGCAAGCTGATTGCCTTCGGTTGGTATGGCGGCAAGTTCAGCCACTTGTCGTGGTTGCTGGACTACCTGCCAGAGTGTACACACTACTGTGAACCATTCGCTGGATCAGCCGCAGTGCTGCTGAACCGCCCCCCGTCACCAGTTGAGACGTACAACGACATGGATGGGGAACTTGTGAATTTCTTCCGAGTACTCCGAGGACAGACTGAAGAGTTAGTGAAGCAAATCGCCCTGACCCCATTTTCTCGCGAGGAGTTCATACTGTCGTTGGAGACCCATGAAGGGGTTACGGAGATCGAGAGGGCAAGGCGATTTTTTGTTCGCGCTCGCCAAGTTCGGACTGGACTGGCCCAGACTGCTTCAGCGGGCCGGTGGGCCAACTGCAAGAATACGAGTCGGGCCGGGATGTCTGGTGTCGTTTCGCGATGGCTAGGCAGCATTGAACAACTCCCTCACATCGCTGAACGGTTGATGAGAGTGCAGATTGAGAATCGTCCGGCAATGGACGTAGTTAAGATTTACGACTCCGAGGAGACCTTGTTCTATTGCGATCCACCTTACCCGCACGAGTCTCGTGGAGATTCGAAGGCATACCTATACGAAATGTCTGATGATGAACACCGGAACTTGGCGAAATGCCTGGGTAGCGTACAAGGTAAAGTAGTCCTCTCGGGTTACGATTGTCCGTTGATGACAAAACTCTATAAAGGATGGCGTCGAGTCCACGCTCCTGCCAAAATCTGTCATTCTGTCAAGAAGGAACGCAGTGAAGTTCTCTGGGTGAACTTTTAAATGCCCCTGAAACAAGCGAATGCAGGGGGGGGCAACAGATCGCAGAGATGCATCCTCAATCTCGGCATCTCAGGCAAGTTCATCTCATTGGATAGGTATTGAGGCCCAGTCATGAACTCCAACGAACTGATAGAGCGCTGCCGCGACATGCTTAAGGCTCAGTGGGATGCGGCTTTGGCAACTGACGGCAGCGGTTCATTGACCCTGTCGCAGGAGATGCGGGACGAAGTCTCTGCGTGTATCAACTCCTCCACCAAGTCTTATCGTTATGTCTTGCCGACACAAATATTGGCAAAGGTGGTGGACAGCAGTCTGGATTGCCGTTGCATTCAAGTGAAACGAGGTGGTCAAGGTGCGTTTGATGCAAGGACAATCGCTCATGGTGTTATTGTCCCATTTGATCAAGAGAATCATCGCGTGCTGGGCGGCTCACCTGAACCGTATGTGAACAATCCACTTCGTGTCACTGAGATCACACCTGACAACAGGGATGCCCAAAAAGACAGCGCCGGGTGGGATCGACTGTGTCGTTTGCTGCAAGTGGTTGAAGACCGGCATTCCGTGGAGTTCACCCTAGAGTTGTTCCGTGAGGTACTTCATGTCATCAAGCTTGGATTGAGGGCGGTGCATATCGTGTATCCCGTCCCCAACCGTACCAGCCTAGAGAAGTCTCTTGAGGTTGTGACGACATTTCTGGAAAGGAGATCTGGTGGGGCTCGGTTTCAAAATGTTGTTGCGGCAATGTTCGAAGTAATAGGCGAAAGATTTCACATATTCAGCCGTATTCGTCGTTCACGCACAAACGCTGCAGACAGCCAGGCAGACTCAGTCGCCGACATCGAGTGCATTGGTAGCGACGACAAGATCGTAATGGCAGTCGAGGCCAAGGACAGACGCATCACGATTCGACAAATTGATTCAAAGCTCCCGTTGATTCGAGAGAGGGGAGTGAAAGAAACGTTTTTCATTACGGCCCTTGGCGTTGTCTCTAAGGAGGAGGAGGACATTCGCCAGCTCCTTCAAAATGAATTCGCTGCTGGTCAAAACATCTATGTGTTGGAGCTTGATCTAATCTTGAGATCAGTCCTTGCTATGATCGGCGAAGAAGGTAGAAGAGCTTTTCTGAAGCACGTCGGTGGACAATTGGATGAATACGGTGAATTGGCAGATCGACAAGAATGGGTCGAGCTACTGAGAACGGTGTGAGATGATCGAAATCGACTGGAACCCCTCTCGTCAAACGCTCCGCACGTTCGCCATCGGGCTGTGCGTGCTGGCAGTAGTGTATGCCTCGTGGCTCGCCTGGGGGCAGCGGCTGGAAGGGTGGCGGGCGTGGCTCTGCCTGATCGCGGGCGGACTGGGACTCGTCGGAGTCGCCATGCCGCCGCTGCTGCGTTGGGTGTATGTCGCGTGGATGGTGGTGGTGTTCCCCATCGGCTGGTGCGTGTTTCAGGCGATGCTGGCGATCCTGTACTTCGCGGTGATCTGGCCGCTGGGGCTGCTCATGAAAGCCCTGGGGCGTGATCCACTTCAGCTGCGATCGGATCCGAACGCGACGACGTATTGGAACGAACACCCCCAGTCAGATGACCCGCGACGGCATTTTCGTCAGTATTAGGGGGAAGTCGTCAGTTTTCAGTTTTCAGTGAAAGCGCAGGGGTTGCCACCCCTGGGCTTGTTCGCCATCACTCTTGGAACGTCCCATGGAACCGAACACTCCCGAACCCGCGAAGCCCGAGCCGTCCGAGATGGAACGCCTGGCCAGCCAGCCTGACCCAGGCATCATCGCTGAGTTCTGGGAGTTCCTCCGCCAGGAAGGGAAGTGGTGGTTGATTCCGATCGTGATCGTGTTGCTGCTGCTCGGGTTACTGGCGTTCCTGTCGACGACGGGCTTGGCCCCGTTCATCTATCCGGTGTTTTGAGCAGTGTCGCCTTTCGCTCGGCGAAAGGACGTACTTTCGCCGAACGAAAGACGACACTCTGAGAGCCTCGATTCTCAGGGAACTGCACGGGGGCCAGGCTTTGCGCCGGCAGGGGCGACAGAGACTCGACGGATTACCTCACGCCACCTGTCACGCCACGATGATTCTCGCAGGCTGCTGCCGTGCCCGACGGGACTCGGCGGTTCGTCGAGTCCGCTCTCCTCACCGGGGAAGCCCATACCCGTCAATGGCAAACGATCGCACGCTCCCCATGGATCGTGCGACCGTCGTTGAACCCGTTCGGCCAACTCCTCGAAGACTGCCTCAGAAGGACCAGAGGCCGGGGGCTGATGACCTAATCATCCGGAACCTGTCTGTAGCGTTCCTTACCGGAAGTGTCCTCCGTACTGTCCGTGGTGCGAGTAGCCATTTCCTCCATAACCGGAGTTCTGCGAACCGCAACCGGAATGGCCGGAGTAGTAGGACGGCTGACCGTGGTACTGGTTGCCGTAGCCGCTGTTGCCGTATCCGCCGTAGCCACCGTACCCACTGTTGCCATACCCGAAGTTCCCGTTGCCGGTGGAGATCGAGATCCCAAAGCCAGAGTTCCCCCCGTACGAACGGGAAGGGCCATAGTTGCTCTCCGAGGGACCGTAGTCAGATTGACCGAATTGGCCCTGAGACTGCTGCTGGTAGACCGGCCCGCGGGGGCCACCACCCTGTGAACACTGGTGATCGGCCTGAGCCACACTGGCTCCCAGCAGAACCACGAGACTGCTCAAACCGAACCGCATCGAATTGAACTGAGTGAAACCGAACATGGGAAACTCCTGAGATCGCGGACACGAGGAACTTCACCGAGGGGGCCGGTCGACTCTCTGGTTTGAGCATGGCTCAGTCGAGCAGAGTTCGGCAGCGGCGGCGTGCGATGATTCGCCAGCACCGCTCATGAAGGTCGTCTGCCGGAAGCTGACTGGCTTCCCTCTCAGGCGACGTGAAGAACAAAATGCACCTGGCGTGCCAAATTCAATTGTCGACAGAAATGGCCTAAAATGGCTGCGTCTCGTAAGTGCCACTCCAAGCTGTCAATGAATCGCTGTCATCATATTCGCGATTCTGCGTTCAGAGTGACGACACAAAACCGGGGTTCCGCAGAGGGAGGCGGGGCATGGGGATCGAAGTTCACGACCCGGAGAGCCAGATTGCCTCCATCTTGCAGGTGACGAGGTCGGGCGATCGACTGGCAGCATGTGGTACTGCTGATCGACCGGCTGTTGCAGAGTGTCGTCTTTCACTCTGCGTCAGAACGTCCTTTGGCGGAGCGAAAGGCGACACAATCAGTCTGCGGAACAACCAATGCCCTTAGCAATTCTGCCCATCTCCCACGGCAGCCGCCGCGCTGTCGCCAACGCCAATCTGGTGCATTTGGCGGAGTTGTCCGCGATCGCCGTCCCGAGGAGATCGTCGAGATTGCCTACCTCGAACTCGCCGAGCCGACGATCCCGCAAGGAACTGCTCGGTGCATCGAGTGCGGGGCGAGGCACCTGCCGAGCCGCGAGCTAGGGACAACGCTTTCAAGCTCGACTTGGATCATGGCCGATCGCCGGTGTGCATTGCTCACACAGCCCAGCAGCGTCAACACCCATTTCAGGAAAGTAGCCTCGAAGATGATCGGCGGCAGGACCAAGACCGATCGTTTTCGGCATCTCAGGCTGGCATCCCAATCGCTGACAACCGACGCATTGATTGATCCACTTCCTTAAGCGTGGATACATGTGCAGATAGAGCAGACCATCAGGGGGTTGTGAAGTCATCTGGGCACCTGTGTAGAACCCCTTCAAACCAGAGCTTTCAAGGTGAAGGTTTCTGGCTGACCGCGGACAACTTGCGCGATCTCGACTCAAGTCACGCTCTATGTTCTCGGCGGCTGCGCTGCATCCAGCGTCTCAAACACCGCCTTCATCAGGATCGGCCACGCGACGGTCGCATCCGCGTAGACCTCGGCAAAGCGGCCGCCGTCTTTCGGCGAAATGAACTTACCCCAGCTGACCCCCTCGATATACGTACACCCCGACAGGCCGCCCCAGTGGACCGGTTCGGGGCAGATGCGGACGCCGTACTTGAAGCGCGGGGCGACGAACTGGCTGCCGACGCGGAGGTTGGTCATGTCGTAGAACGGGGCGACTTGCTGAGCCCAGTTGCGAGGGACACCGCCGCCGATCGTGAAGATGCCGAGTTCCTGGGCATTGCCGATCAGCCGCGCGTACTCCAGCAGATCGAGGAACGGATTGAACGCCGGAGGCACCCGCATCAGTTCGTCGGGCGTCATCTTCGCCGGGTCGAGTTTCTGCTCCTTGACCCACTTGCTCATCGCCCACGTCGCCACATCCAGACCGACCTCACTATCGGTAAAGGCCGGGATAAAGACCGGAACCTTCTGCTCGTACGCACTCCGCAAGATCCCCACCCCGAGATCTTCCTCATGCAGCTTCTGCCCCAATGCCCGGCAGAGGCGAGCGGAGGACCAGCCTCCTTCGGGAACCGGGTTGTCTTCCAGCGTCCGCCGCACGAGTACCTCGACCTCGTTGAGGTTGGCCTCCATCTCCAGCGTGTCGTAGATCCGGTTGTAGCCGAGTTCGTAGAGCTTCTCGTCGCTCTTCGAAGGGTCGTGGCGATAGTGCGTCAGGCCCATCGACTCGGTCAACCCATGTGCGATCAAAGCCCCCGTCGACACGACCGCGTCGACCATTCCCCGGTCGATCATGTCGCAGATCATCTTCCCCTGCTTGGCGACGGTCATCGCCCCGGAGAGCGTCAGCACCACCTTGACTGGGTTCTCCGGCTGCATCATCTCGATGAGGACATCGTACGCCTCGCCGAGTTGCCGCCCGGAAAAGGCGGTGTCGCCCATCGCCTTGAGCAGATCGGCAAACGTGTTGACCTTTGAGAGGTCAAGACTCTGCAAGGGACGGAGACCATCGTCTCGTCCATCACGCATCGTCCGTCCGTTGTGTCGCATCGCCATAGGGGAAAGATCGTTGAGGGTTGAGGGTTGAGGGTTGAGGGTTGAGGGTTGCAGCAAGAGGATCACGGCTGTTAGTTCAGCCCGCTGCCCCTCAACGCTCAACCCTCATCTCTCAACGTTCTTAGTGTTCCGCCTCATCCGCACTCGGCTCCGGCAACCAGAAGCTGGCGATCAGGCCGATGAGGTAGACGAGACCCGCTGTCGCGGCGGCGGCGTACGCGATCGTCCCCGGTCGAGTCAGTCCCCACTCCTTCATGTGAGGCTCGATCCGAGGTTGAAACAGGAGGAGCGTCAAGGCATTGGCAGCAGTCCCGAACATGCGTCCGCCGACGTTGGCCGCGAAGCTCTCGCCGGTCCCTCGCAGATGCATCGGGTAGACGCGAGGCAAGTAGTTGCCCCAGAAACTGAACTGGGCCACAGTGAGAAATCCGGTCACGAAGATTCCGAACTGAAGCAGCTTCATGTTATCGAGATGCAATGCATCGAGGATTCCCTGCGGTGTCTTCCCAGCGGCTGGGTAAAGGAAAACCAGAGGGATCAGAATCACTCCCGGAATCTGGAACAGCCGCAGGAGTCTCTGCCGGCTGACCATCCGGACCGCGAGAAAGGCGAGAACAAATCGCCCCAGCAGTCCCCCGAATTCCTGCCAGAGCTGAACTTGTCCCACAGTCGCCTGCTGTTTGTCGACGAGAGTTTTGATTTCTAAGCCGAGAGTGATTTTCGCCTGAGTGACTGCGGTCCGTTCCGCCTTGAGTGACTCGGCTTGGCTGGGATCCTTCTTGGCCTGCTCTTCGATCCCGGCCAATTTGGTTGACACTTCGTCCATCTTCTCTCGCATCTTGGTGAGAGGAGCGAACTGCTTATCGAGTCCGGGAACGATCTGTGGGACAAGCTGAATCGCGCCGAACGCAGCCCCATAGCCACAGGCAAACAAAAGGGCCGTGACGATCGTGGTGCGGGCCAGGCCGCCTTGGAAGATTTCCCCGATCGAGGCCCGCTTGAGGGTGCCCGCATCTCGCTTCTGCTGCCAGACGGGCGACTCGGGCAAGAAGGGCCGGATCAGGATCAGCGGTAGAGCGGGCAGCACCCCTGAAATCAAAGTGTAGCGCCATGCGGCATGCGCTTCGAAAATCTCAGGAAGCTGGTCTCCATATTTGATACACAATTGGTAGACGATCGTGACGAGTAGTCCCCCCACCGACGAAAACGCCTGGGTGTAGCCCAACACCTGTTCTCGCCGTTTCGGGTCGGGGAAGAGTTCCGCCAGCCACGCCACAGCGGCCACGAACTCGACGCACACGCCAATGAACGTGGTGCAGCGAAAGAACAGCAACATCGGAGCCGAGGTCGCGAAGCCAGACGCAGCTGCCGAAAACGCGTACAGCAAAATACTCCAGGTCAGCACACGCCTGCGTCCGAGCCGGTCAGTCAGCCAGCCTCCCATCAAGCCGAAGGTGCCGCCACACAGAGCACTGCCCCACATGATGTAGGTGATCCATTTATTGATCTCTGCGAACCCGCTGGCACTCCCCGGATTCACCTTCAGCAGTTCGCCAAGGGCCGGTCGAGAAATCAACGGGAAGACGAGCAGTTCGTAGATGTCGAAAGCGAACCCCAGCGCGGCGATCGCGCAGATCAGCCACTGGACCTTGGTCAGTCCACCCGTTGGTGAGGATTCACTCATCCCGCCATCTCCCGTGAGTCGTTCATCGGAGTCCAGAGGTTCTCCTGTGGAGAACCGTCCGTGAGTGTAGCGCAGCGGGAAGAGGCATGCAAACTGCCCAGCGAGCGGCAGACGTGAGACTGTCGAGAATCCGCGTGTACTCGACAGACTCAAGCCCTGGGAGTGAAATCTTTTCCTTGAGCGAACTCGAATCGGGAGGGCGAAGCTCCTGCTGAGCCGCGAGCCAGGGGACACGTCGACTCGCGACAGCGGCTCGGCAGGAGACTCGCCCTCCCGACGGAGCGAACCGTTCCGGTGAGAGATTCATGGTGGTCGTGAGGGGGCGATTATCTCCCGCCGCTTGTCTCACGTCTGCCGCCGCTTACGGCGTCGCGGGCTTCGGGCATTTCTGATCCAGGAACTTGTCGATCAGGTCATACAGTTTTTCGGGTGAGGGCGTGTTGTGGTCGGACCCACGCAGCGTGTAGAAGAACTTCGGCTCGTTCGCGGCCTCGTAGAGGGTCTGGCCGCAGGCGAATGGCACGACGCGGTCGGCGGTGCCATGGGCTTGGAACAGCGGGCATTGCACCTCGGGAATTCGTTTGACCGAGGCCAGTCGATCCTCGGGAACCAGAAACGCCCAGCGCGGGGCATGGTGCTTGGCCACCGACTTGAACGAGTCGAACGTACACTCGATAATCAGTCCGCGCGGACGCTCCTCTGAGGCCAACTGGACCGCCACCGCCCCGCCCATCGAGCGCCCCCAGACAACGACCTCGGTCGACGGAACGCTCGCCAGTTCCGCGAGCTTCGCCCGAGCCGCCCGCCCGTCGGCGAGTACTCCCTCGACGGTCGGAGTGCCTTTGCTTTTGCCATAGCCTCGATAGTCAAACGCCAGGATCGACAACCGGTGTGTTGTCCGCAGGAACTCAAAGTAGTCCGCCATCACGGAGATGTTGCCGCCATTGCCATGACAGTACAGCACCACCGCCCGCGGAGCGTCCGCCGCACAATACCACGCATGCAGAGCGGTGCCGTCCGCCGACTCGAACTCGACATCGGAGTAGTTCAACTGAGCTGGCTTCCAATCCCCCTTGCGATCGGGTTGGAAGAGAATCATCTCATCAAGGGAGGGGACGCGACTCGGGGCCTTGGGCTGCGGCTCGGCAGTGGGTGCCTCGGCTTTGCCGGTGTCGGCCTTGTTGTCTTTGGCCGTCGGAGAGAGGAATTGCGCAAACCTCAAGCTGGAGCGCGGGGTTCGGCTTTTCGGAGCTGCCAGATCGTCGTCGGCACGAACCCAGACTTCACTCCCCAGAGACAGAGCAACGGCGAGGCAGACGTGGAACAGGCAACGCATGGCATGACTCCTTGTGGACGTTCAGCGTACACCATTCTACCGCCCTTCCGCACTTCGATGGTATGCCAAACCGGCCCACGACAGACGATGTGTGTACGCCAGGCAAGTCGGCAGCTGCCAGCTTCTGCTCCCTCTCCCCCACATTTGGTTTGGCCCTCGGAGTGAACTCCACTGTGGGGGAGAGGGCTGGGGTGAGGGGGCGAAATCGCTCGCTCCACGCCCCTCACCCCGGCTTTCTCCTCACAGCCATGTCCTCACGGAAAGTCGCGTCGCCAGTGGGGAGAGGGGGCAGAAGTCACGGGCTGCGGACTTTTTTGATGCACCCACACTGGCGACCATCCTCCCTTTGCCCTTTTGCCGGAGAGTCCCACCCGACATGATGCGTCGCAGCTGTCCTCTTCCGGGTCAGTGTCGATCCGTGAGTGTCCTTCATGTCCTATCGCTCCCTGAAGCGTCTGTTCGGCGAAACCAGTCTGGAACGCAAGTGTCGTTTCCTGCTCGGCAGTTCGCTCATCATCCTGATTTCAGGCAGTTTCTACTGGTACTCCCAGAGGAATCTGACCGTCATCGAAGCTCAATATCGCCAGCGAGCCCAGCTGTTGATCTCGCAAAACTTGCAGAAGAAGCATTGGGAGGAAAGTGCGGACAATGAACCGCAGATGGTTGAGCTGATCAAAACACTGGCCAATGACCTGAAGCCCCAGGATCTGCGAGAGTATAAGAGTAAGTTTCTCGCCGCTCGCTCCGATCAAGCCTCGGCGGAAGACCGTCCCAGTGAAGAGGCGGAGAACGAGGCCCTCCGCCGGTTGAAGAAGGGCGATCCCTATTTCGTCTACGAAGACACAGATGCGGCGGATAAGCCGACTTACCAGTATTATGATCCGATCCGAGCGGGTAAGTCATGCCTGGCTTGCCATGGGACACCGAAAGGGACTGCAACAGCTGAGCAAGTCGCAGGCCGAAAGCTATTAAACTTCCAGGAAGGGGAATTAATGGCGGTGGCAAAGCTCAGTTTTCCCCTACAAGATACCCAGGAAGAGATTGCCCGCAATAATGCCCTGCTGATTACACTCGCTCTGGTCACAGGGTTCCTGGCCATGACGGTTTCGTACCTGATTGTCCGGTACATCATTGTGAAGCCGGTGCTGCATCTGAAAGATGTCTCCGATGCGGTCGCCCACGGGGATCTCGACCAGCGGGCCGACATCCGAACCGGGGACGAGTTCGAAGAACTGAGCCACGCGTATAACCGTATGCTGCGACACCTGGTCACCACGCAAGACGAACTCCGCACGGTGAATTCCAGCCTCGATGGCAAGGTCGAGGAACTGGCCCGCGCGAATCTGAGCCTGCACGAGATGAACAAGCTTAAAAACGATTTTCTGGCGACGATGAGCCACGAACTACGGACCCCGCTGAATAGTATTCTGGGGTTCAGCGATGTGCTTTCGGGGGCCGATGGGCTGAACGACCGGCAGAAGAAATATGTGGGGAATATTCAGACATCGGGCCGTCATCTTTTATCGCTCATTAACGACATTCTCGACCTTGCCAAAATTGAGGCAGGCAAGATGGAGCTGCATCCGTCCGAATTCGTCGTGTCTGATCTGATCGAGCGGATGTCGGGGGCGATGGCCCCCTTGGCAGAGAAAAAGAACATCGAACTGACTACGCATGTCGATCAGGATCTGCCGATCGCAATTCAGGATTCCGGCAAGCTGCAACAGATTCTGTATAACCTGTTGTCGAATGCGGTGAAATTCACTCCGGATGGAGGTCGGGTCAAGGTATTGGCTCTCAAGCGCGGCGCGAATCAAGTGGATCTGGTCGTGGCCGATACCGGGATCGGGATTCCCCTGGAAGACCAGACGGTCATCTTCCAGAAGTTCCGCCAAGGCCGCGCCCAGCCCGGCCAGGAGGAGGGGGCCATGACCCGCGAGTTCGAAGGAACCGGACTGGGTCTTTCGATCGTGAAGGAGCTCACGCGACTGCTGGGTGGAGAGGTGATTCTGGAGAGTGAATTCGGCAAGGGGAGTACGTTCACGGTGCGTGTGCCCTTGGAATTGGAGTCGACCCTCTCGTCGGTCGAGTCCGATTCCTCGACGCTACCATTGGAACTCCGCCGCGTCCGCATGGCTTCGCTGGGGGTGAATTTCGAGAAGTCCGAAGGGACGTAACCCGTGTGGACTGTGTCGAGTGCGAGCCACCTCGCGTGGCGGCGTTGGAGGTGTCGCGGTGAACTTGCCCTCTCGCCGCTCGCTGGGGAGAGGGGCAGAAACTCGCTGCCGACCGACTTCTCTGACGCACATTCTTGAACCCTCGCCAGGTATGATCCGCTTGCTTGGTCCCGCTGGCGCTAGTTACGCTGGCGGTGCTTGTGTCGCCGAACCCTCCCGTGTAGGTGAAACCCCTGCCTGTTTCAGTCTTGTGAAACCGAACTCTCTATGGCCATTCAGTTCTCCTGCCCCTACTGCACCGCCAGCGTCAAAGTGCCCGACAGCGCGTCGGGCAAGTTGGGGGCGTGTCCCAAGTGCGGGACGAAGGTTCGCATTCCGAAGGTTCCGATCCCGCCAGCTGGTGCTTCGCCGCCCGCCCCTGTTCCTCCGGTGGGGGCTCCGATGGTGACGCCGATGCCCGTGCAGGCTGATCTTGGATTGGGATTCCCGAACCTCTTCGAGGCAGCCGCTCCCGCAGTGACAGCCCCCTTGCCTCCGGTTCCGGTCTCGACCGATCCGTTTGATTTTTCCAACGTGGCAGCGGCAGCGGCAACCACGCCTTCGTCTTCTGCACAAAGTCGCAAGAAGTCGCTCGATCACAATGGAAATCAGCTCGGCAAGGGAGTGCTGTTCGGCGTCGGTGTCGGCGTGGGTCTCGGTGTCATGCAGCTAGTGGTAGTGATGGGGGGACTGGTGCTGCTGGCAGGCGTAGTCATCTGGCAAGTCATCGCCAACCAACCGGTGTATGAAGGTTCTGTCGTGGGGACCATCGTCCCCTCGGACAAGCCCATTTCAGTGCCGGTCGCCTGGTCAGCAATCGAAGTCCCAGCGTCGACTCAGGGGCAAGTCATTGAGTACTTCAAACGCCACCAGACCTCGCTCAAAAACAGCATGATGGAGATCGAGATCGCCGCAGCTCCGCAGGGGCTGGTGGTCCGGTTCCAGACGACCGCCGATTCGATCCTCGTCAGCATCGACCCCCAGCTGGTCCCTGACGTGAAAGCACTGATCGTCGCGAACCAGGCGAGTTGGGGTGAGGCGAGAAAGAAGGAGCTGGCGACCAACGCCAAAGTTCTCTGCGACAACGTCGCCAAGGCCCAATTGACCAGTGGCCGGGTCGAGAGCGTTTCCAGCTACCACGACACTGTGATTCTGAATGCGCTCGTGCGGGGTCTCGGTCGGCATGTGGTGGCCGTGGCCAACCGGATTAACTGTCCGTGCGTCTTCGAGGACGAGGCGGGCAAGCTCTATTTCGTAGTTCCCCGGAATACCACGGAGATCACCGTCATGGAGAAGTCCGGTGCAGAGCGGGTCCAGATGCTGCCGCAGGCGTTCCGCATCTACGCCAGCCTTGCAGCGGCGACCTCACCCGCACCGCGCACCCCGGCTCCTGAGCCGGAAGCCCCGGTTGAGAAGGAGAAGCCTGCTGCGGAGGTCGAGCCGGAGAAGTCGGGAGAGATGATGAAGCCAGAAGAGGCTGGTGAAGAGAAGATGATGATGCCGAAGTGATCCGTCAGCAAGCGGTTGGACGTCAGTCCCTCGTGCCCGGGTGACGTGACAGACCGTACAACTGCGGATAGAGGTGGCAATGTCTCACAGCATGGTGGACTGGGGACATGGTGAAAGCAACTTCCCGATTTGAACAATAAGATTTGAACAAAAGGAAACGAAGGTCACGAAGGGATCAATCCAAAGGCTCTTCGTTTCCTTCGTGATCTTCTGTTCAAAAAGCCAATCGGGAAGTTGTGTCGGACAAGTTCTCAAGAGCCGTATCGCTGCGGCGGCTCCGAGACCGTGCGCGGGAAGCGGCAGCCCAAAGGCACTGAGCCAGGCAGGTGCCACCCCGCTCCTGAAACTTCGTCAAGCAGAATCGAGCAACCGCCGTGCCGCCTCCCCCCGGATGATCTACTTCACGCGGGGCGAAATGAGTCCTCGTTGCCCCTCGCCAGAGGGCGGGTCCGAGAGCCAATTCGCCCACGTTCTGGCGAAACGTGGCGACGCCGAAATGCCCGCGTGAAGTCTAACTCATGCCCCCCCGTGTCTGACGCGATTACCCCGCCCCCTGAGAAGCCCTGGCCGTTGGGGCTCAGAGTGAACTCTCCACATGACCCGTAGCTGGCTGTTGTCCGCTGCCTCCGCACCCATTTGTGACCGCTTGTTCGTTCGGCAGTGACACTGCATACTCTCAGGCAGTCCGGGGACTCGAACCCCAAAATCCTCAATCACTCTGACGGAGAGTCATTCATGCGGAAGTTCATGCAGTGGTGTGTTGTGGCGTTCGCGATCTGCGGAGCCGCGTCAGCTCGGGCAGGTGAGTTTTTCTTCAAGGACGGCGATGTCGTCGTGATGATCGGTGACAGCATCACCGAACAGCATCTCTATTCGAATTATGTCGAGATGTGGACCGTGACGCGGTTCCCGAACTGGAAGCTGACGTTTCGCAATGTCGGCATCGGCGGCGACCGTTCCCCCGGCGGCAACAATCGATTTGCTCGCGATGTATTGAGCCACAAGCCAACTGCGATGACAGCTGACTTCGGCATGAACGACGGCGGGTACGGCGGCTTCAGCGAGAACGTGTTCAAGCCCTACATGGACGGGTTGCAGGGGATGGCGGACAAGGCCAAAGAGGCCAAGATCCGGTGTGCTTGGGTCACGCCGCAACCGCTCGACAACGATGTCCAGGGTCCGACGGCGTTGACGGCCTACAACCAGACTCTCGAAAAGTTCTCGGACGGGGTGAAGGCCATCGCTGAGAAGAACGAGGGGCTGTTCGTCGATCAGTTCCACCCGTACCTCGCGGTACTCGATGGGGCCCGGGCCAAGGGGCCGAAGTACGACCGCATCACCGGCGGAGATGCCGTTCACCCGGGACCACCAGGACAAGCTCTGATGGCCGCCTCCATCCTCAAGGGACTCAGCTTCCCGGCGCTCGTGTCAGCGGTCGAGATCGATGCTGCCGGGGGCCAGGTCACATCGGCCACCAATTGCAAGGTCGACGGCGTGACCGCGAAAGATGGCGGACTCAGCTTTAGCCGCCTCGACGGAGCGCTCCCGTTCTTCCCAGCCGATGCGATGAGCATCCTGCCGCACGCTCCACTCTTGGAGGAACTCAACGATTACCGGCTCAAGGTCACTGGCCTCGCAGCGGGCAAGTACGAAGTTCGCATCGGCGGCAAGAAGGTTGCTGAACTGACCAGCGAGCAACTTACCGCGGGAGCCAACATCGCAGCAGGCGCCCTGGCCGATGGCCCGATCGCGGAGCAAGCGAAAGCGGTGAAGGCCGCCGTCGAGAAGAAGAACCTCTTTCACCACGACCAGATTTTCCGGGGCATCGTGCTGAACAGCAACGTCCCTGGCTGGGTCTACGAAATCATTCCGCAGGCGGAACTGGAAGCCAAGAAGCAGTCCATCATCGCTGACCGTCTGGCCAAACTCCCGGCTCTGGATGCCGAGGTCGCCAAGACCCTCGAGATGAAGGCCAATACGTTTGAGATCGTGCCAGTGAAGTAACCGTGCGGCAGGGGATTCACTGCTTGGCGGGCGGCTTCCCCGTTTGGTTTCAGTCCGAAGGCGTGCTGTACGATTCACATCACAAATGTGTCTACGCTGCGCGAGCGACCGGAGTCCAAGAAACCCTCTGATCCCAACGGCCCAAGGCTTCCAAGGGGTGATTCATTCCTTGGTCATCTCCTGGCGGCAGGGGCGATTGAGGGGATATTGTGGGTCGAGGCGTGCCGCCGTTGTGATTGGCGGTGCGTTTCGAGGCTGGCTTTTTCGGGCTGCGGACGGACTTCTGGGAGCGGCCCAGGTCAACGATTTTCGCCAGGGATAGTAGGGTCTGGGCGAACTGGGGCAGGGGCATTTCGGTGAACACATGCCACTCTTCCGGATCGATCGCCACCCGCCGTTTCTGAAAAGTGGCGCTGTCCAATTCCGGGAGTTGCCCCTGCTGCCCGTCACGGTCCGTCGTACCTGCCGGTGATTTTGGATGCGGCGACGCAGCGCTGCATTTATTCGATACGATCGGCAGGATTAGACTGAGCGTCAGAGGCTGCCCACGTCGAGGCTCAATCGCTGTTCGGTTCCGGCACAGTCATTTCTCGATGGCCGACTGAAGGCGAGCCATGGTGTTCGACGAATTTCATCGTGGATTCGCGAGGAAGCATGACCACGGGACTGGCCCGTGATCGGTGAGCTTACTGGTCGACTGTTTCCGACACTGAAGAGCTTGGAGCCTGCCTCCCATGTCACTTGCCGTTCAACTTTCCGACGATCAAATCGCCATTCTCGGATGCGCGATCGTATTTGGTGCTTGTCTGATCATGATGCTGATCAGCCAGAAAATTGGTGACAAAGTGCGGGGCAGCGGGCGGCGTTCCTCTTCGCATGTCGTGCCTTTTCCGACTTCTAGTGCCGGGTCCACGAGCGACCGCAAGGCGGCTTGACACATTATTCAGTTGGTTTGGGTCTGGCATCCGCCGAAGACACGTTGTTACCATCAGTGTTCTTCGACCCATGGAGTGGCTCCATGGGGTTTTCCACTGACGAGAGGTTCTCACTCATGAAATACCAAACGCTGGCCTTTGGATTGGGCATGTTGATGCTTGGCTATTGTTGTGGTTCCGGTTCGCAGCCGGGGTCGGCGAGTCTGATTGCTCAAGATGCGGATGGCGGGTTGTCGGAGGGGACTGCGTCCAAGGTGCAGGTGGCCCACGAGTCACTGAAAGCCGCGATGGATGCCTTGCAGCAGGATGGCAAGTACGAGGGGCTCAGCGAGTCACCCAATGCCTTTCTCATCCTCAGCGGAGGAGGAAACGCCATGGAGGATCTTCAGTCCGGGCAGGGGGTGGATCCCGAGTCTTTTGCCGCCCTCTACGCGCGCCGGGTCAAACCGGAAATCCTGGACGCTCTGACCACCGATGAGCAGGGGCGTTTGCTCCACAACGATCAGCTGGTGCGGATGTATTCGCGGACTCGGCTCGAGAAAGTACTGGCGGAGCGAGCGAAGCTCTCCCTGGCCGGAGGCAAGTCTCCGTTCGGGACTGTGAAATAGTCCGAAGAGACCGGGCGTGTCGGTCCTGCCGACCACGCCGAGGTGATCCGTCCTCAGGACTGCAAATGTGCAAAAATTGGGACGGAATCTGTTTGGGGGTCGGTCGAGTGAGGTGATAGACTCATTGCTTGGCGCAGATCGTGCCAACACTGTGTCGTCCTGTCTGATGTTTCAAGTGTCAGGTACGTCTGTGGGCGTACTGTCTGTTCGAGATCAGGGTCTTCCTGAGGAGTCGGAGTATGCGTTCCCTCAAAGTGAATGCGTTCGCTTGGCTGGCTGGTTTGGCTGCCGTCAGTCCCGTGTGGGCGGCTGACCCGATCACTGATGCCGCTGTGGTTTACAGCCACCAGGCGCTTGACGGTCACTCCTACTTCGCGGTTTCCTTGAAGGGACCGTCGAGCCCGGCAGTCGCTGTGCCGCACGACCATGTGATTCTGGTCGACACTTCGGCGAGCCAAGTCGGTGAACACCGCACGATGGCGATCGAAGTTTTGCGAGGGTTGTTGTCGGCACTCCCGGCGACTGACCGGGTGCAAGTGACGGCGATCGATATGCAGTCGACTTCTCTGACGAAGGGGTTCGTCTCCCCGGAGCTAGCGTTGACCCAGTCGATGGACACCTTGCAGAACCGTTTGCCCGCTGGGGCGACCGATTTGATGTCGGCACTGAATGCGGCGACTGCCCAGATCCAGACGGGCCGTGCCTCCTCGATCGTCTACATCGGGGACGGGATGAGTTCGGCTCATCTGATTCAAGCCAGTGAGATGCAAGAACTGGTGACGAAACTCCGGGAGCGGCAGATCCCGATCCACGGTTTCGCTGTGGGAGCCAACAAAGACCTGCGGCTGGTGGGAAATCTCGCTCAGATGACGGGGGGGATGGCCCTGATCGATCACGAGTCACTCGACGCAGTGACCGTCGGAAAACAATTGGCCTCGGCGATCGACTTGCCTGTGATTTACCCGACTTCGCTGGCTGTTCACTGGAAGGACGCGGAAGTCGTCCCTCAACAACCGCTGCCGTTGCGATCCGATCGCGAGACGTTTTATCTGGCACGCGGGCAGTGGGCCGTGGGTGCGTCGCTCTCCGTGCAGACTCCCGAGGGTGAACTGTCTTGGAACGTTCCCGAAGCCAAGTTCCGTCAGGGGAACCAGTATTTGGCGGGTTTCTGGGATGAGGCTGCCAACGGCCAGCAAGTGCCGTTTGCCGGAGTGCAGTTCCTGCAAGCCGCGCGGCAATCCTTCGCAGATCGCGTCGAGCAGCTCGAAATCGCAGCTGACAATTTGCTCTTCAAGGGGGATATCGCTCAAGCCGATGCCGTGACGGATGAACTCCGCCAGCTGGATCCGGGCAACGTTCACGCCACCGGAATCAAGAACCGCGTGGGCAAGCTGAAAGTGCAAACGGTTGCTCTGCAGGAAGAGGCCGCCGAAAAAGCCCCTGCCGCTGATGCTGCAGCCCCGGCAGTGGACGCCCCAGCCGCTGAAGCGACGGTGCCTGAGCCACCTGCCGCCGAGGCGGAGTTGCCGCTGGAAAATCGAGTGAATCCGATCGACCTGTCTCCCATCGCACTAGAAGAAGCCCGCCGCAAGGCTCGTACTCAGAAGTTGCAGCAGCAACTGGAAATCGACATCAAGCAAGCGAAGCAGGCTCTCTCGGTCTCTCCGGAAGCGGCGGTCACGCTGCTGGAAAGTAGTCGCGGGGCCATCAAGTCCTCGATGGACATCGACGCCGACGAGAAAGCCAGCCTGTTGAAACAGGCCGATGCGGCCTTGACGGACCTCAGAAATCAGCAGGAAGTACTCCAGATCCGGATCCAAGCGGGCGAGCAACGCCGCGCGGAACAGGAAGCTCAGGAGCGTGTCATTGATTTCGCAGCGGAGCAGGACGAGAAACTCAAACAACTCGTCGACCGGATTCGAGCCCTGATGGATGATGGTTATCACGGGGACGAGAATGCGTTCGAAGAGGCCGAAGCCGTGGCCCGTATCATCGAATCGATGGCACCCAACTCCTCGACCGGGGCGGCGACCGTCTTCGTCTCGGAAGCAGCGGGGCAACTCTCCAAGTCCGAGCACTTGCAGTCGCTGCGGTATGACCGGTTCCTGGAAACTCTCTACCAAGTGGAACTCTCCCACGTTCCGTTCCCGGATGAGCCTCCCGTCCGTTATCCCCCCGCCGCTGTCTGGCAGCAGCTGACCCTGAAGCGTGCGAAGTGGAAATCGGTGGACCTGCACAAGGACAGCAAGAACGAGCAGAAGATCTCCCGCGCCTTGGACCAGCAGACTTCACTGGAGTTCCCCGACAATACCTTGAAGGAAGTCGTCCAATTCATTGAGCTGCAGCACAACATCCCCATCCGCTTGGATGAACAGGCGTTGACCGATGCGGGTCTCGATGCGGAAACTCGGATTAACCTCGTCATCTCGGGGATTTCCCTGCGGAGTGCCCTGAAGTTGATGCTGGAAAATGTCAACGGCACCCAACTGACCTTCGTGATCGAAGACGAAGTCATGAAGATCACGACCGAAGAAAAAGCCTTGGAGAAGTACCAAACCCGAGTCTACCCCGTCGGTGACCTAGTCATCCCCATCCGACCTCTTCAGGGTGGCGGGGGAGTCGGCGGTGGTCAGCAGCAGGGCCAGCAGGGTGGCCAGCAACAAGGTGGTCAGCAACAAGGCGGCGGTGGCGGCGGCCAAGGATTCTTCAGTGTGCCTCACGCGGCGCGTGCGCCGCTGGCTGATGCTGGAAAAAAAAACCGGCTGAACTGATGGAATCTGCGCAGGCTGAGGGCCTTGCGCAAGTCACTGCCCCTCGGGGACAAGCCAAACAGCGGAACTCGGGGAATGCCCCGGGGGCCGCTGTTGGCGTTTCCCCACCCGGCTTGACGAAGCCTGCGGAGAACTCGCCGCCTGCTGTCGGCACCATTGCTCCCGGAACCCTCCGCATCACGGGGGCCACCGAGTTAAAGCCCGTGTCCGGTTTCCCGGACGACAAAACCTCCGGCCCCGAGGTCTGGCGCGCATTTTTCGCGAAGACCAAACCCTCGGTCAGGCAGGTCCAGCGGCATGTGACCTACCTGACAGAGCAGCAACAGCACGAACATGTGATCGCGTTACTCAAGGCTGCGATCATCGAGGGACAAGCCCAGCCGTGGATGTACGAGGTGCTGGCCGTCACGATGGAGATGGCCAAATATCCCCCGGCCGAAGTCGAGCGGGTCGTGCTGTCGATTGCGGACTTCGGCAACGCGACCTATGAATCGATGATGTACTCTGGAGCCTATCTCAATAATTTCGGGAGGGATGCTTCTGCACTACGGATGTATCGTCAGGCCGCACGGATGTCCCCCGATCGTCCCGAACCCTACTCACTCAGCATGAAGCTCGCTGCGAAAACCGAGGTCACTGAGGATGCGATTTGGGCAGCGTGCGGTGTGCTGCGACATGGATGGGGAGTCGACCATCAACGTTTGCATGAGCAGGCCGAAGACCTGCTCATGGAGACGCGAAAAAGACTGCAACTGGCCCAGCGGAAAGACCTCCTCACTCAACTCGATGAACAGGCGACCGAGGCTCGCCGACGAGACTTGCAAGTACGGCTCCAGTGGAATGGCACTGGGGATCTCGATCTCTCCGTGACAGACCCTGCCGGAGGCATCTCTTCCTTTGAGATGCGCGAATCTGCGGGGGGCGGCACGCTGCTCAATGATGGTTTTGGTCCCCAGCCGGAAAATTGCCACGAGGACTTCGTCTGTCCCCTGGGATTTAGCGGGGAGTACGCACTGACCGTGAAGAAGGTCTCTGGCAAGATCGTGGGGAACCGAGCCATCCTGACGATCGTGACCCATGCGGGCAGTGCCTCTGAAAAGAAGATCTCCAAGACGATTCAGTTCACCGAAACCGACCAAGTCGTCTGGAAATTCACACTCGAAGAGGGACGTCGTGAACAGCGACGCTCAGCCTTGCTCGCCGTTCCTCAAGGCGTCGCGCGGGACTGGGAGCGGGTCGCCAGCCAAGTGGGAAAGCCCGCGCGGCGAGTCGTCAGCCGCGATGTCCGCCAAGCCGTCGCGGAAATGCAGCAATCGCGCCAGCAAGGCGTTGTCCCTGCGGGGGGAAGCAGAGCATTCGGCGGGGTCGGGTTCGCTCCGGGGATCAGCATCATCCCGGAAGGAACCAATCTCGCGGTTCAAGCGGTGGTGTCTGCGGACCGCCGCTACGTCCGGATGGCCCTCAGTCCGTCCTTCAATCAGATCATTGATGTGGCGGTATTCTCCTTTCAGGGCAGTAACAGCGGCACCACCACCACGGGTCGGTGAGGTGGGAACACTTCAATCGAGTGAGCATGCTGGACTGTAGGCGATGTCGCTCCGCGATTCGCATTCTGCCTGCAGAATCACGTCTCACACAGGGCTCGAAGGGGTCGTCTCACGGGTGAAATCTCAGTCGCGGAGAGACGTGAGCTACGGACACAGCGGGAACTTGCTCCACCGCGTACGACAGCGATCTCTATCGTGTTCACAGCACGGGGGGAACCTCCCCAGTCGTCCGCACCGTCCTTCAGTATCCTGGCGTCCTCGGTTCCGCAATACTCTTTATGGAGACTTCACCCTGGCAGTCGTGAGACATTTTCTCGTCGCCACGTTTCGCCAGTACGTAGGCGAACGCGTGTCAGGCGAGCGGCCAGTGAAAACTGACCCGCCCGACTTCCGAAGTCTCGGAAGACTTCGGAAGTCTTTGTGTTCGCGAAGTTGGGCCGGTCGCCTGAGTGCCCGCCCCCTGGCGAGGGGTGGCGACGACTCCTTCGAAACCGCATGAAGAATACACGTCAGGATCACCATGGCTGCTCCCACAACCGAACTCCCGTCCAATCGCCTGGTCTCCGTCGATGCGTATCGCGGCACGGTGATGTTCCTGATGCTGGCCGAGGTGCTGGAACTCAAACAGGTGGCCAAGGCTCTTCCGGGCAGTGAGTTCTGGAGCCGACTGGCGTTTCACCAGTCCCACATCCCGTGGATCGGCTGCACGCTGCACGACCTCATCCAGCCATCGTTCACGATGCTCGTCGGGGTGGTGTTGCCATTCTCGCTAGCCAGTCGAACTCAGCAAGGCGAATCGACAGCTGCGATGACACTGCATGCGTTACTGCGAGCGGTGCTGCTGGTGTTCCTGGGCATCTTTCTTCGCTCACTCGGCCAGGAGCAAACGAACTTCACATTCGATGATACGCTGACGCAGATCGGACTCGGGTACTTCTTCTTATTTCTGCTGGGTCAGACGAACTGGAAGATCCAACTGACCGCTCTTGTGGCGATCCTCCTCGGCTACTGGGGACTGTTTGCGAGGTCTCCGCTGCCGGGACCGGAATTCGACTGGAGCAAGACCGGGGTCGCGGCGGATTGGGAACACCACTTGAAAGGGTTCTCCGCTCACTGGAACAAGAACACCAATCCCGCCTGGGCCTTTGATGGCTGGTGGATGAACCTGTTCCCGCGACAGAAACCGTTCACACACAGCGTCGGTGGGTATTGCACACTCAGCTTCATTCCGACGCTCGGCACCATGCTGGTCGGTCTGCTGGCGGGCGGATGGCTCAAATCAGAGCGAACGCCGGGACGCAAGATCGCGGGACTACTCGGGGGAAGTGCCCTCTGCTTTGGCATCGCCCTCGCAGCTGCACACTACGACATCTGCCCGATTGTGAAGCGGATTTGGACGCCGAGTTGGGTATTCTTTGCGGGCGGGTGGAGCCTGGCGATCCTGGCGGCTTATTACGCGATCATTGATGTCGGCGGATGGAAGGCGTGGGCCTTTCCGGTGATCGTGATCGGGAGCAATTCGATCGTGGCGTACTGTTCCGAGTGGGTGTTGTTTGCTCCGATACAGGCGGCTCTGAACCGGCATTTGGGGACGAAAGTATTCGGCCTGGCGGGGTCCGCCTACGAACCGCTACTGCACGGGGCCGCTGTGCTGCTCGTCGTCTGGCTGATTCTATTCTGGCTCTATCGCCGCAGGATCTTCGTCCGGATCTAAGGGAAGTTGCCCTTCGACCTCACAATCTCAAGTGGGTGAATTGCTACGGCAGGATCACCTTCTGGAATTTCGGATTGATCGGTCGCTCCTCGGCATTCAGACCGTCGTGATCCACTCGGCATTTCGCCACGGGCTTGACCCATTTGCCCCCATACGGCGAACTGATGGCGGAGTTCTTGACGCGGTACGGTTTCAGCTGCTCGCTGATCTGGGCTAGCTCTTCTGAGTTGAGTCCATCGATCCCCAATTTTTGGGAGAACCGCAGTGGTCCCGAGCCTCCGGTCGTGGCCAGGAGGAGCGAGCGAGGTTCTCCTTCGGGGTTGGTTGTGTAGCCGTAGATCCAGTAGTCGAAGGTGCCTTTTACCAGTTCCGCAGTCGAACCGGGGTTGTCCGCATTCGCTGGCGTCTTGGAAGGTGTGGTTGGATCTTTTCCATCCCGAATCGTCAGGTTACTCTTCCCATCGTCTGAACCGTCGGGCTTTTTGGTCGAACTACTGGAATTGCCGCCAGAGGTCTCTGAGGACGAGCCCTCCGTGATCGCACCGGCAGTTCCCCCCAGATCACCGATGGCATTTTCCAGTCCACCCTCCCCGCCGTCTCCGCCCCCTCCGCCAGACATGGAGTTCGCGGTGACGATGCCCGCCATACCAGCGAGATCGCCGATGGACCCTTCCAGGTCATCGGGACCAGCGCCCCCTCCGCCAGACGCTTGCCCGGTCGCTTGAATCAAACCTCCGAAGGCCTTCATAGCGAGGTTCTTCTTGGGGTCTCCAAAGGCCTTGCCCGACATTTTTGTCATGGCCCCGACAATATCGGAGAAGGTCACTTTGGGGCGATTCTTAACTTCCTTCGCGATCTCCTCAGCAATGATATCCACATCCGGTCCAATCACGAATGACGACACCATGCCAGACAACCCGCAGCCGAGTAGCATGATCAGCGTCCGCGTCGCGGGCATTCTGCCGAGTACCAGAGCCCACGTCTCGCCCGGATTTACGAAGGCCATCCAGCCTCGCCCCGTTTTCATGGCCAGCATGGAGGCCCGACTGTGAACGGCAAACGTGAACCCGGCAAAGACCAGTAACTGAGTAATGGCCACCAGTGAACGCAGCAGCGCATCGTTGAAGACGAAACGGCAGATGATCGATCCGATGAGCATGGCCACCGAGGCCACCACCGTCGGGATCACCCACGCAGGGATGATGGAAAGCAGTGTCGGAGGAGGCTCGTGGGAGTCGTCCTCGACGATCCCTGTACCTCCAAAACCGGCCTTGGGGTAATAACCACATTCGGGGCACCAGTTGGAGCGACCCCACGGGGTGTCCGAGCCGCACTTGGGGCAATCTTCACCGGGCAGCGGTGGGGCCGATGAGGCGACGGCCGCTGCCTTCACCGGAGCAGCCACAGGCGGCGCGACGACGGCAATGGCCGCAGCGGGTGGCTCACGACGCGGAGGCGGAGCCTCTTTGCCTGCCATACGCAGCATGTCGAGCAGCTGTTCTTGCACACGAACGACATCGTGCTTGGCGTCGCTGGAAACATCCCGTGACATGACCTGGGTTCCGACGGAGAGCTGACAGAAGGCGAGGGAATGGACCAACCACGGTCCGTCCCCAAGCCTAGTTCACGTTTCCGAGGAAGGCAGAATGATTCTGAAAAGCCACGAGGGCATGTTGCCTGAAGGCCACGGGGGAAGGGGGGAGGTTTATGGTTTATGGTTTATCGAATGAGGGTTGAACTGTGAGTGTAGGGCCGGGTTGTGAACATGATTGGTCGCTGCCAGAGGCCGAGTCATTCCAGTTGTAAAGGTACGACGATCTGGAGCAGTCGCACTCTTTGTCCCGCCAGGGACACCCGAAAATAGCCCACCGCTTCAGCGGTGGGACCAGCGATTCTCTCCCGGTCCACAGCCCCGGCAGGGGCGACAGAATCTCGCACCGAGGCTCTTCGTCATATTGATGATCGCCAGAGTCAACCGCCCTCACGGGACTCGCTCTCTGGCCGAGAGCGATCTCCCACCGTTGAAACGGTGGGCTATTATCGAGTGTCCCTACCGGGACAAAATCAGGCGCATCTATAGGTGACCTCGTTTGGGAAGCCTTGCCCAGAGAAGGCCAGACCTCTCATCGTGCCCACAGCACTGGAGTGGGGCTCCTGCTCCCGACTCCGTCACGGAGCGACCGCTCCGATGTACCCTTGGGCTCCGGTCGCGGGTGCTGCGACGTTCACATCGGCGGTACTGGGTTTTAAGTAGTTCGGGGCGTCGGCGGCGTTGGAAGCGAAGGTCGTCACCGCCCCACGCAGGCCATCACCTGTAAACAGATCGAGTCCTTGCGAGTCGGCCTCTTTCCGGTCGGTCCGATTGAAACGCCGACCATCTCCCGGGGCCAGCAGCGTCTCCGCCAACCCGGCCACCGCACCACTCTCGACGACGGCATCGGACATCGCATTCCCGCTGAAGAGTGTGTGCATCACCTTGAGATTGCGGCTCTCCGGCGCGGGCGGCTTCGAAAACACGAACCCTCGATCGTTCTTGGCCAAGGTGTTATTGATGAGGGAGACCTCATCGAGTTGCCCCCCGGTAAACCGGATTCCTACGCTGCATCCCGCGAGGATCGAATCGGACAGCTGGGACTTTCCAAAGGCTCCAGAGATCTCGATCCCGGACTTCAACGGCCCGACGATCCGGAGGTTCTTCAGCTGGAGGCTTGTGGTGGTCTTCCCAGTGGCTGCCTGACAGCGCAGGCCCACACCCTCGGGGGCCTGGGCCTGGATTCGCAAGCCCTCGACCAGGAACTCTTCCCCCACCTGAGCAGACACATCACTCAGCAGAACGCCCGTCTTCTTAAAGTTCTGGACCCGGAGTGATTTCAGCTGTATGCTGGGCGAGAATCCTCGGACCTCAATTGCCACGTCCGCCGCCATCGCGTCGAAGACGAACCCTTCGACGGTCAGCGACTCGACCTCTTGCAGGTACAGGACTGGCTGAGTTCCTGACCCTTGCAAGATCGCGGGAGTCGGGCCATCGGACTGGATGGTGACGAATCGGGGGAAGTGCGTCTTGCCTTCACTGACGATCCGGATCGACCCGGGATAGGTCGCACCCCCGGCGACTTTGATCGTCCGCGTCTCGAAGCTACTGAGTGGGCGGAAGCTCTTTCGCAGGAAATCAATCGCCTCTTGAATCGTGGCGAAATGACCCTGCGGCCCGACTTTAATGACTTCCAGGTCAGCGGAGGGACGGGGCTTCATCGCCACGGGGACCGGGGCAATCGTGGGTGACTTCGAGTCTCCCTGGGGCATGAACCACAGGGCCAGAATCAGGATCAACAGTCCGCCGACGCCCGCTGCCAGCCATTTCGGATTGATCTGTTGCCAAGCGGGCTTGGCAGATTTGACCACGACTTTCGGGGTCGCTGGGGGAGTCGGGGCCGAGGTGAAATCGGTCTCCGAAAAATCGGCGAACTCGGCCAGCGGGGCGAAGGAATCGTGGGCACTCAACGTATCGTTCGTGTCGATCACCACGGGCTCTGTCACCACAGGCTCTTCGGGCGGAGCCGGGGCTGCGGGATCTTCAATCGTCGGCTCTTCCATGGTGGGCGAGCCCAAGTCGAACTCGAGTAATGCGGGATCGAAGACCTGATCCAGTAATCCCAGGTCCAGATCGAGTTCTTCGACAGGAGGCAGCGCCGGAGCAGGTGGAGCGACGATGTCCACCTCGGTCTGCGAGTCATTGATCTTCGCCGTATCGACCGCCGCTTGCTTGAGAGCCTTGGACGAACTGCGTGATGCCTGCGAGTCACTCGGAGTGGGACTCTCCAACGCCGAGAAATCGAGACCGCCCGACTCAGCGACTCCCGACTGTCCTCCCGACACCCCCGACAGTCCTCCGGACAAGAAGTTGCCCAGTGGGTCGTCATCATCCACACTGGAACTGTCCAGCGCGAACTCCAGAGGGGCGGGGGCGACTTTCGCGGGCTTCGCAGCCACAGTGCCGACTCCCGATCCAGCCGACGACTTCTTCTTCGCAGGATTCGCTTTTGCCGAGACACTGGGTGTAGAGGACGGGGTCGCCGTCAGCGGAGTCTTGGCCTTCGGAACTTTCGCGACTGCGGAAGCGGGCTTCACGGCGGCAGGGGCCGGTGCGGGGGCGGCCTTCGCGGGTGAAGCCATCGCCACAATGGGAGTCACGGGAGCAGCGGCAGCCACCTTGGCGGGAGATGGCTTCTGCCAGTGGGCCACCGCGTCCGCAACCTCCTGCGCCGTTTGATACCGATCCTCGGCCTTCTTCGCCATCATCTTTTCCATGATGGCTTGCAGCTCAACGGGGACTTCGGGGCGATCATTCGTGATCGGCGGTGCGGGGCGAGTCTGGTGAGCCACCAGTCGCTGCGCGAGCGATCCGCTATTAAACGGCGGGTGCCCCGACAACAAAAAATACAGCGTACAGCCCAAGCTGTAGATGTCGGTGCGACGGTCGACTTTATGGCTGTCGATCGCCTGCTCGGGTGAGATGTAGTCCGCTGTGCCGAGGACTTTTTCGTCGTGCTGCACCGTCAGTGAGTGATCGTTGTCGTCAAAGAAACGGGCCAGCCCTAAGTCCAGAACCTTCAGCACCCCGGTCGGTGTGACCAGCAGATTGCCCGGCTTAATGTCCCGGTGAATCAGACCCGCCTTGTGGGCATGTTCCAGCCCCAACGCCGATTGCCGCACGTACTCCGCAGCGTCAGTGATCGAGAGTGGCCCCTTTTCCTGAATCAGCTCCAGCAGGCTCTTCCCCTGCACAAACTCCATCGCCAGAAAATGAATGTCGACGCCAGCATCCGCCGTCATGTCGACATCATAGGCCCGCACAATATTCGGATGATCCAGAGCCGCCACCGCCTGAGCCTCGCGATGAAACCGCCCGAGGTAGCTGGCATCATGCACCCGTTTGGCCGGTAACACCTTGAGGGCGCAAAACCGCTTCATCACTGTGTGCTGAGCCAGAAACACCGTGCTCATCCCCCCCTTACCCAGGAGAGACAGCAGGCGATACCGCCCCAGAAAGAACCCTTTATGTTTCCCCTGGAGTACCTTTTCCGCTTGCCAGACGGTCAGCTGTTTCTGACGAACTAGGAATTCGGCGAACGGCTTGGCGTCGGTCACCACACCATCGGCTGCGCGAAATTTGTCCAGCGCGGCCGTCAACTGCTCTTCCGAGAGCAGCCCACTCCGCTTCACGACAGCCAGAAATGAGTCCAGAGTTATCTTGATCGCCATCGAGTGCTCGATGCGTTGACACGTCAAATCGAGGGCATAGCTTCAGAAAGCCAAGAACCCTTCCGCTTCACCCTAACATGCCCTTGCTGGCGATTCCAGCGATGTCGGTGTAACGCCTCGATTCCGGTTGCTTGGCGTGAGGGTTGTCGCGACAGCACCACTCGGTCGGTGGCTCCTTGAGATCGGTGTCCCCTGTATAATCGGGGCGCTCACTACGACCATCACATTCCAATGAAGCGAGCATAGACGCTGCGGGCGATTCCCGGATCTTCCGTCCCCTGCACGATCGCTCGACCGTCCTGGAACACCGTCAGGACATATCCCGATTCGGCAGCCTCCAGCTTCACCAGAAACGGGTTGCGAGTCACTCGCCCACTGGCCGCGAGTCGAACCGCTAATTCTTCCAAACCGATCTGCATCGATTGCGGCGGAGTAATCTGCACCGCGTTCCGCCCGCACAGCACAGCTGACCGTGCCGACTGCGTCCCATGCAGCCACGGTCGCTCCCCGGTCAGGCACCCCGCACACCGCCCCTCGTCGCGTGGCTCACCGACCTTCAGGCGGCGAAACGTCCCCTCCCACAGATCGACGACCGTCAACACCGGCTCGATGGTCTCGTCCAACCCCGCCAGTATCTTGATCGCATCCAGAGCTTGTAGCGAGGCGATCACATTCACAGCTGGTCCCAGGACTCCCGCTGTGTCGCACGTCTCCCCGCTCCCCGGCTCGGGCACGCCCCCCATCAGACAGCGAAAGCAGATCGTCTTCCCCGGTCGAAACGTCATGACCTGTCCGTGGCACCCGACGCACCCGCCATGCACCCACGGGATGCCGCGCTCGAACGCCAGATCATTCACCAGAAATCGGGTTTCGAAGTTGTCGGTCCCGTCGACGATCACCTGCATCCCGTCAGCCAGCTGGCGGATGTTGTCACTCGTCAAGTCGGCCACAACGGGTTCGACCACGACATCGCTGTTGATTTGCCTCAGCTTGCGAGCGGCTGCTTCGGCCTTGGGGAGTTGTTCGGCCACATCCCGCTCGTCGTAGAGAACTTGCCGCTGGAGGTTCGACAGCTCCACGAAATCGCGGTCGATGATCCGCACCAAACCGACCCCGGCCCGGACCAGACTCTCCGCAATCACCGACCCCAGCGCCCCGCACCCCACCACCAACGCCTTCCCCTCGCGCAATCGCAACTGTCCCGCTTCCCCGAGGGGAGCAAAGAGGGTCTGCTTGCGATAACGATCATGGAGCGGCATGTGGTCTCCGTGGGTGCTGAGGCAGAAGTATACTCGCCACGAACCAGAATGAGATGGATCCATCGGCCACGGCGTCGAGATGTGTGCATCAGAATTATAGGCGGTGGCGTATTTCTGCCCCCTCTCCCCACTGGCGACGCGATTTTCTGAGAGGGCATGGCTGTGGGGAGAGGGCCGGGGTGAGGGGCTTCGAGCGAGCGGCGTGGCCCCCCCACCCCAGCCCTCTCCCCCACGGTGGAGTCCTTACTGAATGCAGTACCGATTGTGGGGGAGAGGGGGCAGGATTTCACGCCTGGCGACTTTTTTGATGCACACACGGCGTAGAGGCCAATCGGCATGATCCATTGACGCTTGTCACTCGAACTGCCGATACTTCAGTAGTGTCTGATGTGTTATTCAAAGCATTGGCACTCCGAACCCGGAAAGTCTTCCCATGCTGTCTTTCAACGGTGAACGCGGGGCCACATGGCTGGATCGCTCTCGTCGTCAGTTCCTCAAGGCCGGGTTTCTCGGTCTGGGAGGACTTTCGCTCGCCGAATTGCTGCGTCGAGAGGCAGCTGCGGGAACCGAGGCGAAGAAGACGGCGGTGATTCTGTTCTTTGCTCATGGCGGGCCAAGTCATCTCGAAACCTATGACATGAAGCCGCAGACCTCGACGGAGATCCGCGGCCCGTTCCTGCCGATCCCGACGAAGGTGCCGGGGATCGAGGTCTGCGAACTGCTGCCCAAGCATGCGGAGATTGCTCATCGGTTTTCGTTGCTGAGATCAGTGACTCACGACGAGGCCGACCACTTCGCGGGCCATCGCCGGTTCCTCAGCGGGTACGGCAAGCTGAAGCCGGGGTTCGGCTATGAGTCATACCATCCGCAGGTCGGTGCCGTCGTCAACCGCATGCTGACTCAACCGGGCAGTGGCATGCCGACGGCGCTCGCGGTGGGGGGCGTGGTCGCCAACGGTCCCGACTACTCGGCGGGGATTTCCGAGGGGTACTGGAGCGGTCAGTACCGCGTGCCGGTCGTCAATGGCTCACTGCGCGATGTGAGCTTGTCGGTGGAATCTCAACGGCTCACCGATCGACTGGCGGTACGTAAGAGCTTCGACCGTCTAAAGCGCGAGGTCGACGCCCACGGGTCGATGCAGGTTCTCGACGAATGGGACCGCCAGGCCATCGAGATCATTACCTCCGGAGCAGCTGCCAAGGCGTTCGATCTCACGCTGGAGGAGCCCGCGACGGTGGCGCGTTATGGCGAGGGGCTGGGGCGGGATGCTTTGATTGCTCGCAGACTGGTCGAGGCCGGTGTGCGGTTCGTGTCGTTCAACTCGAATGGCCACGGGCCGGGCGGCAACGCGCATAACTGGGACGACCACGCGGTGAACTGGGACTTGCCCAGTGAGATGCGGGCGAGACTCCCGGAGTACGACCATGTGCTGGCGACGCTGATCAACGATCTGTTTGATCGTGGACTGAATGAGCGAGTGCTGCTGATCGTCACCGGCGAGTTCGGTCGGACTCCACGTCTGGAATACAAAGATGGCCGTGTCGGTCGCGACCACTGGCCCAGCGCGATGTCGATCTTATACTCCGGCGGCGGCCTGCCGATGGGCCGCGTCGTCGGCCAGACGGATGGCATCGGGGCCCGGCCGATCGAGCGCCCCTACGACCCGCAGGACTTCCTGGCCACGATCTACCGGTTCCTTGGGATCGATCATACGCAGGCCATCCAAGACCCCTTCGGCCGGCCCATCGCCCTCGCCACCGGGAACCCGATTGCCGAGATGTTCTAGAACTCGCCGACGATGTCGCCACGACCCCGGGTGCCCAGAGCCACTAGCGTTTGACCAGAGATGTTCTCTCCGATGAACCGGACCGCTCCGTCACCCATCAATGCGTGTACTCCACCCGTATGAAAGGAGTAGAACTCCGAGTCATTGGAGCAGTTGATAAAGCAAGTCCCGCCACCCGCAGCCAGAGTCACATTTCCACTGCCCGAAGTATTGTTGGCGATGCCGTTCGTTCCAATTCCATCCAGGCTGAAACCGTTATTGATATCTGCCCAGCCCCAGCCATCTCCGGTCCATTCAGTTCCCGTGGCGGCCAGTCCAGTCTTGGGATTCCTGGCTGGCATGTCAAAATTGTAGAGCATCGGTCGCCCGGCATCTTCGCCGACCAACATGGTATTCGAAAGACCGTCCATGAACTTGCCCAGCGCCACTCCGTTAGGGCCTCGCCCGAGTCCGCCATCAAACTCCTTGAGTCCCCAGGAGGTCCCTCCGCTCGCCACATTCAGCCCGTTTCGGACCGCATTGATGGAGCCGTAATCGCTCAGCCCCCAAGCGGGTGTGTCGGACCGTACAGTTCCGGTGATCTCGCTATAGCAAGCCGCACTGGGCGTCGACACCCGGCCCGGTGAAGAGGGGCACATCACCACATTGAGAACGGTCTTGGTGGCTGGGTCATTGGCGACGGCAAACCAAGGCAGATTCGAGTCATACAGGTTGTACAGCGGAGCCTGATCTAGGTACGGGAGGCAGGATGTGATCCAGGTTCTCTGAAAAACTGGACCGGTCAGGTTGATCCGGCTGGCTGGGAACATTTTGTACGTCTCCTCATAATTGTGGAGAGCCAGTCCCATCTGCTTGAGATTATTTTTGCACGCCGAGCGGCGGGCTGCTTCGCGAGCCTGTTGTACGGCAGGCAGGAGCAGCGCGATCAGCACGGCAATGATGGCGATCACCACGAGCAATTCAATCAGTGTGAATCCACGCAACTTGCGAACGATTGGCATTGGTCTTTCTCCGGTCGTACTTGTACGTGCGTGCCGTGGCACAAGCCATCGGCGTCTGAGGGATGTATGTTCGCGGTGGGCGTGAAGACGCGATGAACGCCGCGTTTTGAATCGAAGAATCTCAAGGAGTTGTCGGGGCCAGTTGCATGTCAGGCCGGTCCAGACCCTCTGACATTACGGACGGAGTCTGGCCGTTGGCTGGGTCATCTCGCGAAGCCAGCCAACGACTTTGAAATCGAAACCGTCTCCTGGATGTCATTTCGAGTTTGGCTTATGTGTGAGTCTCCGGTATGCTGGGATTCGCAGCCTTGGGGCCTCGAGTCCCTACTACCTCGTTTCCTGCCAGGAGTCGTTCATGAAGAGTCTCGTTGCCATGGCATCCGCGATTTTCCTCGTCACCGGTGTTGCGTGGGGGGAGGACGCGAAACCTGCGACCAAGCCAGCCGAAGTAGTCGTGGTTGCTCCGAAGAAGGTCGATGTGGGGACTCAGGCACCCGACTTCAAGTTCAAGGATGCGACGGGCAAAGAGATTAGTCTGTCGGAGTTGACCGCGAAGGGCCCGGTGCTCGTGCGGCTGACCTGCGGCTGCTCGGGCTGCGACAAGGAACTGGCCTACTTCCAGGCGATGCACGAAGGGTACAAGGATCTCGGCCTGACCTCGATCGCCGTCTTCCGCGAACCCGACAGCAAGGTCGCGGCCTACGTCAAAGAGAAAAAGCTCAACATGCTCTACACCGTCGATACCAAGGGCGACGCGTGGACCACCTTTGAGACTAAGACGATGCCGACCAACTTCCTGATCGAGAAGGGAGGCAAGATCGTTTCGGTCGCTTCCGGATGCGATCCCAGCGGCCTGCTCGCCAAGAAGCTCTCCGAGAAAGTCGCCAAGGTCGTCAACACCACAGCGATCGACGTTCAGAAGCAGGTCGATGACGAGAAGGTCAAGCCGTAGAGCATGTTCAGCCATCAGCCATCAGCCATCAGCCATCAGCCATCAGCCATCAGCGGTCAGCCATCAGCCAGAAGCCGAATCAAAACCTTCTGGCTGACTGCTGAAA
>JAYTCW010000385.1:0-5828 GCA_043736295.1 Planctomycetota bacterium | reverse complement strand
CAGTGGATTTCGCAAGTGACAGGGACAGAGAGACCAGAACACACTGATCAGAAACAGGTTACGACATTGAGCCTGAGGAACCTGGCGCTGTCCAGTTAGTGCATGTTCAAAATTGGTCTTCAGTCTAAACCATCAGCCGTCAGCCGTCAGCAGTCAGCAGTCAGCAGTCAGCTAGAAGCCGAAACAAAACCTTCTGGCTGACTGCTGACCGCTCGTGAGTTCACTGAAGAGAGATTGTGAAACTGCTCTAGTGCCTCGCCAATGCTAAGACGTGGGGTTGTGGAGGTCGCGACCGGGAGGGCGAAGCTCCTGCTGAGCCGCGAGCCAGGGGACACGTCGACTCGCAGTCGCAGCTCGGCAGGAGCCTCGCCCTCCCGACGGTGGCAACCCCCAATTTAAGCCTTGGCGAGGCACTCGCCCGGAAATATATTGCGGCTTCCGATCGTGCTCACAGTACTGGCTGCACACTCCCCTCGGGGGACATCACCCCTTGGAGCCGCTCGCCTTACGCCGCTTGCGTCTCATCACGATCCCCGCGCAGGCTCGACTTCTGCTCCAGAATGGAGGTCGCGTCAAATCGGGTGCCAAAGTACAGCTCCTTGGCTCGCGGGTTATTCAGCACCGTTTCGGCGTCACCCTCGACCACCACTTCTCCACCGCAGATGACATAAGTCCGATCCACAATCGCCAGTGTATCACGCTCGCGGTGGTCGGTCAGTAGGATCGAAATCCCGCTGTCCCTGAGTTGGATGATGATGTCCTGAATATCATTGATTGTCTTGGGGTCGATGCCCGTGAATGGTTCGTCGAGCAGCACGATGGCGGGATTGGTTGCCAGACAGCGGGCGATTTCCAGCCGCCGTTTCTGCCCACCGGACATGGTCGACGAGATCTGGTGTCGCTGTTCTTCCAGGCCGAACTGGTCGATCAACTTGTTGATTCGCTGCACGCGGTCCTCATAGCTGAGGGGGAGAAACTCCAAGATCGCCTGCAGATTCTGCTCGACAGTAAGCTTGATGAAGATGCTGTGGTACTGAGGCAGATAGCCCATTCCGGCCCGTGCCCGGCGGTACATGGCCCAGTGCGTGACATCGCGGCCTTCCAGGATGACTTGGCCTTCTGTGGGTGAGATCAATCCCACAGACATACTGAAAGTGGTCGACTTTCCCGCGCCATTTGGCCCGAGGAGAGCGACGATTTCGCCCTTCTCGACGTAGAAGGAGACATCCTTAACGGCTCGTTTGCCACCGGGGTAAACCTTGACCAGGTGTTTGCATTCCAACAGTGCCATCCGTGGTCTCCCGGTTTGAGTTCTCTCCGCGCGTGGCTGACATGCTCTGCGGGGCGGGCATCATGCCACTCCGGGCGAAATCGAACAAGAGGAATGACGGCACACAGCACAAGGTGAGCTGTCAGCCATCAGCGGTCAGCATTCACCCAGCGAGGAGCAGCCCAAGTGGAAACAAGACATTTCCATGCTGCAACGCACACTCCTCGTCATACGTCAAAAACGAATGACGAGGAGTGTGAAACTTCGAGGGGAGGGGATGGCCTATCCGAGCCTGGTCAAGGCCGTCTTGACCGTCTTCAAACACTGCTCGATGTCCGAAATCGGATTCTCGGGGTGCTCTTCGTACTCGAGCGACACACCGTACTGGTAATTCAGCTTCTTGAGGGCCTTCAGGCAGCCGACCACGTCGAGTTCCCCTTCGCCCAGGATTGTGAAAATCTTGCCTTCCTTCTTCAATTCTTCGGCCCGCCCCGGAGTCAACTCCTTCAGCAGCTTTTCCTTTTCGGCGGCGTCCTTGATGGTCCGGACATCCTTGAAATGGACGCCGAACACGCGGCTGCCGAACTTCTCGATGACCTCGACGATGTTCTCGTCACTGCGGAGGTAGTGCCCGGTATCGACGCAAGCTCCGATTTTTGGGTGCCGGTCCTTGACCCACTGGAGAACATCGTCGGCTTTGTTGTAGTGGTGAAACGGACCGTGGTTGTGAATGCCGATGGCGATGTCATATTCAGCCACCAGCTTATCGAGGAGGTCGAACGTGGCCTTTTCCTGCTTCGGGTCGGCACTGATCGACTGCAATCCCATCGCCTTCGCAAAATCAAAGATCTCGCGGGCCTTGGTCTCGTTCGTATCGAACCCGACCACGCCATAGGCAATCATCTGCACGCCCGCGTCGCTCAGCTGCTTCTTGTACCCGGCAATGGTCGCGGGAAGGGTGGCCACCGGGACATGCTTGCTGAACGACTCCCAGTATTTCAGTCCGAGCTTGGTCGTGTGTTTCAGCGCCTGGGCGGTGTCGAAGTCGCGGAGCGTGTAGCTTTGCAGCCCCATCTTGAAGCCGCCCCATTCGTCTGCGGCGAGGAGTGACGAGGTCTGGCCAGCGACCGCCAGCGCAGCCCCTCCGGCGACTGCGGATTGCAGGAATGTACGACGCGAGACAGCAGGCATGAGAGGACTCCAAGCGAGATGCGGGACAGAACGGAAACGCAAGTTAGCACTCTACCCCGCGAAGGGGAGGCCGGAAAGGGACGCGAGTGTGACCATCCGTACCAGCCCGCAGCGCCAGCAAGGGATGCTTGGTACATCCCTTGCTGGCGTGCGGGCTGGCAGGAGCTGGCAGTTTGCCCCGGGGGACTCAAACCGCTACCGTGACGCGACCTGCGATCTGCTTCAGTCACTCGTCCGAATTGGTCCATTGATGTCAGCGTCTCCCCCTCCCGGAACTCCGCCCGATCCTGCTCTGCTGGGACCGGCGTTTCAACGGTTGTGCGAGGTGATCGCCCAGCTGCGGTCGCCGACGGGTTGCCCTTGGGACCGGGTGCAGACGCTGGGATCGATCAAGCCGTTCACGCTCGAAGAGACTTACGAACTACTCGAGGCGATCGACTCGAATGATGATGAGGCGATCACCGAGGAGTTGGGCGATGTCTTGCTGCAAGTTGTGCTGGATGCCCAGATCGGGAAGGACGAGGGGCGGTTCGACATCCTTGCGGTGATCGAGCGCATTACGGCCAAGATGATCCACCGGCACCCGCATGTCTTTGGCGAGGAGCAAGCTCAGACGGCCAGTGATGTGCTGACGCATTGGGAACGGGCCAAGCAGGCCGAGAAGCAGCGGGCCTCGCTCCTGGATGGGATTCCGATCGAGCTACCGGCTTTGGCCAAGGCGGCGAGACTCAGCAAGAAGGCAGCGAGAGTCGGGTACGACTTCCCTCACCGCGCGATGTTGTTCGACAAACTGCGAGAGGAACTCGCCGAGTTGGGCGAAGAACTGGGCGAGGTGCCGCAGATCACGGCCTCGGTCGACATGATCCCGGTCCCCGATGAAGAGGTCACCGACCCTGACCGCAAGCAGCGGATCGAGTCTGAACTGGGCGACGTGCTATTCGTCGTGGCCAACATCGCCCGGCGGTGGGGCATCAACCCGGAAGAGGCACTCCGCAACTCCAACCGCAAATTCGCGGATCGCTTTCGTGCGATCGAACGCGGACTCAGTGCTGCGGGAAAAACGTTTGAGTCGGCCACGCTTCAGGAGATGGAAGAGTTGTATCAGGCGTACAAGCGGTCCACTCGATCGAGCGGTGCGGAGTGAGCCGTAGGATAGTCTTCCAGCCTGTCGTCCTTCCCAAATAACAGGCAGGAAGCCGATCCCACGCGCGAGTCGCAGAGCGACATCGCCGACAGACCTCAATCGACAGACTTTTCGAGATTATGGCGATAGGAGGTTTGACCTTCGCGGCGCCGCCAATGGGTTGGCTGAGTCACCGACTTCAGATCACCCACTTCCGGCGTGTCGTCAAACTCGGCCAGTCTTTCCGCTCGGGTCAGTTCGACGACCGTCTCATCGGGCTGCACACAGCCAAAGGCGACTGCGATCATTGGGGGAAGCGTTGGAGCGTTCGGGGCCGCATGCTGATTGATCGATGCGCCCCAGGGAGCCAGCACTCGATCCACGGAAGCCAACACCGGCGAGGCCGATTGAGACCAGAGCTGGCCCGCTTCCGGATTCAGTGTAATCGTGGCCGCGACCACACAGGCAATCACGCACAGATGCATGGGCCATATCGGGCGATGGGGACGTGTTGCGGATTCGCACACGGCAATGCTGACGGAAGACTTGAAATGGTTCATGGGCACGAGACGGAGGAAAGAGACTCACGGGGCACATCAACAGTGATGTATCAACCTAGGTCGCCTGTCGAGCGAGTCAAACGCCGTGTTGCATTTCTCCCTCATGGGACTTGAGCAATTCCCCGGCAGAATCGTTACAGCTGTAACAAATACAAACCTTCGAAAGAGGACCGGCAAAACTGGCCCGTCTTATTGACCTGTTTTTCCCATCAGAGGTACAAGTCCCCCCGCCTTGGTGATCTCCGCCGCTGACTGCGGAGGGGACGCCGGGGCCTCACCTTCACGTTCAATCACAGTCACGTTTTCGACAGGATTCACCCATGTTTGGAATCCGGACCCGCCAGTTGGTCGCCGTCATTGTGGCCTCCCTGGCCAGCCCTATGGCCCTGATGGCCCAGTGGAATCCCTTCGGCGATTGCAGCTGCTATACCCCCGCTCCGGTCGTGACCACGGCCACTCAGTGCATGCAGCCGGTGACGACCATGGTCGCCAAGCAAGTGCAGCAGACCGAGTATCGTCCGAAGCAGACGGTACAGACTCGACCAGTGACCAAGATGCGGATGGTCTCCAAGCCAGTGACCGCTTACCGCCAGGTGATGGAGACCAAGACGGTCGAAGTCCCCGTGATGAGCTACCAGACGGTCACGGAGATGCAGACCAAAATGGTCAACAAAGGGCGCTGGCAAACCATGACTCAGCCCGTGGCGAAGATGGCCCCGTGTCAGTACGACAGCCGTCCCGGCATGATGGCCTCGATGAATCGCATGGGCTATCAGATGCGGACGGCTCTCCAGCCGAACTACACCACTCACCGCCAGTTCATTCCGCAGGTCTGCCAGACGACCGTCCCCGTTCAACGGCAAGTGGCCGTGAATTCGACTCAGCAGCGTAGCTACGTCGAAGCCAAGATGGTCGCATATCAGACGACTCAGCAGGTCGCCGAATACTACACGGATTCTGAGCAGGTCACCGTCACCACGATGGAACCGTACACCGTCATGAAGACCGTCCATGTGCCGATGACGCAGATGGCCTTTGTGGATCCTTACACCGGGATGGCCATTGCTCCCCAAGGCACTCAAACTGCTCAGGAAAAAGAGCCGACTCGGGCTGCTGAGAACGACACCCCACAGACGGGCAACCCTCTCAAGGGGATCTCCTATCCGAAGCCCGCTCCCGTGCCCGCGAACGACAATCGCGTGATCCGTCACGATTCGGCTCCGACATCTCCCGCCCGAGTCATCGTGCAACCCGTCACCCGCCGGACGCAGGCCGCAGTGGCTGCCACAGGAACCGGCGGTTGGAAGGCTCACACGCCGGCAGCGAACGAACTGCCAGGACCGAAGACCGCTTCGGGCAAGGTCTCCATCGCCTCCAAGTAGCAAACTGCTCGGTTCGCGCACCCGTCCTCGATAATTCCGACTAAGTCACTCCCTTCCCCCTCTCCCCTCTGCTAGTTTCCCACCCCACTTCCCCTCCCGTCTCTCGCAGGAACGGTGCCGGATCCCCTCCGGTGCCGTTTCTTTCATTGGCAGGAGGGGGATTGTTGAGGATTGAGGGTTGAGGGTTGAGGATTGAGGGTTGAGGGTTGAGGGTTGAGAGATGAGAGATGAGAGATGAGAGATGAGAGATGAGAGATGAGGGATGAGGGATGAGGGATGAGGGATGAGGGATGAGGGATGAG